>CAKTEB010000048.1 GCA_934546685.1 uncultured Oscillospiraceae bacterium
GAGGTGGTCCGCATAATGGAGGTATCCTCGCCCAGGGGGTTCAGGATCCGGATGGGCTTCCGCAGGGGGCTGTCCTGGGGAATGCGGATCAGGTCGAACATGGAAGGGCTGCCGAAGGAATAGGTGAGGATCTCACTGTAGCCCATGCTGCGGCAGACCAGCCCGGCCTGATTTTTGAGCTTCTGCTCAGGGGTATAGCCGCCCTTGGCAGCCGCGCCCTTGAAGGTGGTAACAGGGATGTTGTTGTAGCCGTACATCCGGGCCACTTCCTCGGCCACGTCGGCCATATAGTGGATGTCGGTACGCCAGGTGGGAACGTGGAGCTGATCGCCCTCCACGGTGAAGCCCAGACGGCCCAGATACATGACCATGTCCTCGCGGCTGAGATCCGTGCCCAGGTGGCGGTTGATCTTTTCGGGCTCAAAGGCCACGGTAACAGGATCGGGCACATAGTTCAGCACATCGATGACGCCGTCCATGACATCACCGGCGCCCAGCTGCTCCACCAGCTCGCAGGCCCGCTGAATGGCGGGATAGGTGTCCAGGGGGTTCAGGCCCTTCTCGTACTTGGTGGAGGCATCGGTGCGCATGCCCAGGGCATTGGCGGTCTGGCGGATGCAGGTGCCGTCGAAGTTGGCGCTTTCGAAGACCACGGTGGTGGTGTCGTCCATGATCTCGGAGTTCAGGCCGCCCATGATACCGGCCAGACCGATGGCCTTGTCGTTGTCGGCGATGACCAGCATTTTGTCAGTGAGGGTATGGGGCTGCTCGTCCAGGGTGGTGAGCTGCTCGCCGTTCTTGGCCCGGCGGACTACGATCTTGCCGCTGCCCACATAGCGATAGTCGAAGGCGTGCATGGGCTGGCCGTACTCCAGCATCACATAGTTGGTAATGTCCACGATGTTGTTGATGGGCCGTACGCCCAGGGCATGGAGCCGCTGACGGAGCCAGCGGGGAGAGGGGCCAATCTTCACGTTGGTGATCATCCGGGAGGTGTAGCGGTTGCAGAGATCCGGGGCCTCGACCTCTACCTCCAGTTTGTCAAAGATGCTGCCGGCATCGGAGCCCTTGACCACCGGCTCGTGGAGGTTAAAGGGCTGGTTAAAGGTGGCTGCGGCCTCCCTGGCGATGCCGATGATGGAATAGCAGTCGGGGCGGTTGTTGGTGATCTCAAATTCCACCACGGAATCGTCGGTGCCAATGAGGGTATTGATATCCTGGCCCACGCAGGCGTCGGGCTCCTCAATAATAAAGATACCGTCCTCAATGGCATAGGGGAAATCGTTGACGGAAAGGCCCAGCTCCTTGAGAGAGCAGAGCATACCGTTGGACATCTCGCCCCGGAGCTTGCCCTTGGTGATGTGTACGCCGCCGGGGAGATAGGAGTTGTGCTTGGCCACGGGCACCAGGTCGCCCTGCTTCACGTTCTGGGCGCCGGTGACGATCTGGACAGGCTCTGCCTCGCCCACATCCACCTGGCAGATCCACATATGGTCGGAATTCTGGTGGCGGACGATTTCCAGAACCTTGCCCACCACAACGTTTTTGATCTCAGCGGAGAGCACCTCGGTGGTCTCGACCTTGGTGCCGGACATGGTCATGGCAGCGTCGAACTCGTGATCGCTGACATCGACCTTTACATAATCATTCAGCCATTTTCTCGAAATATTCATTGTATATTCTCCACTCCTCTCATCAGAACTGGCTCAGGAACCGCACGTCGTTCTCGAAAATCAGACGCAGGTCGTTGATGGCAAAGCGGTTCATGGTCATGCGCTCTACGCCGCAGCCAAAGGCAAAGCCGGAATACTCCTCGGGATCGATGCCGCAGCCGGCGAGCACCTTGGGGTGTACCATACCGGCGCCCAGCAGCTCGATCCAGCCCTCGCCGTGGCAGGTGGGGCAGGTGTGGCCCTCTACCTCGCCGGTGCCGTGGCATTTGAAGCACTGGACGTCCATCTCGCAGGAGGGCTCAGTGAAGGGGAAGTGATGGGGACGGAACCGGGTGACGCAGTCCTCGCCGTAGAGCAGCTTGCCCATCTGGATCAGACTGCCCTTCAGGTCGGCCATGGTGATGCCCTTGTCGATGACCAGCCCCTCCATCTGATGGAACATGGGGCTGTGGGTGGCGTCCACCTCGTCCTTCCGGTAGACCCGGCCGGGGGAGATGATGCGGATGGGGGGCTTGCGGGTCTCCATGACGCGGATCTGCATGGGGGAGGTCTGGGTACGCAGGAGCACAGAGTCATCCTCGGTGGTATAGAAGGTATCCTGACGGTCCCGGGCGGGGTGACCGGCGGGAGTGTTGAGCTTGGTGAAGTTGTAGCTCTCCAGCTCCACCTCGGGGCCCTCTACCACGTCGAAGCCCATGCCGATGAAGATCTCCTTCATCTCGTCCAGTACAATGCTCATGGGATGCTTGTGACCCAGGGGGATGTCCTTGGCGGGCATGGTCACGTCCACGGCCTCGGCCTGGAGCTTATGGTCCAGAGCGGCGGCGGCCAGGGAGGCCTTTTTCTTCTCCAGGGACTCCTCAATGGCGGCGCGGACCTGGTTGGCTTTCTGACCCATCACCGGACGCTCCTCCGGGGACAAGGAGCCCATCTTCTTCAGAAGACCGGTGAGCTCGCCCTTCTTGCCCAGGAAACGGACCCGGAGATTTTCCAGCTCCGCGGACTCCTTTGCATCCTCCAGAGCGGCCAGGGCCATTTTTTCAATGTTTTCCAGCTGCTGTTTCATGTTGCAATACTCCTTATCGTATTTTTTTCACATAGGGGGCGGCGGGCATAAAAAATCGCCCTCCGTCCAAAGGGGACGAAAGACGCATCTTCCGCGGTACCACCCGCAATTCGCCTCAAGCAAGGCGCACTCTTCATGGATAACGGCACAACCCGGCCTGTCCTACTAAAAAATGTTCAGACGGCAGCTCACGGGGGAATGCCCAGGATCCCATGCAGGCGGCTTCCAGCGCCCCGCCCTCTCTGAAGCATGCTGCGGATATAGGACGACCCGATCATCGCATATCAAATATCTTCCCAATCATAACATAGAATTTCCTCGGTTGCAAGGGCAAATCCGGTAGAAACTCCGTCAAAACTTCACAATATTTTGTGGTTTCCACTTGCGGCTTTTGTGAATCCGGATTATAATACCCTACAGAAACGGGGGCTGACCTGTGGGTACGCCTTCCAAAAAACTGCTGATTTGGGGGATACCATGACTAATTATGATGATACCTTTGTGGAAGAGCTGGTGGTTCGCCGGAACTCCCTGAAAAATCTCCTGCTGGAGGTGCTGATCGTGGCGGCTGCGGTGGCGCTGGCAGCTGCGGTGTGGCTGTTTTTAAGCCCTATTTTCCCGGCTATGCTGGTGATATTGGTGTTTGGGGCGTACCTTGGCATCAAGTTCCAGGGCGTGGAGTATGAATATTCCTTCACCAACGGCGACCTGGACGTGGACAAGATCATGGCCAAGCGGAAGCGCAAGCGCCTGGTGGAGATCAACCAGAAGCAGATTCAGGTGATGGCGCCCTACACCGCAGAATATGAGAGCGTGACCAAGGACTACTCCGTATCCCAGGTCATCGACGCCTCCTCCTCGAAGAACGCCGCTGGCCGCTGGTTCCTGATCTATGAGGATCAGGAGGGGAAATATGTATTCCTGGTGCTCCAGCCCTCCAAGCGGTTCCGGGAGGCCATGCGGAAATACATCCGCTCTAGAATGAAGGGGATGGACGCATGAAATTCGGTGGAGGTGCCGCCATGCGGGAGATGGACCAGTACACCATAAAGACGCTGGGCGTTCCATCGGAGGAGCTGATGCTCCGGGCGGCTCGGGGCCTTGCGGATCAGGCGGAGCATATGCTGCCTCCTAAAGGAACGGCGCTGATTCTCTGCGGCAGCGGCAACAACGGCGGCGACGGCATTGCCGCGGGAAAATTCCTGCTGGAGGACGGATATTCCGTCCGCTGTCTGATGGCGGGCTCCCGGGAAAAAATGACCCCGGACAGCAGGGCTATGCAGACGCTGATGGAGCAGCAGGGGGGGACATTGGAGGACGGCAGCGCACAGGCGGTTTCCCAGCTGCTGCCTGGCGCGGATCTTGTGATCGACGCGCTGTTCGGCACCGGCCTGGGCCGGGAGATCACCGGGAAGTATCGGGAGATCATTGAACTGGTAAACGCCGCGGAGGTCCCGGTGCTGGCCTGCGATCTTGCAAGCGGCATTTCCGCGGATACCGGTGAGGTTTTGGGCTGCGCCATGAAGGCCGAAGCCACCGTGACCTTCAATCTGCCCAAGACCGGCCAGCTGCTGCCTCCGGGCACAGAATACACCGGGCGGCTCATCGTCCATGATATCGGCATCCCGGAGGAGGCCCAGAAGCAGGCAGTCCTGGACGGCGAATACGTCACCGGTGACATGGTAAAGAATTGGCTTCCGAAGTCTGCGCTGGAGAGTCACAAAGGGGACTATGGAAAGCTGCTGCTGCTCTGCGGATCCAGAGGCTTCACCGGCGCGGCGGCCCTTTCAACTATGGCGGCTCTGCGGGCCGGGGCGGGTCTCGTATATCTGGGTGTGCCGGAGGCGGTCTATCCCATTCTGGCGGCAAAGCTGGAGGAGCCGGTTGTATTCCCGCTGCCCAGCAACGGAAACGGGCGCTTCGGGGCTTTTGCGGCCCAGGAGATGCCGGAGCGGCTACGGGACAAGACCGCCTGCCTCATCGGCCCAGGCATTGGCCGGTGCCGGGATACCGAGGATCTGGTGGACGCGGTGCTGGAGACGGCGGAATGTCCGGTGGTGCTGGATGCCGACGGCATAAATGTCCTGTCCGGGCATATAGATAGATTGGACAGGGCCAAGGCCCCTCTGGTGCTCACGCCCCATGAGGGGGAGTTCCTGCGGATGGGCGGAGATCTATCCCAGGGCCGCATTGCAGGGGCCAGAGCCATGGCGGAGAAGACCGGGGCGGTGATCGTATTAAAGGGTTACCGCACCGTTACCGCCGCCCCGGACGGAAGGATCTTTCTCAACTCCACCGGCAACCCGGGTATGGCCACCGGCGGCAGCGGAGACGTGCTTTCCGGCATTCTCACCTGCCTGCTGGGCCAGGGCATGGAGCCCTGCCGGGCGGCTGCCGCAGCCGTGTATCTCCACGGAGCAGCAGGAGACCGGGCCAGGGACAAGCTGGGGATCCGGAGTATGCTTCCCACGGATATGATCGGGGCCCTGTCCGAAGTATTTCTGGGGCTCTGATTTTGGACAGCACCGCGCAAATACGCCTGCTGACAATTTGCGCAGTATTGCCCTAGCTGGCCCTGAAGAATTGGGAGGAAAAGAATGTGCGGCGAATGCTGGCCGTACCAATGCTGATGCTGCTCCTGCTGAGCGCCTGCGGAGCAGATCCATCAACGGCGCAGACACCGGTAGGCTTTCGGACGAGCCTCAATGAGGCCCAGGGCTGCCGGTATGAGCTATCCCTGCGGGGCGACTATGGGGACTATGCCCGGGAGTTTTGCCTGGACTGCACCTATACCCCCGAAAGGGCGAATTTTACGGTCCTGGAGCCGGAGGAGGCTGCGGGCATTGCCGCTGAGGTTTCGGGAGATGGGGCAAAGGTGTCCTATGATACCACGATCCTGGCGGTGGAGGAGTTTGAAAGCCGCAGGCTGTCGCCCATGGCGGCCCCCTGGCTCCTGGGACAGGCCTGGCAGAAGGGCTACATCGCCTCGGTGGCTGCGGAGAGTGGACAGGAGACCGTAGCCTACACCCTGGGCTATGGCGGCAGTACCCTGAGTGTCACTACAACCTTTGATCAGGGACTGCCGGTGCGCGGCGAAATTTCCGATGGGGAGAATATCTTGATCTCCTGTGAGATCCAAAACTTTTCCCTGGACAAGAAAGAAGCAGATCAAAATGAAGATGTTGAAACGAACCTGGGCGGAGATCGATCTTGACGCCCTAAGACATAACTATCAGGTGCTGACGGAAAAGCTCCCAGAGGGCTGCCGCTTCCTGGGAGTCGTCAAGGCGGACGCCTACGGCCATGGAGCTGTGCCGGTGGCCCGGGAGCTCCAGAAACTGGGGGCGGGGTATCTGGCGGTCTCCAACTATGAGGAGGCATTGCAGCTCCGGCGGGGCGAGGTGACCCTGCCCATTCTGATCCTGGGCTATACCCCTGCGGAATTCGCCAGGGATCAGGCGGCCCTGCACATCACCCAGGAGGTACACTCTCTGGAGTATGGCCGTCAGCTTTCCCGGGAATTAGCGGGCAGCGGTCTGACGCTGAACGTCCATATGAAGATCGACACGGGCATGAGCCGCCTGGGCTTTTTTGCCTATGACCGGCCTGAGACGATCCCGGAGCTGGTGGAGCTCACAAAGCTGCCGAATCTCCATGTGGAGGGGGCCTTTATGCACTTTGCCGTGGCGGATACGGCCAGTGAAATTGACTACACCCGTATGCAGCATCAGCGCTTCCTGGAGGTGCTGGATGCCTTGAAGAAGCAGGGGGTAGAGCCGGAGATCGTCCACTGCGCCAACAGCGCCGCCGCTATCGCCTATCCGGAGTATGCCCACGACATGGTGCGCCCGGGCATCGCCACCTATGGCCTGAGTCCCTCGGAAGAAATGCAGGGCATGGCGGATCTCCGGCCCCTGATGGAACTGAAAACCACCATTGCCGCCATCCGGCCCTTTGAGGCGGGGATCACCGTCAGCTATGGCCGGACGTATAAGACCCCCGGCCCCAGGATCATTGCCGTGTGCCCCATCGGCTACGCCGACGGTCTCCAGCGGCGGCTCAGCGGGAATCTCCATTTTCTGCTCCACGGAAAAAAGATCCCGGTGGTGGGCCGGATCTGCATGGACATGTGCATGGTGGATATCACCGATGTGCCGGAGGCCCAGGTGGGCGATACGGTCACTGTGGTGGGCCGGGACGGCCCGGAGAAGATCACTTGGGACGACTGGGCTTCTCAGCTGGGCACCATCTCCTATGAGCTGGTGTGCGATATCAACAAGCGGGTGCCCCGGCTGTATCTTAAAAATGGGGAAGCAGTGGATACGCTCCAGTACATTGTATAGCCGAAACAAAGCAGCGCCCCGGCGGAGCCATAAGCTCTGCCGGGGCGCTTGGCTTTATGTATTAGAGAATTTCCGGGCCGTTCATCCGGGGACCGTCATCATCGTCTCTGCGATAGTTGGGGCAATCCTGGCCGGACTTTTGGCCGCGCTTTTTCAGAAGCAGACCCACTGCCAGAAATATGATGCCCAAGATCACATAGATCGCGGAGGTATAGAGCAGGCTGCAGTGCTCATCGTCCACCCGCTGCTGGAAGCTGTCAGGGCCGGAACCCTTATAGATCAGCTCCACGGGTACGGAATCAAAGGTAAAGCCCTGATCCATGAGGCTGTCGATATACTCCTCATAGAAGCCCTTTAGATCGTCGGACTCGTAGTCCTGGGCCACGCCGCAGATGCTGTCCATGGTCAGGTCGCCCATCTGCTGGGTGCTGTCATTCAGATAGTTCTCCAGTGTCTGGTGGATGTCGTCGTCGGTGGCCACGGCCAGGGTGATGACCAGAGCTTTGTCGCCCTTGCCGCCGAAGGCAACGGCGTAATAGTTGGTGGTCACATTGTCGTCGGTGCTGCCGTAGGCGAAGCTGTCCAGTATCACAGTCTCGCCCAGATCGTAGCTGCCGCCGTCCTGAAAGTCATCTGCGGTCAGTGCTGAGGCCTCCTGCAGAGCTTCGGGCTTTTGCAGCAGCTTGGGCACGTTCCACAGGCCCAGCACGATGAGGCCCAGGCCGATGGTCACAAACATCCGGGTCAAAACGCCCTTGGTGGTACTGGGCTTGCGGGGCTGTTTCTCCGGGGTGCGGCGATCCTCTAAACTGATCTGATCCATGTTCGATTCCTCTCTTATAGGTTAGTCCTTTTTCAGTGTGATGAGCTCCTTTGCCATGGGCAGGGTCTCAATCCAGTCGCAGACTACATGCCAGTCCGGCAGCCGGTGATTCCGCCGCTGGGCGTAGATATTCTTGAGGCAGCGGTAGTTGGTGGTCATGCCTGCCATGAGCTCAAAGCCGGAGGGGAGATTGTAGAGAAGCTCCAGATAAGCCTCCTTCTTGCGCTCGGGATCCTTGGCTGCGTCGATCTCATTGTAGACCTGCTGGAGCCGCTGGGCCTCGGCAATCTCCGCAGGGCTGGTGTACTGGTTGCAGCAGTCGGCGATCTGGAACCGGGCCACCCGGTGCATGGTGGACATGGAGGAGATAAAGTTCAGGAACGTATAGCGCTCCGCCTCCACCCAGGCCTTGTTGGTGAGGGTCAGGTCGAAATTCACCACAATGCCCGTGAGAAATTGGTCGTGGCCGCCCTCGGAGATGGAGGCGAGCTTGATGGCGCGCTTGATATGGGGATTGGTGTAGTCCCCAGCCTCACGGCACTGGCGGATGGTCTCCACCGCTTCGGAGAATTCTTGGGGGGTGGGAGCGGTAGCCAGCATGGAGTAGCCGCTGCGGAAGATGGAGCTGTCGAGACCGTAGAGCTCCACATTTTGTATGGTCGTCAAGGGGCATCCCTCTTTCT
This sequence comes from uncultured Oscillospiraceae bacterium, assembly GCA_934546685.1. Lineage (GTDB taxonomy): Bacteria > Bacillota > Clostridia > Oscillospirales > Oscillospiraceae > HGM13006. The sequence continues at coordinate 8,589 of CAKTEB010000048.1, forward strand.
ATTTTGATCTTGCCGCTATCATAGCATAATCCTAAGAAAATTACAACATGGAAGCAGATGGGGCGGGGTCTTGCATTCTAATGTGGAACAGGGTATAATGAAACAAATTGGCATAAAATATCATAGTATAGAGGTTGAAAATGGATCATATTACATTTGAAGGTCTGGGCGTAAGCCCGGAGATCCTCCAGGCGTTGGAGAAAAAGGGCTACGGCTATCCTACCCAGGTACAGGAGGAGGCCATTCCGCCCCTGCTGGAGTGGAAGGACGTGATCGCCAAGGCTCCCACGGGTACCGGCAAGACCTTTGCCTTCGGCATCCCCGTCATCGAGCATATCGACATGGAAAATGAAGCGGTGCAGGCGGCCATTCTGGCCCCCACCAGAGAGCTGGCTATTCAGATCGGCGATGAGCTCCGGAGCCTTTTGGAGTTCAAGAAGGGCATCCGGGTGGCGGTGCTCTATGGCGGCCAGCGGCTGGACGCCCAGGCCAAGCAGCTGGCCAAGAAGCCGCAGATCGTGGTGGCCACTCCGGGTCGGCTCATGGATCACTACAAGCGGAAGAACATTCGCTTTGACGGCATCAAGACCGTGGTGCTGGACGAGGCGGACCGGATGCTGGATATGGGCTTCTTTAAGGATGTCACCGGCATCATCGAAAAGATGAAGAACCGTACCAATATGGGCCTGTTCTCCGCCACCATCTCCCAGGAGGTCATGACCGTCAGCTGGATGTATCAGCGGGACGAGGTGGAGATCACCGTGCAGCCCAAGGAGGAGAGCCGCCCGGATATCGACCAGTACGCCATCACCTGCAACGGCATCGAAAAGCTAATGACTACCCTCCAGCTGCTGGACAGCCAGGGCTTTGAACGGGTCATTATCTTCTGCAACACCAAGCACATGTGTCAGCGGCTCTGCGATGATATGCAGGGGAGAAGCTATACTGTGGACTGCCTCCACGGCGATATCCGTCAGAGTCAGCGGGAAAAGGTCATGCAGAAGTTTCGGGACGGAAAGCTCAACGTGCTGGTGGCCACGGATGTTGCCTCACGAGGCATCGACGTGGACGATGTGGACTGCGTCATCAACTACGATATCCCTGAGGAAAACGAATACTATATCCATCGGATCGGACGCACTGGCCGGGCCCGCAGAAAGGGCGCGGCCTATACCCTGGTGGGCTCCCTGCTGGAGAAGACGAAGCTGGACGAGATCGCCAAATACTCCAACTTCACCATTAAGCCGGTGAAGCTCACCGATGACGGACGGCTTGTGGAGGTGGAAGTGAAGAAGCCTCAGATCAAGCTGAAATATCGATGAGAACCTATTCCCAGCCGGAACGGGCCATGCTGCTGCTCTATGCCCTGCTGGGGACGCCCCTGCGGGAGAGTCTGTACCGGCGGCTCCAACGGGCGTTCCAGGCCCTGGGACCCGGGGACGATGATCTGAATGAAGAGCTCAGCGAAAGCCATCTTGCGCGCCTGGGCTGCACGGCGGAGGAGGCTGGGGAGATCCTGGGCCGCCTGGGGCAGGATCAGCTGCTGGACCGTTTCCTCTGGAAATTAGATCGCCTGGGCATTCAGGTCATTACCAAGCTGAGCCCGGAATATCCCGAAAGACTTCGGGAGAAGCTGGGGGACTACGCACCCCTGGTGCTGTTCTGCGCCGGGGATCTTACGCTGTTTCAGAAGCCCTGTATTTCCCTGGTGGGCTCCCGGCGACTCAGAAGGCCGGGACAGAACTTCGCCCAGGCCGCGGGCCGGGCAATGGTGCGCCAGGGCTATGTATACTGCTCCGGGGGAGCTAATGGGGCGGACAGCCTGGGCTTTTCCGGCGCCATGGAGCAGGGGGGAAGTGCGGTCTTGTTTTTGGCGGACAGCTTGCTTACCCACAAGGATGAGCCGCGGTATCGGAGAGCGCTGGAGTCCGGACGGCTCCTTTTGGTGTCGGAGCAGGGGGCGGATATGGCGTTTACTACGCCCAGAGCTCTGAGCCGGAACCGGCTGATCCATGCCCTGCCGGTGATGACTCTGGTTGCTCAGTCTGCTTATGGCTCCGGCGGCACCTGGAACGGCACGCTGGAGAACCTCAAAAACCAGTGGAGCCCAGTGTATATGTTCTCTGGCGAACCCAAGGATCCCGGTACCGTGGGCCTTATCGAACGGGGCGCTGCACCGGTGACCATGGAGGAATTGTCGGCGCTCTCGGAGCTCCTGCCGGAGCAGACAACGTTATACTAAAATTTGATTTTTGATTTATCGTCCATGGGGCCAAGCGGCTCCGGACGATAAATTATTTTCGCCGGAACGGAGCTGCGGCCGCCAAATGGTTACAAATTTCTCCCGGTGGCCGGAACCCCTGGCCCACACGGGCTTCCGGCGGTTTCACGGAAAAATACGCCTGAAAATCCTATGATTTCACCGTAGTTTTCCCTGGGGGACATTATGGAAACCCGACCCCACCATAGGGTGACAGAAAGCTGCGATCCAGGAGAAAACCACAATATATTGTTTCTGTAAGTAAACTGACACTAAATGTAGTAATTTTGTTCTTGCATTCCACAGGCTATGTGATATAATATGGCTACTGTTTTATCACCCATACCATGCGGCGCGGATCGCCTTATCTCTCATCGGAGTGTTCTCGGGCGCTTCGATGAACTTGTGTCAGGCAGGCGCCAGTATCACCAGATGTGCAATCAGCCAAGACGGAGGAAGAAATATGCAAGTTGTGAAAAGAGACGGCTCGATTGTGGCTTTTGACCGCAGCAAGATCATTTCCGCCATTCAGAAGGCAAACAATTCCGTGGACGAAGAGGACCGTATCGACCAGGGTACCATCGAGCGGATCACCCGCACCATCGAGCAGCGGCACAAGCCCCGACTGCTGGTGGAAGACATCCAGGACATGGTGGAGAAGCAGCTCATGGAGCAGGACAAGTATGTCCTGGCCAAAAACTACATCATCTACCGCTATAACCGTGCCCTGATCCGCAAGCAGAACACCACCGACGAGAGCATCCTGAGCCTGCTTCATAACACCAATAAGGAGCTGGCGGAGGAGAACAGCAACAAGAACACCGTCATTGCCTCCACTCAGCGGGACTATATCGCCGGTGAGGTGTCCCGGGACCTGACCCGGCGGATCCTGCTGCCGGAGAAGATCTCCAAGGCCCATGACGAGGGCGTGCTGCACTTCCACGATGCGGACTATTTCGTGCAGCCCATCTTCAACTGCTGCCTCATCAACATCGGGGACATGCTGGACAACGGCACCATGATGAACGGCAAGCTCATCGAGTCTCCCAAGAGCTTTCAGGTGGCCTGCAATGTAATGACCCAGATCATCGCCAACGTGGCCTCCAATCAGTACGGCGGCCAGAGCGTGGACGTGAGCCATCTGGGCAAGTATCTGCGGAAAAGCTACAACAAGTTCAAAAAGCGCATCACCGAGGAGTGTCAAGGGGAGGGCGTCTCGGAACGGCTCGTTGAGAAGATCACCCAGGAGCGTCTGAAGGAGGAGCTGAAATCCGGCGTCCAGACCATTCAGTACCAGATCAACACCCTCATGACCACCAACGGCCAGTCGCCATTTGTGACACTGTTCCTGTACCTCAAGGAGGGGGACCCCTACATCAAGGAAAACGCCATGATCGTAGAGGAAATCCTGCGCCAGCGGCTGGAGGGCATCAAGAATGCCTCCGGCGTCTATGTGACCCCGGCCTTCCCCAAGCTGGTCTATGTACTGGATGAGAACAACTGCCTCCGGGGCGGCGAGTACGATTACATCACCCGTCTGGCGGTGAAGTGCTCCGCCAAGCGCATGTATCCCGACTACATCTCCGCCAAGAAAATGCGGGAGAACTACGAGGGCAACGTCTTCGCGCCCATGGGCTGCCGCTCCTTCCTGGCACCCTGGAAGGACGAGAACGGCGAATACAAGTTCGAGGGCCGGTTCAACCAGGGCGTGGTTTCCATCAACCTGCCCCAGATCGGCATTCTCTGCAAGGGCGACGAGGAAAAGTTCTGGAAGCTGCTGGACGAGCGGCTGGAGCTGTGCTTTGAGGCCCTCATGTGCCGCCACAATGCCCTGAAGGGCGTGGTCAGCGACGTAAGCCCCGTGCATTGGCAGTATGGCGCTATCGCCCGGCTCAAAAAGGGCGAGACCATCGATAAGTTCCTCTATGGCGGTTATTCCTCCATCTCCCTGGGCTACATTGGCCTCTATGAGCTGACCATGCTCATGAAGGGCGTCAGCCAGACGGATCCCGTGGGCGAGGAGTTCGCCGTACGGGTCATGAAGTACCTGCGTGAGACCTGTGACCGCTGGAAGGCGGAGACCAACATCGGCTTTGCCCTCTACGGCACACCGGCGGAAAGCCTGTGCTACCGCTTTGCCCGCATTGACAAGGAGCGCTTTGGCACCATCCCCAACGTCACCGACAAGGGCTACTACACCAACTCCTACCATGTGGACGTGCGCGAGGAGATCGATGCCTTCTCCAAGTTCGATTTTGAGAGCCAGTTCCAGGCGATTTCCTCCGGCGGCGCCATCAGCTATGTGGAGATCCCCAATATGCGCCACAACCTCACGGCGCTGGCCGAGGTGGTGCAGTACATCTATGACAACATCCAGTATGCGGAGTTCAACACCAAGAGCGACTACTGCCAGGTCTGCGGCTTCGACGGAGAAATCATCATCAACGACGACTATCAGTGGCAGTGCCCCAACTGCGGCAACACCGACCAGACCAGAATGAACGTCACCCGCCGTACCTGTGGCTATCTGGGTGAAAACTACTGGAACGAGGGCAAGACCAAGGAAATCAAGGCAAGGGTGATGCACCTGTGAATTACAGCAAGATCAAGTGGCGGGATATCGCCGACGGCCCCGGCATTCGGGTGAGCCTGTTTGTATCCGGCTGCCGCCACCACTGCAAGGGCTGCTTTAACCCCGAAACCTGGAGCTTTGCCGCAGGAGAGCCTTATACCTCTGAAATTCAGGCGCGTATTCTGGAGGGGCTGGGCAAGTCCTATATCCGGGGCCTGACCCTGCTGGGGGGCGAGCCCTTTGAGCCGGAGAATCAGCCGGAAGTGCTGAAGCTGTGCCAGAGCGTCCGGGCACGGTTCCCGGAGAAGACTATCTGGTGCTATTCCGGCTATAGACTGGAATCTGACATCTTAGCCGGAAAGCTGGGGCCGAGGGAGATCACCATGGAGCTGCTTTCTCAGCTGGACGTGCTAGTGGACGGAGAGTTCCATGAAGCGGAAAAGAACCCGAATCTCCGGTTCCGGGGCTCCGCCAATCAGCGGCTGATCGACGTGAAACAGACCCTGGAGACCGGGGAGACTGTCCTTTGGGACGGTGGAAAGGAGCCCTAATGAAGTATACAAAGCTGCGCCCCGGCGCGATTACCCCTACCTATGGCTCCGCTGACGCGGCCGGGGCGGACCTGTACGCCTGTATTTCAGAGCCGGTGGTCATTGCACCTGGACAGACCGTGAAGATCCCCACGGGCATTGCCGTGGCCATTCCACAGGGCTATATGGGCCTGGTGTTTGCCCGGAGCAGTCTGGGCACGAAACGGGGCCTTGCTCCGGCCAATAAGGTTGGCGTTATCGACGCGGACTACCGTGGCGAGATCTTTGTATTCCTCCTGAACCATTCCGGCATTGCCCAGGAGGTGGCAGCGGGGGAGCGGATCGCCCAGCTGGCCATCGTTCCTGTTCGGCAGGAGACCTTTGAGGAAGTGGACTCCTTGGAGGAGACCCAGCGGGGAGAGGGCGGCTTCGGCTCCACCGGGAGGTTTTAGAATGTCCCGGCAGAAAAAGCTGTTTATCGTCTCTCTGATCCTCACCGGGCTGTTTATGGTGCTGGGCTGGCAGCTGCTGTTGATGCTGGATACTCTGTCGCCGCTGCCCTTTGGTGCCCTGCCCAGCATTTTGTTCGCCGCCATGATGACCGGCAGAATGGCCCTGGCGCTGGCACTGCTGATTGGCCTGATACTCTATGCCGTGACCATCGTGTCCCTGGTGTTTTGCTCCAAGGGGAAACGCTGGGCCCTGGTGACCGGCACGCTGTGCTACTGCCTGGATATGGCGGCCTGCCTGGTATTTACGGCCTTTTCCTGGTGGTTTCTGCTGGGGCTGGCCCTGGATATCGTCCTGATCCTCCTGCTCTGGCGCATGACCCTTTTGGCAAAAAAATGACCTTTGCCGCAGCCTCCAATGCATCGAGGCTGCGGCATTTTTTACGGAAAACGAAAAATTCGGTGAAAAAACGCCGGAATCCATGTACAATCGGAAAATAACTGATATAATATACCGCGTATCATTTTCTACAGGAGCGTTCCATATGACAGTTTCACGCAAGACCGCCCGCATCGGCGGCGTGTTTTCTTTTTTACTGGTATTTTTCGCGGTGACCCGGGCCCAGGACTTCCTCAGTCAGGAGGAATGGGGCGGGGCTATGCTGCTCTGCGCCCTAGGGGCTGGAGCTCTGGTGCTTCCGGCGGTGGCCTACCGCTGGGAAAAGCCCCAGTGGCTCCGATTCCTGTTTTCTGTTGCGTTGCTGGCCGCCGCGCCCTTTGTGATGCTGGTGGTGGTGGAGCGGCTAAACGGCCACTTTATCACGGATTTTCTGACCCCCAGCGAGGATATCTGGGAGAACTATGTGGTGTATGTGCTGCTGTATGTACTGGTGTTCGGCCTCAGCGGCAGCATCCGGATCTCGGTGATGACCGTGAGTCCGGTGCTTCTGCTGTTCGGTATCGCCAATATGTATGTGAAGGAGTTCAAGGGCAGCCCTCTGGTGCCCATGGATTTCTCCAGCATCAAGACCGCCGGGAATGTGGCCGCCGGCTATACCTATGAGATCGGCTTCGAGATCGCCTTTGGCGTGTGCCTGACTGCCATGCTCATGGCCCTGGCCTGCCATCTGGCCATGCCCAAGAGGGGAAAGCCTGGGCAGATCGCCCTGCGGCTTATCAGTCTTTTGGTGGTGGGTGGCTTTGCCTACACCTTCTACTACACGGACACCGTGGCGGACTATGGTCTGAAGCCGGACTTTTTCAACCAGACCCGGGGCTATAAAAACCACGGCGCGGTGCTGGAGTTTACTCTGAATACCAAGTATCTGAAGCTTCGCACACCCTCCGGCTATGATGCCGGCGAGGTCACGGCCATTGTGGAGGACGGCATTCAGGAGAACGGCACCCCCAGCATCCTAAAGACCGCCCTGGTGCGCCAGGGCATGGAAGAGACCGAGGCGGAGGAGAAGACCTCCATTCCCACGGCGGTGGATCAGGGCAAGACGCCCAATATCATCGTCATTATGAACGAGAGCTTTTCGGATCTGTCCGTGGTGGGGGACATTGAGACCAACGTGCCCTATATGCCCTTTATCGACAGCATCAAGGATCAGACCATCCAGGGCAACGCCTATGTGTCCACCATCGGTACTGGCACCTCCAACACGGAGTTTGAGTTCCTGACCGGCAACACCATGGCCTTCCTGCCCGCAGGCAGCAACGCCTACCAGCTCTATGTAAAGGGCAGGCAGCCGGGCCTGGCTTCCACGCTGATGGCCCAGGGCTTCTCGGCCAAGGCCTTCCACCCCTACTTTGAGTCCAGCTGGAACCGGCCCCAGGTCTACGACTACATGGGTTTCCAGGATTTCATCTCCGTGGAGGATATGTTCGGCCAGGAGCTGGTGGACAAGTATGTAAATTCCGGCTATAGCTACAATCTCTATAAGCGGCTGCTGCGGCAGAAGTACCCCGGGGAGAAGATCCTCCTGCGGCGCTTTGTGTCCGACGCCTACGACTTCAAGACCATCGAGAAGATGTACGAGGAGAAGGATCCGGATCAGCCTATGTTCCTGTTCAACGTCACCATGCAGTCCCACTCCAGCTACAATCAGAAGTACGACAACTTCGACCAGGAGGTCTATCTCACCTCCACCCAGGGGGACTATCCCAAGACGGATCAGTATCTTTCACTCATCAAGAAGACCGACGAGGCCTTTGAGGATCTCATCAATTACTTCCAGGATGCCGATGAGCCCACCATTATCCTGATGTTTGGCGATCACCAGCCCTTTATCGAGGACAGCTTCTACTCCGAAGTTATGGGCCAGAGCATCAGCGAGATGGACGGGGAGACCCAGCAGAAGCGGTATATCACCCGGTTCATCCTCTGGGCCAATTATGAGATCCCCACGGGTTGGGTGGACGAGATCAGCATGAACTATCTCAGCACCCTCCTGATGCAGGTGTCCGGCCTTAAGACCACCGCTTACAGCGATTATCTGGCGGGGCTCTACACCAAGCTGCCGGTGATCACCGCCATGGGCTGCCGAGACGCCCAGGGGGACTTCTTCCAGGCGGATGAGACCAATCCTTTAGCCGCTGAGATCGCGGGCTACCGGAACGTGGCCTACAACAATCTGGCGGATCTCAAAAACAGAGCCAACAGTCTATTCTATCTGGACGAATCGATGGCCCAGGATAACAACGATTGACCTTAGGGCCAGCGGCGGAACTGCTCCGCTACTGGCCCTTTTTGTAAATGCCCTGGAATATTTCATGAAACTTTGCGTCTATAGAAACAGAAGGGAGGGAATGGTATGCTGGAGGACAGCGCGATCATTGCCCTGTATAATGAGAGAAACGAAGAGGCCATCGCCGCCACCCGGACGAAGTATGGCCGGTTCTGCTACGCCATTGCCATGAACATCCTGCACCAGACCGAGGAGGCGGAGGAATGTGAAAGCGACACCTACCACAGCGCCTGGCGGCACATTCCCCCGGATCAGCCCGGGTATCTAAGGGGCTATCTGGGGAAGATCACCCGGCGGCTGTCCATCTCCCGGTATCGGAAGAACCACGCGGCCAAGCGGGACGGCGGCATGGAGCTGGTGCTGGACGAGCTGGAGCAGTGCATTCCATCCGGGGAGTGCCCGGAGCAGCAGCTGGAGGCCAAGGAGCTGGGGGAGCTGATCTCCCAGTGGCTGAAGGGACTGCCCAAGGATCAGCGGCAGATATTTGTGCGGCGCTATTGGTACGGCGACAGCCTGGAGGATCTGGCGAAGAAGACTGGTCTTCCCAAAGCTCTGCTGTCCCAGCGGCTCAGCCGCATGCGCAGCAGACTCAAAACCTGCCTGGAGGGACAGGGGGTGCAGCTATGAAAAGACGGGAACAGGCGGAGCGGCTATTAGACGGCATCGGCGAGATCCGGGAGCGGTATATCGAGGAGGCCGCGGAGATTCGGAAGCACTGGTCGGGAGCGGCACTACGCGCGCTGGCGGCGGTGCTGGCCGTGGTGATCCTGTCGCCCTTTGCGATTTTACTGCTCACCATGCGTGGCGCGGGGAGCTCCGGCGGCGCAGATACCGAGGGCATCGGCAATGTCTATGACCTGTACGATGGCCCCATCATGGCTCTGGAGGCCCTGGGGGACAGCGGCGGCATCACGGTGAAACGGGAGGTGATCTTTGACTTTTCTCCCTATGAGAGCCGGGAGAAGGCCGCCGAGGACGGGACGCTGTACAATGACTATGAGCGGATGGCCTATGTGTCGGACAACTATGTGCTGACC
>CAKTEB010000049.1 GCA_934546685.1 uncultured Oscillospiraceae bacterium
GAACTGCGAGCAGGAGGCCGCGGCCATGGACAGGGTCAGCATGGGGATATACTGCCACGCGGAATAGTACGGCTCATCCGCCAGAATGCGGATCAGCAGCGGCGACAGCGCAATGATCCCGCCTGCCCCCAGAAATACCGCCGAGGCAAAGGCGTCCCAGACCCTTCCGTAAAATTGGAGGTGAGCTCTCCGGTCTCCGCAGCTCTCCGCAATGGCGGACAGCTGCCAGGCGTCCATAAACACCGAGGCCAGGATCGTGAGAATGGTGGGGATCTTATAGGCCACCGCATAAATGCCATTGGCAGCGCTGCCCAAAAACCATTTCACCATATATCGATCCGACACGCCCATGATCCACCAGAAGATCGCCGCAGGGATCAGCGGGATGCAGTACCGCAGCATGCCTCTCTGTAAGCTGTTCTCCGGGGCAGCTCGGACGCATTCCCAGAGCCTTGCCCGCCAGACCAGTCATACCGTAGTAATCAGATCCGCCATAGTGGTGGAGAGCACATAGCCCCATACGCCCCACCGAAACACCGCCAGGAACAGGATGTTCAGGCCGATAAACAGCGCCGTATTGAAAAGCCCTTGACCCGCAAACAGCGCCGTATCGCCTCTGGCCCGGACAAATTGGGCGCAGATCGAATGATAGCAGGAGGCCATTACAAAGGTTCCCAGCAGCAGTCCGTACTGCTGGACCTCCGGGATCCTCCGCAGCAGCGCCAGCACCAGCAGCATGACCGTAGAGCCCAGGGTGACCACGCAGAGCCCCACGGAGAAGGCCTCCGGCTTTCCGCCCCGGCGCTCTGCTCCGAAGCGGAATACCGCGTCAGCAATGTCCAGGGACACCAGCGGGATCAGGAGGTTTGCCGTCTGGGTGATGAGATCGGCAGTGCCATATTCCGCCGGAGTAAGGCAGCCGGTATAAAACCGCACCATCAGGAACACCAGCAGCTTGGAGCCGAAGGTGCCGATGCTCATAAGAAGCGTATTGGCCGCAAGGGTCTTATACTTATTCACGCCGCACGCTCCTCCCTTCTCCCAGAAAAAACGGGTTCCTTCCAATGGACAATGCCATTGTAAAGGAACCCGTATAACTCGCTATAAACCATTGTTAAACAGAGATTAAACTGCTTTGCTGAGCCGATAGCCCACACCCCAGACTGTTTGCAGCAGCCGTGGCCGGGAGGGCTCGTCCTCCAGCTTCTCCCGCAGACGGTTGATGTGCACCGCTACGGTCACATTCTCCCCCATGGACTCCAGTCCCCAGATCATTTCGTAGAGATCCTCCCGGCTAAACACCTGTCCCGGATGGCGCATGAGGAACAGCAGCAGCTCATACTCCTTGTTTTTCAGCGGAAGGGGCCGGCCGTTTTTGAAGATCAGCCGCTGCTCCGGGTCGGCGGTCAGAGGCCCCACTGTGATCTGCTCCGGTTTTGACCCAGGCTGAGGCTTTAGGCGCTGATACTGGGCCAGGTGGGCCTTGACCCGGGCCACCAGTACACTGGGGGAAAAGGGCTTTTCGATATAATCATCGGCCCCGAAGCCCAGGCCCCGGATCTTATCCACATCCTTGCCCAGGGCGGTCACCATCAGGATGGGGATGTCCTTCTTCTCCCGAACCGCCCGGCAGACCGTAAAGCCATCGGTGCCCGGAAGCATCAGATCCAGCAGAAGAAGGTCATAGTCCCCCTCCAGGGCCGTGCGCATGCCCTCCGTGCCGTCGGCGCAGATGGCAACGTCATAGCCGCTAAGCTCCAGATAATCCCGCTCAATGGCGGAGATATCCGGATCGTCTTCAATAATCAAGGTCTTTGGCATGGTTCTTCTCCTCCATCGGCAGTGTAAATACGATCGCAAGACCGCCGGACTGGGCCCTTTCCGCCCAAACAGTGCCGCCCATTTCCTCCACGGCCTTTTTGACCACCGCCAGCCCCAGGCCGCTGCCGGCGCCCGGGGCGCTGCGGGCGGCATCTCCCCGGTAAAAGGCGTCAAACAGCTTAGGAAGCTGCTCGGTCGGGCCCCCGGGGCCGTCATCTGAGAAGCGGAGCTCCGCCATGCCGTTCTGCGCCCTTGCGGAAATATCCACATGGACGGTTCCCCGTCCGCCGTACTTTCGGCTGTTGCTCAGCAGGTTCGCGGCAACGCGTCCTAAAAGCTCCCGATCCGCAGTCACTTTCATAGCATCCGGGATGTCTAGATGAAGCTCCATCCCCTCGTCGTCCCATTCCTCCGTCAGGGCCTCCACGGCCTCCCGCAGGGGGATGGACTCCAGCCGCATTGGATAGGCGCTGGCATCCATTTTTGCGAACTCAAACAGCCGGTTCACCATGGCCTCCATGTCCCCCTCCTTGGCATAGATGGTTTTCAGATATCTCAGCCGAGCCGCCTCATCCTTGGCCACACCGTCCAGCAGAGCCTCGGTGTAGGCCCGGATGGAGGTCATGGGGCTCTTGAGGTCGTGGGACATCCCGGCGATCAGCTCCTGCTTCTTCTGCTGCTGGAGCTGCTGCTGCTACAGAGACGCCTTCAGTCGGGCCGCCATCTCATCCACCGCGTCGCAGGCCGCCTTGAATTCATCCGGCTCTGTATAGGCGATGGGGGTATCCAGATCCCCGTCCCGGATCCGATCCACCCCCGCCGTCAGCGCGTCCAGTGGCTCTGAAATATGACGGAACAGGTTTCGGGTCAGATAGAAATTCGTCCAGCCGATGGTCAGCAGCAGCACCGCCGCTGCCAGCACCGGAATCACGAACATGGCAATATTGGAATGAGCCAGGCGTTTTTTTAGCGTCATTGGGCAGGCCTCCCCCTTTTGTATTCAGACTACATTCTATCACAGCGCCCCGCCTTTCTCATAAACAGAACTTAAACTGGCGGCGCCTCGGGCAGGATCTCACCGCTGCTCAGCTCCCGAAGCTCCCAAAACACCGGGTACAGCTCCCGCCAGAGGGGCCTTGCGGCGTCCTGATGGAAATGGCCGAAATACCAATGCGCATAGTCCGCTGTCCGGGCGATCTCGCTGAGATAGCTGTTGAGGGGAAGCTCCTCCACTGCCGCCTGCTTCACGTTCATCCTAGGGTTATATACCATCTGGAGGATGGTCTCGTAGGGAGCCGTGTGGGTGACGATGTAATCCACACGGTTTCCATTCCGTGCAAGCATCTCCCGTCCGCGGGCGTACTCCGCCTCATTGGGCAGCTCCTGGGGCCACCAGGTTTCCCCGGGCACCCGGAGGGCCTTGTCCATGGAATAGCCGCCCCCAAAGGCAAACAGCGTCTTCCCCTCATAGCCGGGAGCCTCCAGATGATATACCTCCCCGCGCATCAGGTGCAGGAGGTTTTTGCGGAGCCGACGCGCCCTGCCGCCGCACCACTCTATCACCTCGTATGCTTGGAGCTTGTCGAAATTGCAGTGGTTCCCATCCACAAATAATACCGTATAGCACTGCTCCTCCAGCCAGTCGTAAAAGGCCTCTTCATCGAAATAGCGGCCATCCCAGCCCCCGACCCCAAAATCCCCCGCAATGAGGATGGTATCCCCGGGCCTCAGCGCCGGATGGATTTGCTGCATCCAGCGCTCCTGATCCCCATGGGTGTCGCCGGTAATATAGATCATGTGATCTCCCCCTTCTTTTGACGCAGTCTGCACCCTAACTATATAATGTATTTTGCATGGCCGCAAGCTATTTTGATCCTTCCCCAGAGAATTTTTCTCCGCGGCCCGGCACAGCTTTATCCCCCTCTGCTATCTCTGCAAACGCTTTAAGCCGCTAACTGCGCAGACCACAGTATACAGCAATCCCCCCGGCGGATCCGCCAAGGGGATGCTTGTACGTTCTTATGGCTTTGCGGCCTGTCCCCGCAGCTTCCAGTCTGCCGCCGCGGTTTGCAGCTCTACCAGCCTGCGATACAGGCCGTGCTTTTCCATGAGTGCCTGGTGGGTTCCGCACTCGGCCACCACGCCGCCGTCCAGAACTACAATCTGATCGGCATTTTCCACCGTCCGCATCCGGTGGGCGATGATGAGCACGGTCTTTCCCCGCACCAGCTGGGTGATGGCCGCCTGGATCTCCGTCTCGTTGTCCACATCCAGAGAGGCCGCGGCCTCATCCAGCAGGATCACCGGCGCGTCCTTCAGCAGCGCCCGGGCCAGGGCGCCCCGCTGACTCTCGCCGCCGGAGAGATAGGTGCCGCCGCTGCCCACCAGGGTATCCAGGCCATGGGGCAGCCGGCCGGTGGCATTCTGACCGAAATAGCCCAGGGGCAGCGTTACGATATGGTGCATGGCCGCCTTTCTCATATTGCCGGCCGTGCGGAAGGCTGCCAGATGAGAGCAGCACAGGGCCAGGAAGTATAGAAGAATGCTCAGGACAGAAAAGCCCACCGCCCACCAGGCGTAGGCGGCACTGTGAGGGGTCAGAGCCTTGATCCGCCCCAGATCCACAGAGAGCAGCTCCAGCACGCTGCGCATTTCCTCGGTGATGGCCGAGAAATCAACGGTCACGGTGATCCCATGGTAATGGGAGGTCGGAAATTCCGACTGGTGGGCGCTGTGTTGGAGGGAACAGAAGGAGAGGTCTCCGGCGGACATATAGCAGTATTGATGCGCGCCGAACAGGCACTCGCTGCGGCCCTCCTTGCAGTAGTTGATCTCCATCACATGGGGCGCTGGTGCCTGATTCCGGTTGCAGCAGGCCATGTGCATGTCGTTGTAGACCAGCTCGATGCCCGGAAAGGCCCGGTAGCGGGTGATCTCCCCTGTGCCGCTCTCATTTTCCAGATGGAACCGGCTGCCGTCCTCCCCGGTGTTCTCCCGGGCGGAGGCTCCGTAAAGATCCATACTTGTGAATCCGCCGGCTGCCCCAATCAATGCATGATCCTCCCCGGCCCGCAGGATAGTCTGCGCAAGCGCGTAGGGGCTTTCCATGGTCATCACCTACTGTTCCATCGAATCTATCCAAATTGGCTCAGGCCATATACCTGCCCGCCTCCTGCTCCAGCTCCCGCCACACCGGGTATTCCGCGCCGCTTTCATCGTAGAAGCGCTCCAGATCCCGGGCCAGGGCGGTCATCTCATCCACCGCGCTCATGGCGTGGTCAGAGGCGCAGATCTTCCCCAGAGCGGTAGCGCACAGGAGCTTGAAAAAGCGAAGGCAGGTCTTTCGGTATGCCTCTCCCTCAAACTCTGAGTCCTCCTTAGGCAGGATCTCATGCCCGGCATTTCGGATTGCCCGGTAGCCCTCGATGTTGGCGTCTATGATCCGGCTCAGATAGGCAGTGTTGCCCTTGAGCTTTTTGAGGTCTCCGTCGGTCTTGTAGCAGGCGAAGGCCGCCGGCAGCACAAAGGCCGCGTGGCAGAGCAGAAAGTCCCCCATGTTGGGCTCATAGGTCACCTTATATTTCGTGCCCTCGAAGATCTGCCCGATGAGCTGCTCATTGGAGGGCGCCCCCGCAATCTGGCCAATGGTGATCTTCCTGAGGTCCACGGAGGCCACATGATCCTTTTCCCGATGTCCCGCAGAGGAGGCAAAGGCAAACAGCACGTTTTTCTCCGGCAGCGCCTCAGAAATCGCCTGGGTCCGGACATTGTTGCCCACAAAGACGATATGCCTCGCCCGGCTGGCCCCCAGGGCATCCAGGATCGCGTCCAGCTGGGTATAGCGCATCACCACAAAGATCACATCATATGGATTCTCGGGCTTCAGCTCCGTTACCACTGGGATCCGGCTCACGGACATCCGAGGCGAGAATTTATCCTTGATCCTCAGTCCGTTTTTCTGGATCTCCGAGGCCCAATTTCCCCGGGCCAGCAGCGTCACGTCCTTCCCGGCCCGAAACAGGTTTTGCGCCAGATTGCAGCCA
Source organism: uncultured Oscillospiraceae bacterium (assembly GCA_934546685.1). GTDB lineage: Bacteria > Bacillota > Clostridia > Oscillospirales > Oscillospiraceae > HGM13006. Next base: position 5,865 of record CAKTEB010000049.1, read on the forward strand.
AGTACGCCCGCGCCGAATACTAAAACTTTCATGGTCTAGTCTCCCTTTCCTCCATATGGATCATTTATTTTTCGATCCCCCGCCGCGCCGCGGTATTTGGGGTGTTTCTTGCAACACGCGTCCTGATCTCCGCAGATGGCGCAGCCGATCTTCACTTGCCAGGCTTTCACGCTTCCGCCTCCCACCGGCAGCCGCTTCCGCGGGGCTGCGATGCGATCTCGATAGTTAGTGCTTTCTAATTGTGCTATAGCAAAGGACTGCGTAAAAGTCAAACCATCCGGCGGCGGGCCGTGTATTTCACGGAAAGATCGGAGGAGATATAGAAGGAGACCGCATCCCTTCATAGAATCGTAGTGAAAAGGGATGCGGTCTGAAAATTCATTAAAAATAAGCAAAAGCCCTTGAAAACCAAGTGTTTTCAAGGGCTTTGGAGCTGCTAGCCAGATTCGAACTGGCCACCGTGTCCCAGCGGGCCGCGCCCCGCTGGGAGCCCTCCGACCTCCCGATTGAAAAAGCGGATGAGGCCGCCAGTTTTACGGAGATAAGCAAAAACCTCTGCATCAGAATCGATGCAGAGGAAATTTGGAGCTGCTAGCCAGATTCGAACTGGCGACCTCATCCTTACCAAGGATGCGCTCTACCGACTGAGCTATAGCAGCAAACAGCTTGCTTATTATAGCACAACCTGCTGATTTGTCAATAACTTTTTCAAAATATCTCCGGTTTCCCGTGAAGACTTGCGTTCTTTCGGGATTGGGATTATACTAGTGGCATACTTCAAACAGGAAAGAGGCTGATCTAATGCGCAAAGAACTCACAGCGCTCCGAGGCGCCATGGCGCACGCCGGAGTAGACGTTTATGTGATCCCCACCGATGATTTTCACGGCTCTGAATATGTAGGCGATTATTTCCGCTGCCGGGCTTATGTCTCCGGCTTCACCGGCTCCGCTGGCACCCTAGTGGTAGCCCAGGACTGGGCTGGACTCTGGACCGACGGACGCTATTTCCTCCAAGGGGCCCAGCAGCTCTCCGGCTCCGGTATCGACCTGTGCAAAATGGGCGAGGCCGGCGTTCCCACGGTACTGGAATGGCTCCAGCAGAATCTAAAAGCCGGTATGGTTCTGGGCTTTGATGGCCGTTCCATGACCGCCGGCACCGGCCTTGCCATGGAGCAGGCCGCCAAGGCCGCCGGCGCTTCCATCCACTATGACCTGGACCTGGTAGGCCAGATCTGGGAGGATCGTCCGCCTATGTCTCAGGCTCCCGCCTGGGAGCTGGATATGGCCTATGCGGGAAAGAGCCGCAGGGACAAGCTGGCTGCCCTCCGGAAGGACGTAGAGGCCCTGAACGCTGACGTGTATATCCTCACCTCCCTGGACGATCTCTGCTGGCTGCTCAATATCCGTGGCGACGACGTGACCTGCTGCCCGGTAGTCCTGGGCGACCTCATCTTGACCCGTGATGCGCTCCGGCTCTATGTGGATGAAAAGAAGTTCTCCCCGGAGCTCCGGCAGGCCCTGGAGGCCGACGGCGTGGAATTCCGCCCCTATTTGCAGCTGTACCGGGACATCACCCAGCTCCCCGCCGACAGCCGGGTACTGGTGGATCCCCAGAAGCTCAACTACGCAATCCTGAAGGGCATTCCCGCAGGCGCTCAGCTCATCGAGCACGCCAATCCCACCGTGGGCCCTAAGTCCGTGAAGAATCCCACAGAGTGCGATAACGAGCGGCTGGCCCATATCCGGGACGGCGTGGCCCTGACCCGGTTCATGAAGTGGCTCCATGACCATGTGGGCAAGGAGTCCATCACCGAGATCTCCGCCGCGGAGAAGCTGGAGCAGTTCCGGGGCCAGATGGAGCATTACCTGGGCCCCAGCTTTGAGCCCATTATGGGCTACGGCCCCCACGGCGCTATCATCCACTACTCCGCCACCCCGGAGACCAATACCGTTCTGGAACCCCACGGCTTCCTGCTGTCTGACACCGGCGGACACTACCTGGAGGGCAGCACCGACGTGACCCGCACCTTTGTGCTGGGCCCCCTGACGCAGGACATGCGCCACCACTATACCATGGTGCTCCGGGGCAACCTGGATCTGGCAGGAGCCATCTTCAAAAAGGGCTGCGGCGGCCTGAACCTGGACTACCTGGCCCGTGCTCCCTTCTGGGAGGAGGGTCTGGACTATAATCACGGCACCGGACACGGCGTGGGCTATCTGCTGAACGTCCATGAGGGCCCGCAGAACATCCGCTACCGGCTGGTGAACGGCAACACCCAGGACGCCCCCATGGAGCCGGGCATGATCACCTCCGACGAGCCGGGACTCTATCTGGAGGGCAAATACGGCATCCGCCTGGAGAATCTGGAACTCTGCGTGGAGCGCCAAGTGACGGACTACGGCACCTTCCTGGGCTTCGAGACGCTGACCATGTGCCCCTTTGAGCGGGCGGCCATCATCCCCGAGGAGCTGAGCCCGAAGCAGCGGCAGCAGCTCAACGCCTACCACCGGAAGGTCTATGAGACCCTGAGCCCCTATTTCACCCCGGCGGAAAACCAGTGGCTGCTGGAGGCCACGGCGGAGATTTAACGATCAGACATAGATCGGCGGAGTCCTTTCCGGGCTCCGCCCTTTTCCGCCGCAAGATAGCCTTGACACACCGGCAGTGGGACTGCTAAACTAGGGACGACATTGAAACGAGCGGAGGATATGCGATGCAGTATACGATCTATCAGCTTCTGGCCCTGTTCCTGATCTACTCCTTTCTGGGCTGGTGCGTAGAGGTCAGCTTTGTGGCCGTCACCAGCGGCAGAGTGGTAAACCGGGGCTTCCTCAACGGCCCAGTATGTCCCATCTACGGCGTGGGCATGCTGGGGGCGCTGCTGCTGTTGGGACCTGTCTCAGATAATCTCCTATTGCTGTTCCTGCTGGGCATGCTGCTGTGCACCTTTGTGGAGCTCATCGGCGGCTGGATCCTGGAGCGCGCCTTCCACACCCGGTGGTGGGATTATACGGATGAGCCCTTTAATCTAGGAGGCTATATCTGCCTGCGGTTCTCCATTATGTGGGGTCTGGCTGTGACCTTCGCGGTGCGGCTGATCCATCCGCTGGTGCTGAGCCTTGTAAGCTGGCTGCCCCAGCTGGCGGGATGGATCCTGGTGGGGATCCTCTACGCCCTGTTTCTGGTGGACTTTGTGCTGACCCTGATCACGGTCATCGGCATCCGGAAGCGCCTGGGCGAGCTAGAGCGTGTAGGCCAGGCCCTGCACGCGGTGGGTGACACGATCTCTGACCGGGTGGGCAATTCTGCCCTGGCCGCAGATGCCAAGCTGGAGAGCGCCAAGCTGGCAGGCCAGGAGCGCATGGCCGAGGGCAAGGAGAAGCTGGAGGTGGCCATGGAGACCGGTCAGCAAAAGCTGGCCATGGGCAAGGAACGGCTGGAGGTGGCCATGGAAGCCGGCCAGCAGAAGCTCTCCGAGGCCAGAGAGACCTATTCCGCCACCAAGGAGCGGCTGGGAGACCGACTGTCCGACTCGCTCCAAGAGCTCCAGCAGAAGAAAAAGGCCCTGGAGCAGCGGCAGAAGGAGCTCTCCCAGAGTCTTTCCAGCGGCGCAAAATTCGGCGCGCGCCGCCTCACCGGCGCGTTTCCTGCCCTGCGCGAGGGAATCCGGCTGCGTCTGGAGGAGGCCCGGCGCTCCGGCGACGAATAATTTCAAGATCATCCACGTGCCCGGGAAGGAGTTCCCGGGCACTTCACATAACTGCAATAATTCCCATTGTTTTCTGAAATACATTCTAAAAAGCCACACTGTTTTGACGTGGGTGTTCGATTTGTGCGCTTCCCTGTAGAATTTCCTCTCCGTTTTATTTCAATTCTTCTCCAGGTTGCCACATGGCAGAGGCTATCTTTTTTTGCTATAATATCTGTGTAAATTTCTGCGCACAGCGCAAAAAATGATATGGAGGAAAACGCAAATGACAAAACGTGTGCTGACGGCGCTGCTGAGCGCCGCAATGCTCCTGAGTCTGCTGGCTGGCTGCGGCAACAGTAGTTCCGCCGCCTCCAACGCCGGCGAGGCCTCTGCGGCTCCCACCGAGTCCGCTAAGGAAGAGGTCAAGGCCACGGACATTGGCTCTACCCTGGATCTGTCCACCCCCAAGGAGGATTCCGCCGTGGAAGAGGATCCCGCTGAGGCCAACGATCCCAGCCTGCATCTCTATTCCTACGACAGCCAGTATGGCGTAGGCGCCAAGACCACCGGCCTGCCCCTGACCACCGACGGCGACAGCTTCTCCCTGTGGCTGTCCGTTCCCGGCAACGTGGGCACCCTGTTCTCCAACGGCATGGCAGACCATCCCGTCTTCCAGAAGGCCGAGGAGTTCACCGGCGTACACATTGATTTCCTGGAGCAGTCCGCTGAGACCAACGCCGAGAAGTTCAACCTGATGCTGGCCGGCGGCGACTACCCCGATCTGGTTAACGGCATGGACTACACCGGCGGCAATGATCTGGCTGTTGAGTCCGACTTCGCTGTGAACCTGGCCGATGATATCGCCGACTACGCGCCCAACTACCAGAACATCATCAACTCCGATCCCAGCATCATCAAGACCATCACCACCGACGAGGGCAACATTGTCGCCTTCTACACCTTCAACTCCGAGAAGCAGGGCACCACTGAGGGCGCCTGGATCCGCGGCGACTGGCTGGAGGATCTGGGTCTCGAGAACCCCAAGACCTACGACGAGTGGGAGAACGTCCTGACCGCCTTTAAGAACGAGAAGGGCGCGGAGGAGCCTCTGATGATGCCCTCCGACATGGTTCCCTCCGGCAACTTCCTCGCCTCCGGCTTCGGCATCACCGCCACCTTCCAGTCCATGATGGGCTCCGCTTATCCCTACTATGTAGAGGACGGCGAGGTCAAGTACGGTCCTCTGGAGGACGGCTACAAGGAGTATGTGGCGCTGATCCGTGACTGGATGGACAAGGGTCTGATCTCCACCACCTTCATTCAGGACAACGCCAACCCCATGGGCGATGTCTACAGCACCAACGTCTCCACCGGCCGCACCGGCATCTTCTTCAACGGCGTGGGCATGATCGGCATGTTCCAGTCCACCCTGTCTGACGCGGATCCCGAGGGCCAGCTGATCGCCTGCTACGACGCCCGCAAGAACGAGGACGACGTGCTCCACAACGCCAATGAGGACAGCATCGTAGGCAAGATGGGCATTACCATCACCACCGCCTGCGACAACCTGGAGCTGGCCATGAAGTGGTGCGACTTCTGGTACACCGAGGACGGCGTGCTCCTGGCCAACTACGGCATTGAGGGCCAGAGCTTTGAGTTCGACGAGAACGGCCAGCCCTACATCACCGAGCTTGTCACCAACAACCCCGACGGTCTGAGCCTCATGGACACCCAGTTCATGTACTCCACCGACTCCGTGAACCGGATCAACGACATCACCAAGACCCGCAGCACCTACACCGAGGCCGGTCTGGAGGCCCGTGACATCTGGGATTACAACCGTGACGACGCCAACACCTACCCCTCCGCTGCCGCTCTGACCGCGGACGAGGCCGATGAGCATTCTTCCATCTACTCCGATATCAACACCTATCTCCAGGAGCAGATCGCCCAGTTCATCACCGGTGCCAAGAGCATGGACGAGTGGGATTCCTTCGTTCAGAAGCTCAAGGATATGGGCATTGAGGACTGCATCCAGCTCAAGCAGGATGCCTACGACCGCTATCTGGAGCGGTAAGCCCGAAATTCCATCATTCACAGCAGCCGCTGGATCTTCGGATCCGGCGGCTGTTTTTCTGTACAAATTTCCTTTCAGCTGGTATAATAGGATTGAATATACGATGCTGGAATCTCAGCAATAAAGGAGTACCGTTTCATTGGAGATCTATCTTGACAACGCCGCCACCACCAAGCCCTGCCCGGCGGCAGTACAGGCCATAACCGAGGCTCTGACCGATAACTGGGGCAACCCCTCGGCGGTCCATCAGCTGGGCCTCCGGGCGGAAAAGGCCGTCAAGCATGCCCGGGAGCAGGTGGCCCACACCCTAGGCTGCAATCCGGAGCAGCTGTTCTTCACCTCCGGGGGCACTGAAGGCGACAACTTTGCGGTATTTTCAGCGGCCCAGAAATACCATAAGCGGGGCCGCCACATCATCACCACAGCGGTGGAGCACCACGCGGTGCTGCGGCCCATCCAGGCCCTGGAGGCCCAGGGCTTCTCCGTGACCTATCTGCCCCCCGGCCCCGACGGCACCGTCTCTCCGGCGGAGCTGCTGAAGGCCCTGCGGAAGGATACCATCCTGGTGTCTGTCATGATGGTCAACAACGAGACCGGAGCCGTCAACGACATCGCCCGGCTCTCTAAGCTCACCCATCAGAAGTCCACGGCGCTGTTCCATACGGACGCCGTCCAGGGCTTCTGCAAGGTGCCCTTCCGAGCCTCGTCCCTGGGGGCGGATATCATTTCCGTGAGCTCCCATAAGATCCAGGGGCCCAAGGGGGCCGGGGCGGTATATGTGGACAAGAAGCTCCACCTGCCCCCGGTGATGTACGGCGGCGGCCAGGAAAAAAACATGCGCTCCGGCACGGAAAACGTCCCCATGATTCTGGGCTTCGGCGCCGCCTGTGAGGAGGCCTCGAAAGATCTCCCCGAAAAGCTCCGGCGCATGGAGCAGCGGAAGCAGGAGTGTCTGCCCCTGCTGGCGCAGCAGGTGCCGGAGGCGGTGATCTTGGGCAGCCATCAGGCCCCCCATGTGATCTCCCTGGCCATCCCCGGCGTTCGCTCCCAGGGGCTTATCGGCTGTCTCCAGGAAAAGGGCGTCTACGTCTCCGCCGGCTCCGCCTGCTCCAGAGGGCACCGGAGCCATGTGCTGGAGGCCATGGGCGTTGCCCCGGAGCTCATCGACGGCTCCATCCGGGTGAGCACCTGCTTTGATACCACCCCTGAGGACATTCAGGGCTTTGTGGCGGCCCTGAAGGAGGCTGTCCATGCGCTCACCTAAGAGCCCCCGGCGCTTCGGCTCCCTGGTTCTGGCCCTCTGGCTACTGATGGCGCTGCCGCTGTCCGGCTGCACCATGCCCGCGGGCTTGGGCGACCAGGCCGCCCCGGCCATCTCCACCGAGACCGGCAGCTACAGCCTGGAAAATCTCCCGGACTACAGCGGCTCCCCCTATGTGGAGCTGAACGGTAATCAGCCGGATTTCGACGAGAGTCAATTCAACACCGACTCCTACGAATTCTATACGGATCTGGATCAGATTGGCCGCTGCGGCGCGTGCTACGCCAACATCAGCCAGGATCTGATGCCCACAGAGCAGCGGGAGAGCATCAGCTCTGTCCACCCCTCCGGCTGGATGCAGGCCCAGTACGACTTTGTGGACGGCAAGAATCTCTATAACCGCTGCCATCTCATCGGCTTTCAGCTCACCGGCGAAAACGCCAACGAGCACAACCTCATCACCGGCACCCGGTATCTCAACGTGGAGGGCATGCTGCCCTTTGAGAACCAGGTGGCAGACTACATCCGGGATACCGGCCATCATGTGCTCTACCGGGTGACCCCGGACTTCCGGGGCGACGAGCTAGTGGCCCGGGGCGTGGAGATGGAGGCCGCCAGCGTGGAGGATGACGCCATCCGGTTCCATGTGTACTGCTACAATGTCCAGCCCGGGGTGGAGATCAACTACGCCACCGGCGAGAGCTGGGCCGCGGACACCGGTGCGGAGGAAACGGCCCAAGTCACCGACACCTATGTGCTGAACCTGCGCAACAAAAGATTTCACCTGCCGGACTGCTCCGGCGTGAAGGATATGAGCCCGGACAACCGCCAGGACTACACCGGCAGCCGTCAGGACCTCATCGACCAGGGCTACTCGCCCTGCGGACGCTGCAAACCATAATATTAGGAGGATGCAACATGACCTATCAGGAGGAATTCATCGTATTCATGGTACGCTCCGGCGTGCTGACCTTTGGGGACTTTACCACAAAATCCGGCCGAAAGACCCCTTACTTTATCAACACCGGCAACTACAAAACCGGTGCCCAGGCCGATGCCCTGGGCGGCTATTACGCTGCCTGCATCCATGAGCATCTGGGGGAGGCCGGCGGCGCGGACGTACTGTTTGGACCCGCCTACAAGGGCATTCCCCTGGTAGTCACCGCCGCAGCCAGCCTCTACCGGAACTATGGGGAGGACTATCCCTACGCCTTCAACCGCAAGGAGAAGAAGGATCACGGCGAGGGCGGCAATCTGGTGGGTGCGAAGATCCAGGACGGCGACCGAATCGCCATCGTGGAGGATGTAGTCACCGCCGGCACCGCCGTCCGGGAGACCATCGCCCTGTTCCAGACCATTGCCGATGTAAAGATCAAAGCTCTATTCGTGTCCGTGGATCGAATGGAGAAGGGCACCGGCGAAAAGTCCGCCCTGGACGAGCTTCGGGACGAGTACGGCATCGCCGTCTACCCCATCGTCACTGTCCGGCAGATCATCGACTTCCTGCACAACCGTCCCATCGACGGTAAGGTCTACATCGACGACACCATGCGGGAGAAGATGGAGGCCTACCTCCGGCAGTACGGGGCTACAGCATGACCAAGTCGGAGGACGGCGGCATCCACTCCGGCCACCGGCAGCGGCTCAAGGAGCAGTTTCTCGCCCACGGCCTGGATCCGATCCACGACGTCAACCTTTTGGAGCTGGTGCTGTTCTATGCGATCCCCCGGCAGGATACCAACCCCATCGCCCATCGGCTGCTGGACACCTTCGGATCCCTGGCCGGAGTCTTTGACGCCTCGGTGGAGGAGCTCACAGGCCGGGGCGGCCTCAGCCGCAACGCCGCCACCCTCATCAAGCTGATCCCGGCGGCGGCCCGGCGGCACCAGCTTTCCCGGGCCGGTACCCAGAAGATCCTGGACACCACCCAGAAATGCGGGGATTATATGGTGCCCTTCTTCTTTGGGGCCACCCAGGAGGACATCTATATGCTGGGGCTGGACGCCAAGTGCATGGTGCTGGGCTGCGTAAAGATTGCCAGCGGCAGCCTCAACAGCGCAGGGCTCAGCATCCGCAAGGTGGTGGAGACCGCCCTGAATATGAAGGCCTCCTCGGTGGTGCTGGCCCACAACCACACCAGCGGCATCGCCGTGCCCTCTCAGGAGGATATCCGCACCACCCGGTCTGTGGCCCACGCCCTGGATCTGGTGGGGGTATATCTGGCGGATCACATTGTGGTGGCCGACGAGGACTATGTATCCATGGCCGAGAGCGGTCTGCTGACCTACAGATAAGAAACGTGCGTGCCGCAAGGATGCGGCACGCACGTTTGCTTGTCAAAAAAGCTTTGGGGACAGGCTGATATCATGTCCCTTTCTCCGCAGATCCAGGTTCTAAGGCAACACCGCGCAAATGCACCGTCGGATGCCCTAGTTTTTCTGCTCCAGCAGTTTGCGCTTTCTCCAGGCCCCGCTGTAGAAGTAGGCCCCGGCGAAAATCGCCGACAGGGTAGGTGCCAGGCCCATGCCCAGATACACGCCCACCAGACCCATATCGAAGACCTTGGTGAGCAGCAGGCTCAGGGCCACCCGCACCACCACGCCGTCCAGCACATGGCAGAACATAGAGAACACCGTAAAGCCCGAGGCCGTGGCGATGGCCACATAGATAAAGAAGAAGGCCGAGGGGAACGCCATCAGGGACAGATACCGGAGGCACCGGATGGATTCCTCCAGCGCCGCGGGGTCCCGGTTGAACAGCTTTACCAAGGGGCCGGGAATTGCCTGGATGATGCAGAACATCACCACTGCCACCACCAGGGCACAGCGGACACCCACCCGTATGGTCTTGTCCGCCCGGTCCGGCTGGTTCGCGCCGATATTCTGTCCCGCCATGGTGCCCACGCCGGTGGACAGAGCGGAGATGCCGGTCTGGCTCAGGTTCACCACCTTGCTGCCCACCGCCACGGCGGAGGCCGCGATGACGCCGTAGCCATTGATGATGGAGTTCACGAATACAAAGCTCAGGTCAATGAACAGATACTGGAAGGAGGACGGGATGCCGATCTTCAATACCGTCTTTGCCGTGGGACCGTGGATCTTATACTGGCTCCAGCTGAGGGTCAGCATGCCGGGCTGGTGCTTTTTCAGGTAGACAAAGGCCCAGACCAGAGAAATAAGCTCGGAGATCTCCGTGGCGATGGCCGCGCCGCCCGCACCCATGTTCAGGGCCGCCACAAACAATAGATCCAGGAACACATTGGCGATGGAGGCCACCGCCGCAAAGTACAGTGGCCGCTTGGAGTCGCCCATGCCCCGCAGGAAGGAGGTAATGGAGCTATAGAAAAAGGAGATCAGGAAGCAGGCCGCCCGGATCATCAGATAGTTCCTTGCCTCCCCTCTGGCCTCAATCGGGATATTCACCAGGCTGAGAATGGGCCCGATGAACCCGCAGACCACCAGAGAGATGATGACCGCCATGATGGCGCTGATGGACAGGGCTGTGCCCACCGTCCGATGGACGCCTTCCTCGTTCTTCGCGCCGCAGTACTGGGCAATGAGCACCGCGGAGCCCGCGCTGGCTCCCAGGCCGATGTTGCTGGCGGCGTTGCAGATATAGGAGACGTTGTTGACGGCGGCCAGTCCCGCGGAGCCGCAGAACTGCCCCACGATGATGGTGTCCACGGTGGAATACAGGGTCTGTAGGATACTGGAGGCCAAAAACGGCAGGGAAAAGCGGATCAGGCCGCTGGTAATGGGACAGGTAGTCAGATCCAGCGGCTCTTTGGTTCGGCTCATGGGCGGCACCTCTTCTTTTAGGCAACACCACACAGGTATTGCCAGCTTTTTATTTATTATACGCCTTCCATGGTTTGAATTGCAACTATTTTTCAAAAAATGAATGGCAAAGTGCAGTTTTTGTCTTTCGCGTGACTTTCTCTGGGAAGTATGATAGAATACAGGAAACAAAACACGCCCGCAGGGCAGGAGGACATGCAAATGGATCTGACGCAGATGCAGTATTTTGTGCTGGTAGCGGAGAACGGCTCCACAGCCAAGGCCGCGGCGGAGGCCATGGTCTCCCAGTCCACCGTCAGCAAGTCCATTCTGCGGCTGGAACGGGAGCTGGATCTGCCGCTGTTTGACCGGCAGGGCATCCATCTGGTGCTGAATCCCGCAGGGCAGGAGTTCTTGCAGCAGGTTCGTCCCATTTTAACAGCGGTGCGCCGTCTTCCGGAGTTTGTGAAATCCCGGCATGTGCCCCGGCAGCAGTATCGGATCAACGTCGGGGCCGCCGAACCGGCCATGGGGGCGTTCCTCCACGAATTCTTCCGAAAAGAGCCCCAGACTGAGGTGATCCTCACCGACGAGAGCTGGATCGACGACTGCTTCCTCAGCATCTCCGCCTCTCCCTCCGGCCGGGAAGAGGACAGCGTGCGGCTGCTGGAGGAGGAGATCCTGCTGGCGGTGCCTGTGACCATGGCCATTCCCCAGAAGCCCAATGTGCTGACTCTGGAGGGCCTGCCCCTGATCCTGCCTCGGGAGGGCAGCGCTCTGCGCCGAAGCATCCAACAGGAGATCCTGTCCCGGCCCCTGGTAGCAGAGATCCTAGCCGTTACCGCCTCTGACGAAACCCTGCGGCAGCTGTGCATCCAGGGAGACGGCGCGGCCTTCTGGCCCGCAAAGACCTGGCCCAGACCGGATCCGGAGAAGGTGCGGCTGTACCACCTGGAGGGCGTTCAGTTCTCCCGGACACTCTACGCCCTGTTTCCTCCGGAGCACCCGGAACGCAGGAAGAGCCCCCTGACGGAGGCTCTGGTGGAGTTCTTCCGAACCCTGGCTGAAACGCCGGCAACGTTATAAGTGCTGGATATTACCCAACAGAGGTGTCGTAGTTTTGCGGCACCTCTGTTGTAATTTTGTGTTATCACTCTGCGGCACAGGATGCCAGATAGCGGTCCATGGCGGCAGAGTTCATGACCACCTTCAGGAGCCGCCCGGCGCAGTCCTCCAGCACGGACCTGGACAGGGTACCCTTCTGGAGCTTCCGGTATAGCCAGTCCACCATGCCGGGGAAGCCGGGCATCAGCAGGTCGTTCCCAGCCTCCAGGCACTCCACGGCCAGGCCGGTGTCGCCC
>CAKTEB010000050.1 GCA_934546685.1 uncultured Oscillospiraceae bacterium
GACCGGCGCTGAGCGCGATCTGGCTGACTGGATCGTCGGCGGCACCTACGTCATGAAGCAGTGCTACGACACCGCCAACGACCCCGATTACGCAGACGTCTGCGTGGTCAAGGATCCCGACGGCTCCGTGCACAACCGCTCCACCCACATCCATCAGTCCGTAGAGGATCTGCTGAAGAAGCAGCTCATGACCCGTCTGATCTGTCACCGTGTCGGCGGCTGCATGCAGCGCTGCATGGGCTCCGATGCGCTCAACGCTCTGTTCTCCGTCACCTATGACTGCGACCAGGCCTGCGGCACCGAGTATCATGCCCGTCTCCAGAAGTACATCAAGTACTGCCAGGAGAAGGATCTGATCTGCAACTGCGCGCAGACCGACGTGAAGGGTTCCCGTAACCCCAAGTACAAGAGAGCTCACATGCAGCCCGATCCCGATCAGTTCTTCCACATCGTGGACACCGACGTAGACGGCGTTGACATCGATGGCACTCCCACCAAGGGCATCATCGTCCGCGGCGCAAAGATCTGCAACTCCTGCGCTCCTTACGTTGACGAGATCATTGCTCTTCCCACCAAGTTTATGGACGCTGAGGACCGCGACTACGCTGTCGCCTTCGCTCTGCCCGCTGACTGGGACGGCATCAAGCTGATGGCTCTGCCCGGCCAGCATCATAAGAGAACCCGTCTCGATGCTCCCTTCGCTCAGATCGGCGATGTAGAGTCCCTGACCATCTTCGACGACGTGTTCGTTCCCTACTCCCGCGTGTTCATGAACGGCCGCGAGCAGGATGGCGTTTGCCGCTATGCCGGCTACCTGGCCCTGATGTTCGCTCATTATCATCGTCACTCCTACACCGGCTGTAAGACCGCTGTGTCCGAGGTCATTGCTTCCCAGGCCGCTCTGGTGGCTGAGGTCAACGACATTGCCAAGCAGTCTCACGTCCGTGACAAGCTGTGCGATATCATCCAGACCGCTGAGCTGGTCTTCGCTGCTGGTCAGTGCTCTGCTTACCGCAGCCAGAAGTTCCCCTCCGGTCAGCAGGTTCCCGATGAGATCCTGACCAACGCCGGTCGTCGTCTGGCTGGCCATAACATATACCACGAGTACGAGACCATGGCTGACCTCACCGGCGGTGTCTGCGCTTCTCTGCCCCCCGAGGAGAACTTCTTCATGGAAGAGGACAACGTGGGCGAGCTGTGCAACAAGTACATCGTCCGCAACCCCGCTTGGAGCGCCGAGAACACCCATCGCGTTATGCGCATGATGGAGAACAAGCTCTGTGATTCCTTCGAGGCTGCTCAGGCTGTTGCCGGCGTACACGGCGGCGGTTCTCCTCTGATGGAGACCATCTGCATGATGAGCCGTTATCCCCTCGAGGATCTGAAGGCCATCGCCAAGTATCTGGCAGGCATTCCCGGCTACGAGAAGTGCCCCCGGTTCGAGCGTGCTTATCAGTCTCCCCGGGCTATGCTGGCGAAGTTCGACGCTTCCGTCGCTGCCAAGAAGAAGTAATCATTTCTTAAACGATCTCCCACGGGTCAGGGTCACTGGCCCTGACCATCCGGGAGTTGTTTTACGACCCAGGATCGGATATGGCTATGCCGGTTCCGGGAAACGAAAAAATATGGAGGTATATCCCAATGGCTATCGGTACTTACGAACAGTACAAAGCAAGACTGCTGGCTATGAAGCCTAACGTCTATCTCAACGGCAAGAAGATCGACCGTTCCAACGGCAAGACCGGCGCTGAGCGCGATCTGGCTGACTGGATCGTCGGCGGCACCTATGTTATGAAGCAGTGCTACGACACCGCCAACGACCCCGATTACGCAGATGTCTGCGTGGTCAAGGATCCCGACGGTTCCGTTCACAACCGCTGCACCCACATCAACCAGTCCGTGGATGATCTGCTGAAGAAGCAGCTCATGACCCGTCTGATCTGTCATCGTGTAGGTGGCTGCATGCAGCGCTGCATGGGCACCGACGCTCTGAACGCTCTGTTCTCCGTCACCTACGACTGCGATGAGGCATGTGGTACTGAGTATCATGCAAGACTGCAGAAGTACATCAAGTACTGCCAGGAGAATGACCTCGTCTGCAACTGCGCACAGACCGACGTGAAGGGCTCCCGTAACCCCAAGTACAAGAGAGCTCATATGCAGCCCGATCCCGATCAGTTCGTCCATGTGGTCGCTACCGACGTAGACGGCGTTGACATCGACGGCACCCCCACCAAGGGCATCATTGTCCGCGGCGCTAAGATCTGCAACTCCAACGCTCCCTACGTTGACGAGATCATCGTGAACCCCACCAAGTTCATGGATTCCGAGGACGCTGAGTACGCTGTTGCCTTCGCTCTGCCCGCAGACTGGGAGGGCATCAAGCTCATGGCTCTGCCCGGCCAGCATCACAAGAGAACTCGTCTGTCTGCCCCCTTCGCTCAGATCGGCGATGTAGAGTCCCTGACCATCTTCGACAACGTCTTCGTTCCCAACTCCCGCGTCTTTATGAACGGCCTGGAGAATGACGGTGTCTGCCGTTACGCTGGCTACCTTGCTCTGATGTTCGCTCATTATCATCGTCATTCCTACACCGGCTGTAAGACCGCTGTGTCCGAGGTCATTGCTTCCCAGGCCGCTCTGGTGGCTGAGGTCAACGACATTGCCAAGCAGTCTCACGTCCGTGACAAGCTGTGCGATATCATCCAGACCGCTGAGCTGGTCTTCGCTGCTGGTCAGTGCTCTGCTTACCGCAGCCAGAAGTTCCCCTCCGGTCAGCAGGTTCCCGATGAGATCCTGACCAACGCCGGTCGTCGTCTGGCTGGCCATAACATATACCACGAGTACGAGACCATGGCTGACCTCACCGGCGGTGTCTGCGCTTCTCTGCCCCCCGAGGAGAACTTCTTCATGGAAGAGGACAACGTGGGCGAGCTGTGCAACAAGTACATCGTCCGCAACCCCGCTTGGAGCGCCGAGAACACCCATCGCGTTATGCGCATGATGGAGAACAAGCTCTGCGATTCCTTCGAGGCTGCTCAGGCTGTTGCTGGCGTTCATGGCGGCGGTTCTCCTCTGATGGAGACCATCTGCATGATGCAGCGTTATCCTCTGGAGGATCTGAAGGCCATCGCCAAGTACCTGGCAGGCATTCCCGGCTACGAGAAGTGCCCCCGGTTCGAGCGTGCTTATCAGTCTCCCCGCGCCATGCTGGCTAAGTTTGACGCGCACGCTGCTGCTAAGAAGTAATTTCTCTGCACGTTTCTCCCCCTCGTACCCCCCGGTGCGGGGGGGAGTTGCCGCAGAGGGGCCGGTGTATTCTGGCGAGGACACAGTTATGGCTGTGTCTTCGCCGGAGGACATTACGTCCTGATCCAATTTCAAAATCTTTTATTTAGGAGTGTTTTACAATGGCTCATCTGAACCGCAAAATCGGTATTCCTTCCTTTGACATGACCGGTAAGACCGCCATCATCACCGGCGGCACCCAGGGTCTGGGCTTCGGCATGGCCTGCGCGCTGGCTGCTTACGGCGCCAACGTGGTCATCACCGCCCGTACCGCCCGCAAGGTCGAGGATGCTGTGGCTGATCTGAACGAGAACTACTGCAAGGGCGGCCGCGCTTTCGGCATCCCCGCTGACTCCAGCAAGGCTGAGAACGTCAAGATGGTGGTCGAGAAGACCGTTGAGGAGTTCGGCTCCCTGGACATCCTCATCAACAACGCTGGTGTTTCCGGCCCCACCGCTCTGGTGGTTGAGACCCGCGAGGGCCGCCCTGAGTACACCCCCGAGGATTTCTCCAAGGTTCTAGCTACCAACCTCACCGGCACCTTCATGTTCTGCCAGGAGGCTGCCCGTCAGATGATCAAGCAGAACGCTACCAACGGCAAGAAGGGCGGCCGCATCATCATTACCGCCTCTGTGGGCGGCTTCATCGGCGGCAAGGGCGTTGTCGGCTACGGCGCTTCCAAGGCTGGCTGCCTGAGCCTGGCCCGTACTTTGGCCAACAACTTCGGCCGTGAGAACATCACCGTCAACTGCATCTGCCCGGGCTATGTTGTCACTCCTCTGAACGAAGAGTTCTTCGTGGATGCCGAGGGCAACTTCACCGACTACTACAAGAAGCAGTCCAAGTCCACCTCCGTGCGCCGTCTGGGCACCATCGAGGAGATCGCGGGCCCCGTGCTGGCTATGTGCTCCGATTCCTTCAGCTACATGACCGGCTCCTACATCCTGGTAGACGGTGGCCAGTCCATCCCCGCAGAATAATCGTTTCTACATACGAAAGGAGCCTATCCTACCATGGAGTACGCTAACATTATCTATACCGTAGACAACGGTATTGCTACCATTAAGCTGAACCGTCCCAAGGCCCTCAACGCCCTGAACTCCGAGATCAACGCCGACATCATGGCCGCCATCAACGAGGTCAAGGCCGATCCCTCCGTTCGTGTTCTCATCATGACCGGTTCTGAGCGTGCCTTTGCCGCCGGCGCTGACGTCAAGGAGATGGCTGAGGCCACTCCCCGCTACGCCCGTGAGTTCTGCGGTCTGGCCATCGAGATCAACAACATTCTCGAGTCCCTGCCCATCCCCACCATCGCTGCTGTGGGCGGCTTTGCCTTCGGCGGCGGCTGCGAGATGACTCTGGCCTGCGACTTCCGCGTTGGCGGCAGCCGCACCACTCTGTCCTTCCCCGAGGTCGGCCTGGGCATCATCCCCGGCGCCAACGGCTGCGCCCGTGCCACCGCTATTGTCGGCCCCGCAAAGGCCAAGCAGCTGGTGATGCTCACCGAGATGGTTCCCGGCAAGCAGGCCTATGATCTGGGCCTCCTGAACTGGTATGTAGAGGGCGACGCCGAGCTCAACGCCAAGGCCGCCGAAGCTAAGAAGGCATTCAAGGCCGCCAAGAAGTCCGGCGCTGAGAACCTCGACGAGCTGAAGGCTGCCAACAAGGCTGCTGAGGCCGCCGCCGCTAAGTCTGAGTACGACGCCATCTACGCCAAGGCTGTAGAGGTCGCCAAGACCCTCATGACCAAGCCCGGCTGCGCTCTGGCTTCCGCCAAGGCTGCCATCAATAAGGCCGCCATTGAGACCGTTGCCGCCGGCAAGGCCGCTGAGACCACCGAGTTCACCCTTCTGTTCAACACCCACGACCAGAAGGAAGGCATGGCCGCTATGATCGAGAAGCGCCCCGCCGTCTTTACCAACAACTAATTTTCAAGGCACGTTGCGCCCTGTTTGGAGGGATCCCGACGCGCCTGCGCGCCTGGGCGTCTCCCCAAAAATAAGCTGCGAAAAAACAGGGCGCTTTCCGCCGGAAGGTGTCCTGTTTTTGCGGCTTCCTAGTTGACATTTTGGGTTTTTCCTGAGATAATAAGTAATGTATGAGGACTGAGGAAAGTTCTCATTGGAGCCGGTTTTCCGGTCTCCAAAATCAATACATAAAGGAGTCTTTATACCATGGCTATTGAAACTATTGCCGTTCTCGGCGCTGGCCAGATGGGTTCCGGCATCGCTCAGATTGCCGCCACCAACGGCTACAAGGTCATCATGCGCGACATCAAGCAGGAGTTCTGCGACAAGGGTGTTGCTACCATTAAGAAGGGCCTGGACAAGCAGGTCGCGAAGGGCAAGACCACTCAGGAGGCTGCTGACGCCATCATGGCCAACATCTCCACCACCGTTGAGCTGGAGGGCGTTGCTCCCGCCGACTTCGTTATCGAGGCTGTTCCCGAGATCATGAGCCTGAAGCAGGACACCTTTAAGCAGCTGGGCGAGATCTGCAAGCCCGACGCTATCCTCTGCACCAACACCTCCTCCATGTCCATCACCGAGATCACCGGCGTCTGCAAGAACCCCGAGCGCTGCATGGGCATGCACTTCTTCAGCCCTGTCTATGCTATGAAGCTGGTGGAGATGATCCGCTCCGAGAAGACCTCCGACGCCACCGTGGCTGCTGTCCGCGAGGTTTCTGAGAAGATGGGCAAGGTTCCCGTTCTCTGCCAGACCGACACCCCGGGCTTCATCGTCAACCGCTGCCTGTTTGCCTTCATGCTGGAGGCCATTCACGAGTATGAGGACGGCGTTGCTACCATCGACGATATCGACACCGCCATCAAGCTGGGCCTGAATCATCCCATGGGCCCCTTCGAGATGATGGACCTGTCCGGCCTGGACACCTTCCCCCATGTCACCGAGATCCTGGAGAAGCTGCCTGTTACCTCTTGGGCTTGCCCCGAGTCTGTAAAGGCTAAGATCGCCGAGGGCAAGTACGGCCGCAAGTCCGGCGAGGGCTGGCACAAGTACAACTAATCGCCCGATTCACTCTGTAAGCGTTTTGGGGGAGCGATCCCGCTCCCCCGTTTCCCCTATCATACGATTGGAAAGGATGCGTTAAGCATGAATGTAAAAGACATTAAGACCATTGCCATGTATGGCGCTGGCACCATCGGCGGCGGCTTCGCTGCATACTTTGCCCTGAAGGGCCTGAACGTCAACGTCTACGTCCGTTCCGAGGCGTCCAAGGAGCGCGCTCTGCCCCACATCCAGGGCCCCATCGATACCTATGTAAAGTATGGCATCATTGACGACGGCCAGAAGATCTGGGACAAGATCAAGATCACCACTGATCCCGCTGAGGCCTTCACCGGCGTATACTTCGTTCAGGAGAACGGCGCTGAGAACCTGGAGCAGAAGCACCAGATGGTGGCTGTTATGGAGCAGTACCTGCCCGAGGACGCTATCATTGCTTCCTCCTCCTCCGGCACCCCTGTTACCAAGATTGCTGCCGAGGCAAAGCATCCCGAGCGTATCATTGTCGGCCATCCCTTCAACCCCGCTTATCTCCTGCCCCTGATCGAGATCTGCGGCGGCGAGAAGACCGATCCCGCTGTCATCGAGGCTGCTCGTGAGTTCTACAAGATGTATGACAAGGCTCCCTGCGTCCTGAAGAAGGAGAAGAACGGCTTCATCGCCAACCGCCTGATGCACGCTCTGTGGCGTGAGGAGATCGCTCTGGTCACCGAGGGCGTTTGCTCCATGGCTGACGCTGACGACGCTTGGACCTTTGGCCCCGGCATCCGTCTGGCTGCCTTTGGCCCCGCTATGAACTATGAGCTGGGCGGCGGCGACCTGGGTCTGAAGGGCTGCGCCATCAAGTTCGGCGCTATGACCGACGCTGTGTTCGCTGATATCTCCGACATGAAGAAGGTTCCCGACACTTGGGCTGACCAGTCCGGCGAGGAGATCGTCACCGAGATGGCTGACTTCCCCGAGGTCATCGGCCACACCAAGCCCGAGATTGCTTCCTTCCGCGACAACCTCATCATCAACGTGCTGAAGATGCACGACAGAATGTAATTTTCTCTCCCGAGGAAATTTCTCTCTGAACGTTAGCAGCCGTCCCGGTTTCCCGGGGCGGCTGTTTTTTCGCATATATCCTCCAGTTTTTGTCTTATCTGCACGAAATCATACCGTAATTATTGTGCACCTGTGATATTGTGAATATCATTTAACTATTGTATAGTATATTTACAGTTTCGTTTTAGGAAGAAGGAGGATCATTATGAAACGTCTATGTGCTATATTTTTGATATTGTGCTGTCTCACCGGTTGTGGGAAGAAAGCAGCGGCTCCGGATTACACCCCGGCCTACACCTCCAGTACCCTGGCTCCGCCGGAGGATACGCCGGTGTTCCAGTACCTCTATGGAAATGGCAGGACCGTTCTGGGCGTTGTCATCGGCAACTATGAAGCCGAAACCACCTTTTATCTGCTGGAAGCCCAGGGAGAAAATTTGTCCGTCACAAAGCAGTTCTCCCTCGACACGCTCCGTTGGCGCGTATGCCTTGGACTGGACGATCAGGACGGCATCTGGGTTCAGGGTCAGGACAATGCGGGTGCTGCACACATTCAGCGCTTTTCCCTCTCCGGTGAGCTTCTTCTGGACATCGACCTGGGCGCGGAGTACCCGCAATGGGCCGTCTACGGTTTCTCCTGGGACGACGAGCACTATGATTTTCTGGTGCAGGGCTATCATGACGCCTGGCTGATCCAGTTTGATTTAGAGGGCCAGGAGGTCTTCCGCCGCTCCCTAAATGACTATTGCAGCGACACCGCCGGTTATCTGGACCGCGAAGAGGACTGGATGGAGGAGCTGGAAGGCCGCGAGGGGGATCGTCTGCTGGAAATGCTCTACCCGGACGGCCCCATCAATCACATGAACCTATTCCGCTTTCCAGACGGCAGCGTGGGCATGATGATCCGGCGGCAGTCCCCCATTGACTCCGAGGCCTACAACATCCTCTGCACCCTGGAGGATGGCGGCAAAAAGGCCGTCCCCCAGATCTCCTACGAGCTGGAGGAGGAACACAGCGTCCAGCTCTGCGGCTTCTTTGAATCGGAGGATCCCAAATACGACCTGCTGATCACACAGTTCAGCGGTCTGTACGGCCTGAGTCTCCAGAACGGAACTATGGAGCTGCTGATCTCCTGGTCGGACGCCAAGTGCAATGTTGTGGATCTGTCCGGGAACACCAAGCCCACGAAGGCTGATCGGGGGCCCAACGGTGAGCTTTGGTTCTATGAATATGATGGGATCTATGACCGCTGCGTTGTCACCCGTCTGACTCCCGCGACCCAAACATCCGCCCCGGTTTCCGGGGCGGATGTTTTTTATTTACAACCGGCGTTTTCTCTGGCATAATGTAGGCAGAATAATCGGAAGCCCAGCTTCCCTGAAAGGAGTCTTCAAATGAATACCAAGGTTCTGCACGATCTTACCTGCGGCCTCTATGTGCTGGCCTCCCGCCATGAAGGGAGCCGCAGCGGCTGCATCATCAACACTGTCATGCAGGTCACCTCTAAGCCCCTGCGTATCACCGTCACCGTCAACAAGGCCAACTACACCCACGACCTGATCGCCGCCTCTGGGGTATTCACCGTGTCCCTGCTGGACCAGTCCGCCCCCTTTGGCCTCTTCCAGCACTTCGGCTTCCAGAGTGGCCGGGATACGGACAAGTTCCAGGGCCTCAGCGTCCGGGAGGATGTAAACGGTGTTCCCTACCTCACCTGGGCCTCCTGCGGCTTTTTGAGCTGCAAGGTGGTATCCTCCATGGATCTGGGCACGCACACGCAATTTCTGGCAGACGTGGTGGATGCGGAGGCTCTGGAGGGCACGGAGCCTGTAAGCTACGCCTACTATCAGGCTCATATCAAGCCCAAGCCTCAGGAGACCAACAAGGTCAAGGGCTGGCGCTGCACCATCTGCGGCTATATCTACGAGGGCGAAACTCTGCCAGAGGACTTCATCTGTCCGCTGTGCAAGCACGGGGTCGAGGCCTTTGAGAAAATCGAGTAATCGTAAAAGCCGCCTCGAGAAAACCGGGGCGGCTTTTACGGTAAAATATTGGGGCGCTGCATTTCCGCAGCGCCCCTTTCTAGTTATGCTTCCTCCGGCTTCGGCACCATGA
This sequence comes from uncultured Oscillospiraceae bacterium, assembly GCA_934546685.1. Taxonomy (GTDB): domain Bacteria; phylum Bacillota; class Clostridia; order Oscillospirales; family Oscillospiraceae; genus HGM13006. The sequence goes on from CAKTEB010000050.1 coordinate 9,473, forward strand.
TCTCAATCGGCGTGGGAATATTCGTCACTACCGCCTTTTCCGTCTCTCCGCCGAACTCGCCGTCCAGGGTCCAAGGCACAGGTTCCTGGAAGGTCAGGGTCACGGAGTCACACTGGAGGATATGGAAATAGTCAGGCCGGAAGTCCCGGGCAATGAGGCTGCCCACCAGGGCGTTGTAGTCCGCCAGGGCCTTAGGAGCCTTCACCAGGATCAGCTCATTGAGTCCGTCGTCCATCTTCACGATATCGTCGTCCAGGGCCTTGAAGCCGCCCACGGAGGTGGCATTGGTGACCATGCCCAGGATCACATCATCCTCGATGACCGTCTCAGCGGTCTCCGCCACCACATGGATGGGCCGAATATCCGACAGGGATCGGATGCCCTCCAAAATGTACGCCGCCCGGCCCAGAGCCTGCTTGCTGGCGTGCGGGGTGGCATAGCTGACCTTGGTAAATGCGCCAAAGGCCGCCACATAGGTGAAATACCGGTCATTGAAGCCGCCCATGTCCACCCGGAAGGGCACACCCTCCACGATGTTCCTGGCCGCCTCCTTGATGGTCTTGGGAATATGCAGAGAGGTGGCAAAGTCATTGACGGTCCCCGCGGGGATATAGCCCAGGGTGGGCCGCCGCTCCAGAGTCATCAGGCCGGAGACGGTCTCGTTGAGGGTACCGTCTCCGCCGCAGGTGACCACCATATCGAATTCCGAGCCCCGCTCCGCCAGGAACTCCGGGATATCCAGGGGCTTTTGGGTGGGATGACACAGCACATCATAGCCGCTGGCGGTAAAGAAGTCGATGACGTCCATGAGCTGGAAGCGCATCTCCTCCTTGCCCGCCGCGGGATTCACAAAAAACAGCATTTTCTTCATGGTATGGGTTCCTCCAAATGCAATTTCAAAAATCAAATCAGGGTGACACCGCGAATCGGGTCAGCTTGCAGTCCGTCTCCTCCAGCAGCTCCGAGAACTCCTGGGCCAGAGCCTCTGACCGCATGGCTGAGAGCACCTGCTCCTTCCACCGGAAATTGTCCCGGTAGCGGACGAAGAACACCAGATGCACGCCGTAATCGGAAGCTACCACCGCCGTATCTCCGTAGCTTCTCCCCTGCTCCGGGAAACACCAGCCGGAGAACTCGCCGCTGATCTGCCCAGGGGCCACGTCGGAGAGCAGACCGCCATTCTGACTGGAGCCGCTGTCAGCGGACCGTTCCATAGCCAGCCGCTCCACAGCCTGCTCCGGATCTTTCTGGGTCAGGAGCCATTCCGCGTCCTCCCGGGCCTGGGCCAGCGCCGCTTCCTTGGCCTCCCGGGAGTCATCCGTAGGAAGATAGAGCACATGGCGGATATCCGCGTCAGGCAGCTTCGACATGGGCGTATCGCTGAAATCCGACTTGTGGGCCTGATAGTAGTCTTTTAACTGCTCATCGGAAAAGCCCATGGCACTGTAAAGGGCGTCGGAATAGGCCTGGGCCAGAAAGCTGTCCCGGAGATACTGGAGATAGGTCTCGGCGGTGACCTCCGCTCCATAGCGGGCTGCAAGATAGGCGCTAAGGTCTCCCTCCCCGTCCTTTCCCGGATAGCCCGAGGCCGCCGCTAGACTGGGAAGCTGATCGATGGAAGCCTCCAGGCCGTCGATCTTCGTTTGCTCCGGCTGAAATCCCGCCTGCCGAGCTCGGGAGACCAGGCTGGCCGTCAGTGCCGCCTTTTGCAGCGCCTGCTGGCGGAAGTGATCCGCCCAGCTGTAGCCGCTGTCTAAGTCCACATATTGGCGCTCTAAGCTTCGGTTCGTGTCAAAGGGCAGGGCCTGCTTCTGCTGGCTGTACTGGCTCTCCATGCTCTGGAGCTCCGTCTGATAGTAAATGGCAAAGGTTCGGTTGTCCATGGAGATGCCCTCTCGGCCCCGGACGGCCTCGGCATCGGGGATATACTGGCTGCACCCCCACCATACAGTGAGGAGCAGCAGGATCATAAGCAGCACCGAACCAATCAGTCCTCGGCGCTCTCCGCCGCTGAATCTGGGCTTCTTAGGCGCCTGACGCTCCCGCCGGGCCTCGTCTTGGGAGACCGCCAGGTTTTCATAAAAGATGCCGGGCCGCTGTCCGGGCGTCTCCGGCATCTCCGGCGGCTCCAGCTGGATTGGCGAGCCGCAGTTGGGGCAGATTTCCGCCTCCCCCAGCTCCTCGCCGCACAAGGGGCAATTCATCCCATTCCTCATCTCCCAGCGTGAAAGAATGGCTTCATTTTATCACACCCCCGCCGGAAAAGCAACGAAGCGGGCAAAAATCCCCCATATACGCAGGGCGGATTCTATGATATAATGTGGATATTACATGAACATCGGAGGAATCATCATGACCAAGGAGATCAATCTGAAAAACGGCTCCGTGCTGGTGGCCGTCACCGGCTACAGCGGCGAGGGCGACTTTTATACCATGTACGACATCATCGGCGAGCTTCTGGCTCCGGAGCATGCCACCTACGGTGTGGACAGCATGTGCGTGGACGGCTCCTTCACCAAGGACGGCATTCTGGTCCGCATGAGCAGCGAGTGTATTACCGACGACTGCTGCTTCCACTACGATCCCACCAAGCTGACCCCGGAGCAGATAGAGACCGTCAAGGGCTGGATCGACCAGGTAGTGACGGAGCTGCATAAGCGGCTGCCTCGCTGAAAAAATTTTGCATAAAAGCGCTGCTGCCAGCTGTGCAGCGGCGCTTTTCGCGCGCCAAATCTCCTTTTCGCAGAAAGTTGTTACAAATATATTAAGCAAACATTGTGTAACATTCCAAATAGACAAATCAAATGGAGGAATTTATAATGTTTGCATATAGAACTGTTTCCCCATGATGAGAAAGGAGAAATGACCTATGCGCAAGAAACTTTTAGCCCTGGTTCTGGCCCTGGGCATGCTGGCATCGATGCTCAGCGGCTGCGGCGGAAATTCCAGCAGCGCCTCCGCCCCTGCCGATTCCGCTCCGGCTGAAACGGAGCAGGCTGTGGATTCTGCTCCCGCCCCAGCCCAGCCCCCCCCCCCCGCCGCTTCCGCCGAGGATTCCGCCTCGGAGGAGACCTCCGCAGCTGAGCCCCCTGTGGAATATGCCACCATGGCGGAAAAATACGCCGCCATGAGCCACGACACCAACGAGGCCTATCGGGAGCTGGAGGAGAATATGGGCAAGGAGATCACCTATCCCCTGGCCGATGGCGATACCCTGACCATGTGGCGTGTCTTCTCCGCATTTATCTGGAGCGGCCTCATGGAGAGCTATGCGGATATGCCCACCCTGCCCCTGATTGAAGCGGCCACCGGTGTGAACATGAAGTTCATCGAGTGCTCTGATTCCGCCGCCTATGAGCAGTTCAACCTGACCATCGCCACTGGCGATTACCCGGACTTCATGGCCATGGACTATTATTCTGGCGGTGTCACCGCGGCCTATGAGGACGATATCATCATCGACATGACCGACCTGGCCAAGGAACACATGCCCAACTATATGACCCTGGTAGATACCATGGACGACTATACCAAAAAGAGCATCTACACCGACGATGACCGGATCCTGCGGATCTGGACGCTGGCCTCCAACGTGGTCTCTGAGCAGGGCCTCAGCTATCGGGCCGACTGGGCCAAGGAATTTGGCATGGACGCCCCGGTGACTGTGGACGATATGTTCGATTATCTCTCCGCGGTAAAGAATCAGTATAACTGCACCTATCCCATCTTCATCGACAACTCCTCCGTGCTGGAGGGCTTCACCGGAGCCTTCGGCACCGCCGGCATCAATCTGGGCTGGACGGATCTTGGCATGATGATGGACGGCGACACCGTAGTCTCCTCCCTCACCGATGAGCACTTCCGGAATTACATCGACGCCTTCCACAAATTCTACGCCGCCGGGCTCATTAAGGACGACTTCTATTCCGAGGCCTACGGCCCCGACTACATCAACAGCTACGTCTCCAACGATCAGTGCGCCGTCACCTCCATCCGGGGCGACAAGTTCTCCACCATGACCGCCGCCGCCATCTCCCCCACCTTCGACTTTGAGGCCATGGCGCCCCTGGTGGAGCAGGAGGGCGACACCTACAAGTTCCGTATGAAGACTAGCCACACCGGCAATGGCAACATGTCCATCACCACCGGCTGTGAGAACCCGGAAATGGCCGCGGAATTCATGAACTGGTTCTACACCTGGGACGGCTACATGATCACCAACTATGGCGAAGAGGGCGTGGCCTTTGAGTACGACGAAAACGGCGACCCCGTCTATACAGATTTCATTGTTCACAACCCCGACGGCTACAATGTCATGAATCTCCGGAACATGTATACCAACCCGGTATTCAACAACTATACCAACGCCACCGCCGTCTTCTACACCTACGACGAGGTGGAGCTCTCCGCCTTTGATATCTGGAACAGCAACGGCACCGACGAATGCTCCCTGCCCACCCTGTCCCTGACCACCGACGAAAACGCGGAGTACGCCAACATCGCCACCACCGTCTACACCTACGCCACCGAGCAGATCCTCAAGTGGATGATCGGCGAGGCGGAGCTCACCGACGAGAGCTGGGATCAGTACGTCTCCCAGTGCGAGAGCATGGATCTTGCCCGCTGCGTGGAGATCTACCAGACCGTTTACGACAGAATGTATAAGGCATAACGCCAAAAGGGCCGCTCCACCCCGGGGCGGCCCTGCTTCTTCGCGCAGCTGACAAAAATAAATATTAAGGGTAAAAAGGATTGCATTTCAGCTTTTTTGTGTTACAATAGGAGAGGAATAAAAGGTGCTCTCCCTGAGGGCACTGAAGTTAAGAAAGGATTGATTCTCATGGCAAAGACCATCATTACTGCCGCTCTGACCGGCGCTGTAACCCCCGCTGGTTATGACATCCCTGAGACTCCCGCTCAGATCGCTGAGTGCGCTTACGAGTGTTGGAAGGCTGGCGCTTCTGTTGTTCATCTGCATATGCGTGACGACAACGGCGCAGGCGTTATGGATCCCGTAAAGTTCTACGAGACCATCAAGGCGATCCGTGCTCACAAGGACTGCGACGTTATCGTAAACTGCACCTCCTCCGGTGACAACCGTGTTTCCGATGACTCCCCTTACGGCAACGCGATGCGTATGCTGCACCACAAGAATGTTCCCGGCATCGAGATGGGCACCTTTGACGCCTCTTCCTTCAACTGGGGCATCCCCGGCGGCGTGTTCCACAACTCCCCCAACATGCTCTCCACCCTGGGCAAGCTGTACCAGGAGAAGGACATTAAGCCCGAGTTCGAGATCTTCGACTTCGGCGCTCTGCGGGCTGTCGGCATCTACTGGAAGAAGGGCTTCGTTGTTGCTCCTCTGCACTTCCAGTTCTGCCTGGGTGTTGTTGGCGGTATGGACGCTACTCCCCACGATCTGCAGATCCTCCTGGACGAGATGCACAACCTGCAGGCTGCTGGCAAGCTGCCCGCTGAGTGCACTTGGTCTGGCTTCGGCATCGGCAAGGGCCATCTGCCTGTCATGTTCTCCTGCATCGCCAACGGCGGCCATGTCCGCGTAGGCATGGAGGATAATGTTGTTTACGGCAAGGACAAGGACGGCAACAAGATCATGGCTACCAACCTGCTGCTGGTTCAGCGTGCTGCTCGCGCCATTGAGGCCTTTGGCAACGAGGTTGCTACTCCCGCTGAGGCTCGTAAGATGCTGGGCCTGAAGCCCCTGGATCACGAGGCTGTCTGCGCTGCTCTGGACGCTGTCAAGGTCGAGGATCTTGAGGCTGCTAAGGCTGCTGTCGTCGATGAGTTCGGCGGCCCCTACTTCGCTGCTACCTCCATGGGCGGCAAGAAGTAATCTTCCCCTTACTGTACATCGGTTCCGCAGTGGGTTCCCCACTGCGGAACTTTTTTGCGAGAAATACCGCCGGGCGCTTATGCGTTCCGGCGGTATCCTTCTATTCTGTTAATCCTGCTGCTCCGGTTCCTTGCGTCCCTCCGCGTGGAAGGCCCGCACCACGGTCATCACTGCGTTCTTCTGCTGGGGCGTCAGGGGCCGCCAGCCCTCAAAGAGCGCTTTCAGCTCCGGGGACAGCTCCACCGTCTCCCCCTCCGCAAAGAATTGGGCCAGAGTGATGCCGAAGCCACGGCAAATGGTCTCCAGGGTATAAATAGACGGCAGAGCGTTCCGTCGATAAATGTTGTGTATGGTCGACTCTGAAAGGCCGCACTCCTTGGCTAACCGATATTCCGACCAGCCGCGTTCCTTCAATAATTCTCGTAAGCGTTCAAGTACATCCACAACATCACCACTTTCTTGTAATCATTTTACCTTCAAAGTGGAATGTTTTATACTTTGTGCTTGTCTGCACAATACAGTTATGTTATGATGTAATTACAGGCATTTTACATTGTTTGGAGGAACGCCCCATGTTTGAAATTGAAGCCGCCCGAATTTCCGCCGCAGGTGTATCGCTTCAACTCCCCTCCGGCTTTTCCCTGCTGGAGGCCCAGGAGCCCCATGTGAATCCCACCCTGGAGCTCCAGGCCCCGGACGGCAGCTACACCGTGACCATCAGCCTGGACCGCAGCCGGAAGTCCTCGGCCGGAGAGCTCCGGAGCATTCTCTCCGAAGGCTGCTACCGGATCCTTCAGCCCATCTCCCCAGTTCAGTGCGGGCCCCTCAGCGGCCACCGGGTGGTGTATCTCAGCGGCAAAAGGGGCTGCTGTGAGATCCGGCTGGATCTGCCCAACCCGGATGCCCACGCCCCCAACGCGCTGGTCTTCGAGATCTCCACCCATTGGGGCCGCCCCATCGAGGCTTTCTGTGACAGCAAGGATGTGACGGCGCTGCTAGAGGGGATCCAAACTGCATAAAAAGCTCCCGCAGCCGAAATTTTCATTCGACTGCGGGGATTTTCCTATCACTTACACTTGGAAAGCAGCTCTTCCCACTTCCGATCCACATATGCCTGGGCGTTCTCCAGCATCCACTCATTGCCCTTTTTGAAGCAATGCTTGAAGCGTCCCTGGAGCCGCATATAGTCCTCGATGGGTTTCTTTTTCTTGGGCTCGTAGGTCAGCCGCCAAACGCCGTTTTCCACCTCGTACATAGGCCACAGGCAGGTATCCACCGCCAGCTGACAGATGGTGGGCAGCAGCGCCGTGTCATACTGCCAGCCTCTGGGGCAGGGGGACAGCACGTTCAGGAAGCAGGGGCCCTGGGTGTAAATCGCCTTCTTGGCCTTCTCGTGGAGATCCCGGAAATTACCGATGAACGTACTCTGGGCCACATAGGGAATGCCATGGGCCACCATAATGGCGGTCAAATCCTTCTTGTCCTGCTGCTTGCCCTGAATTTCAGAGCCAACGGGGGCCGTGGTGGCATCCGCAAAACGCGGGGTGGAGGACGAACGCTGAATGCCGGTGTTCATATACGCCTCGTTGTCGTAGCAGACGTACACCATGTCATGGCCGCGCTCCATGGCGCCGGACAGGGACTGGAAGCCGATGTCATAGGTGCCGCCGTCGCCGCCGAAGGCGATGAACTTCCACGTCTCGTCCAGCT
>CAKTEB010000051.1 GCA_934546685.1 uncultured Oscillospiraceae bacterium
ACCCCATTGTGGATAAAATCAGACTTTTCCACAGCAAAATCGGCGAATTCTGAAAAATCACGTTTTCCACAGTCTTTTCACATGAGTTTCCAGGTGGAAATGTGGAAAACATTTTCGAAAAAAATATATGGGTTCAGGCTTTTTCAGCCTGAATGGATCAGCTTACAGTTTGCCGTTGACGTTGGCAGTGATCTCCTTCACTACCTGAGCCAGGTGATCGGAGGTGCCCAGCTCCTTTTCTATTTTGTCCACGGAGTGCATGACTGTTGTATGATCCTTGCCAAATTCCGCGGCGGTATCCAAAAGGCTTAGATTCGTGAGCTTCCGGATCAGGTACATGGAGACCTGACGGGCCTCAGCGGTATTCTTATCCCGGCGGCTGCCGCGGATCACGGACTCGCTGATATTATAGTAGGAGCCAACCTCGGAGATAATGAGCTGAGGCGAGGGCAGAACTTTATTGGAGGTGTCCTTCACCATATCACGGATGGCCCGGGCTACATTGGTGCGGTTGATCTCTAAGTCCGTCATGTCCCGATAGGCCATGATTTTGTTGACGGTGCCTTCCAGCTGACGGACGTTGGAGGTGATGTTCTCCGCCACATAGGTGATGACGTCGTCGGGGAGGTGGAGGCCCATAGAGGAGGCCTTGTTCTGGATGATGGCCACGCGGGTCTCATAGTCAGGGGGCTGGATGTCAGCCAAAAGGCCCCACTGGAGCCGGGTCTTTAGTCGATCCTCCAGACGGCTCATTTCCTCGGGGGGCCGGTCGGAGGTCAGGACGATCTGCTTCTTCTGCTCATAGAGGGTATTGAAGGTATGGAAGAACTCCTCCTGGGTACTGTCCTTACCGGCGATGAACTGGATATCGTCCATGAGAAACAGGTCGGCATTGCGGTATTTGCTGCGGAACTGGACGTTGCTGCCTTCCTTCAGGGCTGCGATCAGCTCATTGGTGAACTGGTCGCCCTTGACGTAGACGATATGGAAGTCCGGATGATCCTTCTTGATATGGTTGGCGATGGCGTAGAGCAGATGGGTCTTGCCCAGGCCGCTTTCGCCGTAGATGAGCAGCGGGTTATAGGCATTGGCGGGCTTGGTAGCCACAGCCCAGGCCGTGGCGTGGGCAAACCGGTTGGAGGGGCCCACCACGAAGTTATCAAAGGTGAACTCCTGGTTGATGGCGTCCAGGTCGCCCTTGTTCTTGCCCCGGCTGCGGTATTCCGCCAAGGATTTGTCATCTAAGATGGTGACCTCCACATCCTGCTGACCCACAGCCAGCATGGCCTCCTTGATGTGGGGGATGCACTGGGTCTCCAAAATGGGACGGCGGAATTCGTTGGAGGTGTAGAGCACCAGGGTGCCGTCTGTGAAGTCTACCACATCAATGTCGTCAAACAGCGTCACCACAATAGAAGATGAGTACTTGTCTTCTATATATTTAAGGACCCTTGCCCAAAGAAATGAAGCAGAAGCCATGTTTTTTCTCCTCTCTAAAGTGGACGTCCAGGCAAAAACAAGGTTTGGGCTGATTTTTGGCGCGAACAGCCTACCTATGGCCTTGCCATAAGTTAAAAATGAAGATAGTTTTACGCTTTATTATATCAGATTCTAACCGGTAAAGCAAATAAAAAGTAAGGGGATACTATATTAAATAAAGTGCATATGGAAGCGATTTACTCAGAAAACGGATTTTTCTTGACAAATATCATATAAATAGTATGATATAATCTGAAAAGTAAAAGACAAAGGATGCAGGAATATGCTTGAAATCAAAGATCTCTGCTTCTCCGTAGAAACGGAATCCGGCAGGACGGACATCTTAAGCCATTTGGATCTGACCCTGCCCGACGGTAAATTTATCGTCATCACAGGGCCCAATGGCGGCGGCAAGTCCACCCTGGCGAAGCTCATTATGGGTATTGAAAAGCCCACATCCGGAAAAATCTTCTGGAATGGAACGGATATCACCGAATTGGACGTGACCCAGCGGGCCAAGCTGGGCATCAGCTACGGCTTCCAGCAGCCCCCAAGATTCAAGGGCATGCGGGTCAGCGATCTGCTGTCCTGCGCGGCGGGCAGACGGCTCAGCATCGACGACGGATGTAAGTACCTGACTCAGGTGGGCCTCTGCGCGCGGGAGTATATTGACCGGGACGTGGATTCCAGCCTCTCCGGCGGTGAGCTCAAGCGTATCGAGATCGCCACCATCCTGGCTAAGGGCGGCAATATGATGATCTTTGACGAGCCTGAGGCGGGCATCGATCTTTGGAGCTTCAGCCGGCTGACGGCCACCTTCGAGGCCATTCATCGTGATTCCAGCGCTTCAATGATCATCATTTCCCATCAGGAGCGGATCATCCGGCTGGCGGACGAAATCGTGCTGGTGTCCGGCGGAAAGATCCAGGATCAGGGGCCGGTACAGAATATCTTCCCAAAGATCCTGGCCAACACCACCGGAACCTGCAGTTATTTGGAGGAAGCGTAAATGGCGGAGCTCACAGAAATTCAAAAGATGATGCTGCAAAAGGTGGCGGACATGCGTACCATGCCTACGGAGGGGGCCTATAATCTCCGGCTCAACGGCAAGGGCTTTGTGCGCCATTCCTCCGAGCATATCGATATTGTTCCCAAGGCGGATAAGCCCGGCATCGACATTTATATCAAGGAGGGTACCCAGGGGGAGACGGTGTCTATTCCTGTAGTCATTACTGAGACCGGCATGGACGACTTGGTCTACAATGATTTTCATATCGCCGACGGCGTGGACGTGAATATTGTGGCGGGCTGCGGCATTCATAACTGCGGCTGCGAGGACAGCCGCCACAACGGCGTTCACACCTTCTATATCGGTAAAAACGCCAAGGTTCGCTATTCTGAGAAGCACTACGGTGCCGGAGACGGCACCGGCGGACGGATCCTGAACCCCCAGACCATTCTCTATATCGGCGAGGGCTCCACGGTGTTCCTGGATATGAGCCAGATCGGCGGTGTGGACAGCACCAAGCGCTACACCAAGGTTGAGGTAGGCGATGGCGCGGAACTGCAGATCCAAGAGAAGCTCATGACCCATGGAGACCAGACCGCGGATTCTGAGGTGGACGTGTTTCTCAATGGCATAGACTCCAAATGTCAGGTGACTTCCCGGTCCGTGGCCAAGGATAACTCTGCTCAGGTGTTCTATCCAAGAGTCCAGGGCAATGCCCAGTGCTTCGGTCATGTGCAGTGCGACGCTATCATCATGAACCATGCCAAGGTGCGCTCTATTCCGGAAATCAGCGCCAACCATGTGGACGCCAGCCTGATCCATGAGGCGGCCATCGGAAAGATCGCCGGAGAACAGATCCTAAAGCTCATGACCCTGGGCCTCAGCGCTGAGGAGGCTGAGCAGAAAATTTTGGAGGGCTTCCTCCGGTAAAACGTAATTAAAGCAGCCACGAAAATAAAAAGTGGCTGCTTTTCTATTTAGAGGGAGAATTGTGATATGTCCAATCAGACCAAGCAGCAGCTGTCCGGGGCGCTCAAAACCCTGCTGTCCAAAAAGACCGTAGATAAAATCACCATCGGCGAGATTACGGATCTGGCTCAGGTCAGCCGCAAGACCTTCTATTATCACTTTACAGATATCTATGGTCTGATCGAGTGGACGCTGATGGACGACGCGGCCCGGTTATTTCAGGAGCACATTGATCTGAAGGATTGGCAGAATGACTTGGCTGCCGTGGCCCGGTATTTCTACGAGAATCGCTCTCTGGTGCTTAATGCCTATTACTCCATCAGCCGGGACGCGCTGGAGAATTATATTGAGAAAATCGTCTCGCCCCTGGTGTCCTTATATTATCAGGACAATTATGGGGAGCGTCAGCTGCCGAGTCAGGATGAAAAATTCATTGTGGAGCTCTATACCTTCGGCATTGTGGGATACTTTCTCCGCTGGATTAACAGCGGCATGAAGTCCGTGCCCTATGAAATGATGGATCAGCTGTTCCGATTCTTTACCGGCACCATGCAGGGCCTGGCGGAGCACGGCAGTCAGCTGGAGGAGAAAAAATAGGATTACATATCTTGCCCAAAACCGGAAAAGTGTCTAAAAAGGACACAAAAAAACGGTTTTGGGCATTTTTCCGCCGCCGAAAGATTTCTATAATGTGCCTTAGAAACAATACAAAATAGGAGGAATCATTCTATGGCACTGGGAAATACCATGAAAAAGGTGGCGCTCCGCACTGCCTTTGACTATATTGGAACGAATCCCGAGGAGAACCTGCCGAAGCTCATGGACTGGGTGGATCGGTTCGCGGGAGACGGAGAGGACAGCTTCCCTGCCCAGCGCGCGGCCTTCCGGCGGGTCATTGAGGATCCCAGCAACAATATGTATCAGCTGATGATGCGGATCTTTCGGGATACGGACAACGGGGTATTGAAGGCCACCTTTGAAAACTTCTTTGTGAACGCCAATCTGGTGGGCTGGCCCAAGCAGGAGGAAAACCGGAAAAAATGCGGCTGCAATATCCCCTGGGCCATTCTGCTGGATCCCACCTCCGCCTGCAACCTGCACTGCACCGGCTGCTGGGCGGCGGAGTACGGCAACCGATTGAACCTGAGCTTTGATGAGATCGACGATATCATCAATCAGGGCAAAAAGCTGGGCGTCTATATGTATATCTACACCGGCGGCGAGCCTCTTGTGCGGAAAAGCGACCTGATCGCCCTGTGCAATAAGCATTCGGACTGTCAGTTTCTGAGCTTTACCAACGCTACGCTCATTGACGAGGCCTTTGCGGAGGAGATGCTCCGGGTGAAGAACTTTATTCCCGCCATCAGCGTGGAGGGCTTTGAGACTGCCACCGATGGCCGACGGGGAAACGGCACCTATCAGAAGGTAGTTCATGCCATGGAGATCCTCAAGGAGAAGCGCCTGCCCTTTGGCATCTCCTGCTGCTACACTCGGGAGAACTTCGATTCCATCAGTTGCCCGGAATTTATGGATCAGATGGTAGAGTGGGGCGCGGATTTCGTCTGGTATTTCCACTATATGCCCGTGGGCAACGACGCGGTGCCAAACCTCATGTGTACCCCGGAGCAGCGGGAGGAGATGTATCATCGGATCCGCCTGTATCGGAAGACCAAGCCCATCTTCTCCATGGATTTTCAGAACGACGCGGAGTATGTGGGCGGCTGTATCGCAGGCGGCCGGCGGTATCTCCATATCAACGCCAACGGCGACGTGGATCCCTGCGTGTTCATCCACTATTCCAACGCAAATATTCGGAACATGACCCTGCTGGAGGCACTCCAGTCCCCTATTTTCATGGCCTATCACGATGGACAGCCCTTCAATGAGAACCATCTGCGCCCCTGTCCTATGCTGGAGAATCCGGAGCTGCTGGAGAGAATGGTGAAGGAGTCCGGAGCACATTCCACGGATCTCCAGTCCCCGGAGTCCGCGGAGCATCTCTGCGAGAAATGTAAGCAGTACGCCAGAGACTGGAAGCCCACAGCGGAAAAACTCTGGGAGAAGTAAAACAGCACATATGGTTGACAGATACAACTAAATAGTAAAAATGATACGCCGCAGAGATTGGAGCAATTCCAGCACTGCGGCGTATTGTTTTTCGTGAAACAGCTGTGAAATCAGCGTTAAATTCTTATGTAAAATAGTGATAATCACTAAAAAATAGATGGAAAGATTATGCGGAATCCCCTGTAGACAAATGGAAGGACAATTTATATAATGAGACTGTAATTATTACGGAAATGTGAAGCTTATATAAACGGCCAACACATTTTGTAAGAAGGGAGATTAGAGATATGACCAAGAAACTTGTTGCAATGCTGCTGAGTCTTTCCATGCTGCTATGTCTGTTTGCGGGCTGCGGCGGCGGTTCCAGCGCCAGCACCCCTGCTGCGGGCAGTGACAAGGCCCAGAGCACCACTGAGACGTCGGAAAAGGCTCCGGTCCAGGAGGAGACTCCTGCGGTTCCGGATACTGAGCCCGCTTCTGACGCGGAGACCTCCGCCGTGGAGGAGCCCGTTCTGGAGCAGGGTCCCACCAATGAGTGGTATTCCGAGCACATCGGCGTAAAAGACTATGACCTTCCCATGTTTGAGGATGGACTGGATCTGTCCATCTTCTGGGTACAGCTGGGCGCCATGGGCGGCGCGGAGCAGCCCCTTAAGAAGGATCTGCTGTTCTGGCAGAGAGTCCAGGAAAAGCTGGGCGTGACCCTGACCTTTAAGCAGGCCTCCGAGGCCGTCTGCAATGAGCAGTACAACCTGATGATCGCCTCCGGCGACATGACTGACCTGATCTATGAATCCAACTGCGGCGCTATGGGTGCTACCTCTGTCTACAACGGCGGCTATGACAAGGCCATCGAAGACGACGTGTATGTAGATCTCACCGAGCGCATCCCCGAATTTGCCCCTAACTACTATGCGATCCTTCAGGCTGACGACAACGTTCGCCGGGATCTTACCACTGACACCGGCAAGCTCTATTCCATCGCCATGATCTACGATCAGCCTCAGGGCGTCCGGGAAGGCCCCCTGGTCCGTGCGGACTATCTGGCGGACACCGGCATGGAGGAGCCTGTAACCACTGAGGACTGGATGAAGGCCTTTGAGGCCATGAAGAACAACGGCGTCCAGTATCCCATGGGCGTTTCCAACTCCGGCGATATCCGCGGCGGCTTCTTCTGCATGGCCTTCGGTACCTCCGGCGGCCACGCCTTTAAGGTAGACCTCAAGACCAATGAGCTGGTTTATGACGGCACCTCCGATGAGCTCCGGGACTTTGTGGAGTTCTTCTCCAGAGCCTTTAAGGCCGGTTACATCAACCCCGACTATGCCTATGCCCAGATGTTTGACGATTCTCTCCAGACCTCCGGCGCCACCGCACTGTTCGGCGGCATGGACCGTGACCTCACCAATATGAAGACCAACTATGGTCTTGACCTGAAGGCCGTCCATATGACCTATCCCGAGGGCAGCGAGGCTCCCAAGGAGTATAACTACGAGTACGCTAAGCAGCGCACCTCCGGCATGAAGAACATCGTCATCACCACCTCCTGCGCGGAGCCGGATAAGGCCGTGCAGTTCTTGGATTGGTTCTACAGCACCGAGGGCGCTTCTGCCGTGAACTTCGGCTTTGAGGAGGGCGAGAGCTATCAGGTGGTGGACGGCGTAAAGCAGATGCTGCCTCTGATGCTGGAGCGCAACGAGGATCTGGTGAGCTATCAGGTCATCTACGCCCTGGACGAGGGCCCCGGCTTCCAGATCGTCAACAAGAATAACCCCATCAACGAGGATTATGTCAACGAGGCAAAGAATATCTGGCTGGATTATGATACCTCCAAGGCACTTTACTCCGCTACTCCCACCCTGGCCTTCACTGCGGAGGAGGCCGAGGACATGGCGCAGATCAACTCCGATATCTACACCCATGTGGCAACGGAGATCTCCAAGTTTATGATGGGCGAGTCTGAGCTCAACGATGACACCTGGAACGCCTATGTGGCAGATGTAGAGGCCATGGGCCTTGACGAGCTGCAGTCCTTCTATGAGACTGCCTACAGCCGCTACGAGAGCAGATAACATTTTATCAGATAATGAGATTAGGGCGGCGCGGAACTCCGCGCCGCCCTTTTGAAAGAGAGGAGACTTTCCTGTGAGTGATTTTAAGACCGTCTATCCCGGTCGGTACAGTGACAGAGAAAAGAAAATTCTGGACGAGACCCGGCGGCAGCTGGAGCAGCAGATTGGCAAGCCCACCATGTTTCCGGTGACCCCGGCGGATCCGACCCTGATGCGGCTTTACGCCAACGCTTGGGATCCCTGGAATCCCCTGTTCAACGATGATGAATACGCAAAGAAGACGAAATACGGCTCTATCATCGCTATTCCCTGCTGGAAGGAGCCCGGGGCCATGTTTCCCATGCTGCCCATGGACTATGGAGACAGGCTACAGCGGGCCAATGACGGCGGCGCGTTTATCATGTATGCGCCCATCTACCCGGGAGATACCTTCACCACTGTCTGCGACGATATGGTCATTGAGGATCTGACCCCCGAGGAGGGCAGCGAGGGCCGGTATATGCGTCTGGAAGGCCGGGGCAGCCTCTATAATCAGCGGGGCGAGCTGGTCATGTCCGGCATCACCAGAGGGCACAATGTATTTTCCTTCTACAAGGATGACTATACCGGGCCCAGGGGCCCGCTGCTGGGCGGCGGCCCGGGCGGCCCCGGCGGGAAAATGCCGAAGATGCGCCATCCGGAGGTGCACCACTATACTGAGGAGGACTGGGAGTTCATCTCTGATATGTGGGGCAAGGAGGTCATCCGGGGCGCGGATCCCCTCTATTGGGAGGACGTGCAGGTGGGCGACCATCCCACTCCCATTTGCTCCGGGCCCTGGACGGAGATGGACATGATCAAGGGCCATGGAATGCAGCTGATGGGACAGCGGCCTCTGCGGGATGTCATCAAGACCAAGGAAGGCCGCAGAAGAATGCAGCCCTTTGCCGACGACTACGGCATTTATTATTTCGATACCGCTGCCCATTTCTGTCATCGAAATCAGCCAGGCGGCCGGGCTATGTTCTATAATACCACCGGCCGAAATATGCTGATCCGCCTGCTCACCAACTATATGGGAGACGATGGCTTCCTCCGGTACATCGACTGGCACTTTATGTCCGACGACGGCACCCCGGATTCCTTCCTGGCCCAGGTGCCGGAGATGGCGGGACGCTGCGTGGATCACCATGGTATGTGCTCCGACTGCATCATCGGCAAGGGATATGTGACGAAGAAATATGTAAATGAAAAGGGCGAGCATCTGATTGACCTGATCTGCTGGGCTGAGAATTGGCCCGACGGCGGCATTGCACAGGTCATTGCGGCAACGGTGGTGCTGCCAAGTAAAGCATAAAAATAGAACCGCGCCGGAGAAAATCCGACGCGGTTTTTCTATGGATAGGATCAGACCTTGAAGTTGACGGAGGTAGAGCCCTCGTCGTCCTTCTGGAACTCGTAGTCCTTGCCGGGGAGCACTGCGTTGAGCACGATGCCAACGATAGCGCCCACTGCCAGGCCGGAGAGGCTGATGGTAAAGGATGCGACCTGGAAGGAAATCGCACCGGCAGCGGAATACTTGATGCCGATGGACAGTACTAGGATCAGCGCGGCAATCAGCACGTTGCGGCTCTTGGTGAAGTCAACCTGGTTTTCTACCACGTTCCGAACGCCTACAGCGGAGATCATGCCGTACAGCACCAGGCTCACGCCGCCGATGGTAGCAGAGGGCATAGCGCCGATGATGGCGGCAAACTTGGGGCAGAAGGATAGGATCACTGCAAACACAGCGGCCAGACGGATGACCCGGGGATCATAGACCTTGGACAGAGCAAGAACGCCGGTGTTCTCACCGTAGGTGGTGTTGGCAGGTGCGCCGAACAGAGCAGCAATGGTGGTGGCCAGACCGTCGCCGGTGAGGGTTCGATGGAGGCCGGGGTCAGAGACAAAGTTCTTGCCTACGGTGGAGGAAATGGCACAGATATCGCCGATGTGCTCGACCATGGTGGCCAGGGCGATGGGCATGATCGTGATGATGGCCGTCACCAGCATGCCGCCGTCAAAGCCGCTTCCGAAAATAGACAGAGCGGTGTTCTCCCACTTCACCGGCAGACCGATCCAGGCTGCCTGGGATACATGCTCTACCAGGGTAGCCCGGGTGGGGGCGTCGATGATCATGGAAAACACATAGCTGGCTATCACGCCTAGCAGAATGGGGATGATCTTCAGCATACCCTTGCCCCAGATGTTGAAGACGATAACCACCACAATAGCCATCAGGGCCACCAGCCAGTTGGCTCCACAGTTGTCAATGGCGCTCTGGGAAAGGGTCAGGCCAATGGCGATGATAACAGGGCCGGTGACGATGGGCGGGAAGAAGCGCATGACCTTCTGCGCGCCGAAGATCTTGAACAGCAGAGCCAGCACAAGATACAAAAGTCCGGCGCAAGCGACACCAAAGCTGGAATAAGTCAATGGGATCTCTGCGCCGGAGGCGGTAACAAGGCCATAAGCCCCTAAAAATGCGAAGGAACTGCCCAAAAATGCGGGCACCTTTCTGCCGGTGATCAGGTGGAACAGCAGTGTGCCCAGACCTGCAAACAGCAGTGTTGCGGAAATGGAAAGACCAGTGATAGCGGGGACGAGAATGGTTGCGCCAAACATGGCGAACATATGCTGCAGGCCCAGCAGAAGCATTTTGGGAACGCCCAGCTGGCGAGCATCATAAATCGCGTCCTGATTCATGTGTAACTCCTCCTTTTTCTACATAATCCTCCCTATTATACAGGGGCTGTTCCTGTTTTGCAAGTGCTATTTTCAGAAAATGCAGAGAAAAGGAAAAATCACGGATTTTTTCAAATACAACCGAAATCATATGAAAATATCATTCCATAAAAATGCAATCAGGCCGCCTAAAAAGGCGGCCTGAAAAGAGAGGGGGTATATGGAAAAGGTTACTCGATGGCAAGGGTATTTCTTCTGGGCAGCTCCCGCTTTACCTCCTTGGGTACGGTGATCTGCAGAATACCGTTTTCAAACTTTGCGCTCATGTCCTCAACGCTCAGGGCTGTGCCCACATAGAAGCTGCGGCTCATGGCGCCGGCATAGCGCTCCTGACGGATGTAGCGGCCCTTCTTGTCCTGCTCATCCTTGTCGAGACCCTTCTCAGCCCGGATGGTCAGATAGCCGTTCTCCAGCTCTACCTGAATCTCATCCTTCTTGAAGCCAGGCAGGTCGATGTCCAACTCATAGGTATGATCGGTCTCGCGGATATCGGTCTTCATCAGGTTTTTGGCGTGCTTGCCGTACAGGGGGTTCTTCCGGCCAAACATAGCGTCTGTATCAAACATATCATCAAAGAAATCATCACCAAAAATACTAGGCAGCATAAGTCATTCCTCCATTTTCTGCGGTTCGTAACCGGAGCATATCGTTCTCTGTGCGAACTTCGCTGCATATTTACAAACTCATTGGAACCCTGGAACCAGGCTCCCTTTGGAACCCTCTCCTTAAGTTCATCTTCATTATAGCATCGTTTTTAGCACTGTCAAGATGAGAGTGCTAAAAATCCGTGAACGCTTTGTAAATACATTTTATGGATTCTACGAGAGCGAAAATGGACGCGCAATCCGTTGACAGCGCGTCCATATCAAATGAATATCCGGTTAGAGACCAAACAGCTCCGCGGCCTTCTCCATTCTCTCGGCAATGGGAACTCCGAAGGGACAGCGGGCCTCGCAGGCTTGGCAGCCGATACACTCGGAGGCCTTGTGCTCCAGCAGCTCGTAGTGGGATTGCAGGGAGGCGGGCACCTCCGGCTGCATGACGGCAAGGTCATAGAACTTGTTGATCATGGCAATGTCCAGGTTCATGACGCAGGGCTTACAGTGGCCACAGTAGGTACATTCGCCCCGGTAGGAGTGGAAGGGGGCGTTGGCCAGTACGGAGGCATAGTCTTTTTCATCCTCGGTGGCGGTCTCATAGGCCACAGCCTGATCCACCTGCTCCTGGGTGTCGTAGCCGCAGAGGATGGAGCAGACGCCGGGGCGGGTCAGGGCATAGTGGATGCACTGGACGGGGCTCAGCTTCACGCCAAAGGGTGAGCGCTTTTCGTCAAACAGCCGGCCTCCGGCGAAGCCCTTCATGACCGTAATGCCCACGTCGTTCTGCTGACATACTTGATAGAGTCGGGCACGGTCCGGGTCGATGCCTTTGAGGCCGTCGTCGTAGGTCTCGGCAAACATGGTCTCGATGTTGTCGCTGGCGGGTAGCATGTCGAAGGCGGGATTGATGCTGAACAGGATCATCTCCACATAGCCGGACTGAGCGGCCTTGATGGCTACCTTTGGATTGTGGGAGCTCATGCCGATGTGGCGGATCACGCCGGTGCGCTTCAGCTCCATCACATAGTCCAGATAATCGGAGTGCTGGATCTGCTCCCACTCCTCCTCGGAGTCCACATAGTGGATCATGCCCAGGTCGATGTAGTCGGTTTGCAGACGTTTCAGCAGATCCTCAAAGGCCGGGCGCACATAGTCCATGTCCCGGGTGCGGTAATACTGCTGATCCTTCCAGGTGGCGCCCAGGTGGCCTTGAATAAACCATTCACCACGGCAATCCTTGATGCCCTCGCCGATGATATCTCTGGATTTCGGGTCCGGCATCCAGCAGTCCAGAATGTTGATGCCCTTGGAGTGGGCATACTGAATCAGCGCAATGCCTTCCTCATTGGAGTGACGCTCCAGCCATTCCGCGCCGAAGCCTACCTCGCTGACCTGGAGCTCGGTCTTGCCCAATCTGCGCAGTTTCATTTCTCATCCTCCTTTGGGAATTTGGTCTCTTACATTATAACGGAAGAATGAAGGGCCTGCAAGTCTTGTTCCTCTCCCCTGTTCTGCCCTGCCAAAGAAAAGAGCTATCCAGGGTCGTTCTGAATAGCTCTTTTTAAGTAAAAATCAGGAATGCAAGCGTAACATCAGCCGCACCGTAAAGTAAGCTTGCTTCTGGGTGACTGAAAAAGCGCCGTCCATTTTCTCCATGGCCTGCTGGACGCTTTTGAGGCCGATACCGGTGCTGGCGGCCTCACGGTCCGGGGCCAGTGTGTTTTCCATCTGGAATATAAATTTTCCCGTGTCACAGGAGAGCGCCAGAAGAATGGGCGTCTGCTTTTGACCGTATTTCAGAACATTGGAGAAGAGATTTCCCAGGCACCGCTCCAGCAGCACCGGCTCTGCCCAAATCTCGAGCGTTTTCCTGTCAAAGGGTTGTAGGGCACACTGGAACCCTGCCATGGTCAGATAAGAGATATGGGGTTCCAGATGGGAGAGAAAGTCTGTGACCGGCAGCCAATTCGGCGCGGCCTTCGTCTCCGCCTGGGGCAGGGCGGCATAGCGGAATATCTGATCGGTCAATACCCGGATCTCCCCTACCCTATCCATACAGCGCTGCTCATAAACCTTCCGCCGGTCAGGATCTCGCTCCAAATGGAGAATATCCAGATACCCCTGGAGCACTGTCAGCGGCGTGCGGAGATCATGGGACAGGGCGGCAATGAGATCGGCATTGGCCTGCTGGGCCTGGCGGTCTCGTTCCAGGTTTTCCTGTAGGGTACTGCGGAGCTGATCCAGCTCCCGGCCCAAGGTGCCAAGCTCATCCCGGTCCCGGCTTCCGATGGGCAAGGTCAGGTCGCCTCCGGCCATGACCAGGATCCCCTGCTCCAGCTGCCGTATGGCCCGCACCTTCCGGCCAATGAAGATCAGCAGGCTGGCCAGAAACAGTCCCACACAGAGAAACAGGCAGAATAGAAACCAGGGCACCTCAAAGAGCATCAGATGATAAAAGGTCACGATCAAATTGGCATTGCCGTTGCGGAAGGGCATGACAAAGTCATAGGATCGCTCACTGACGCCGCCGGTCCAGCTGTAGCCCATCCGGAGAAAGAGAGAGCTTCCCTCGAGAAAAGGCGGATAGCGCCCCGCCCGATAGAGCCCATCCTCCAGACCGTAGATATAGATGCCGGTGTAGTCATCCGCCAGGTTGAAGAAGGGTTCCAGAGCCTGTACCCGTTCTGTGTCGTCCTCGCTCTCTGGAATGTCGTAATTCACGCCCGCATCGATCAGCTGATCCCAAAAATCCTGCTGGGGCTCGGAGATAATGTGGTCGCCCACCAAGGGGAGCTTGGATAGAAACGCCATGCAGTCCAGCCGGTGGCTCCACAGGGCCAAGAACAGCAGAATACACAGGCAGCCCATGGACAGGACCAAAAGACACAGCTGCCCACGGAGGCCTAGAGAACGGGAGAGACGGTGCTTCGCCTTATCATTCACAGTAATAGCCCCTTCCCCATGCAGTCTTAATGTAGATGGGCTTTTCCGGCGCGGGCTCCAGCTTCCGGCGGAGATTGCGGATGTGCACCATCACTGTGTTGGAGGCCCCACGGTAATAGGGCTCCTGCCACACCTGCTGAAAGATCTCCTGGGCGGAAAAAATCCTTTGCCGGTGGGAGGCCAGTAGATGCAGCACCGAAAACTCTGTGCCGGTCAGGTCGATTTCTGTTTCTCCTAGCCGCACCTGCTGCTTCCGGGGGATGATCTCCAGCTGACCGATTTGAATGGCCTCCGGCTGCTCTGGCTCCGCTGTCTGCTTGCCTTGGTAGACCCGGTAGCGGCGCAACAGGGCCTTGACCCGGCCCAGCAGCTCCGGATAGGAAAAGGGCTTTTGCAGATAGTCGTCTCCGCCGCTGGAGAAGCCCATGGTCTTGTCGCTGTCGGAGCTTCTGGCACTGAGAAACAGGATCGGCGCGTTGCTCTGCTGGCGGATGGCCTGACAGGTCTCATAGCCGGAGAGCCCCGGCATCATCACATCCAGGATAATGAGATCATAGGACTGCTGCCGGAGCTGCTTCAGGGCCTCTTCCCCGCTCTCGGCGGTCACGATCCGGTAGCCCTCCCCGGCCAGCAGCACCCGAAGGATCTCCAGAATCTCTCGGTTGTCATCTACTGCCAGAATATCTGCTTGGGACTGCATCGGTTCCATGGGACGTTCACCTCCGTGACTATTATACTTCGCAGCGGCAGAAAATTGGGGAAATTTAAGAATCATTAAGAAATGGGTGCGCCGGCTTGGCGCACCCATGAAAAATCAGGCTTCCTTGTTTTCATCCAAAAAGATCCACAGCAACTCGCCGGGATCCGCAGTATTCTGGTCGTATTCTGTGATCTTGAGCTCCACCCAGCTGCCGTCCAGCTTCTGATAAGTAAATCCCACCGAATGGCCTGCGGCCAATTTCTGGGTGATATACCGGTAATGATAGATCATCTCAAAGCTGTCATAGTATTCGGGCCGTACTAGGGTGTAGCAGTATTCCCGCATGGCCAGGGAGAAGACGCCCTTGTTGTGTTCCAGCATCTTCTGAAAATAGGGCGGGAGATAGATGTAGCGGCAGGTGTCCGCGTCAGGATTCACCATATAGACGCCCTTATATCTCGGTGCAATGACGTTTAGAAAATGGCTGGCGTCCTGGGTCTCCAGCAGCAGCTTTTCCAGCTTGTAGTTCAGCATGCGCATTTGCCGCGCGCCGCCGTTGTTCCGGTAAAAGCTCATTTTGTCATAACGCATGGCTTTTTCCGCCTGGTTGACGGTGTCGTGAAGGGTGCTGCTGTTGGTGCTGACATCCACGCCTGTGGAGATCTCATATCCCTTTTCCCGAATCTCGTCCTTTAATAAGGTGAGCTGCTGAAGGACATCCGTCAATTTGAAAATAGCACAAAAAGTAGATTTTAGGCGGACATGCAAATTGTGCCAATTTATGCTATAATGTTGATATCGAACGAAATGAGAAAAGGAGGAACCGGCAATGAAGCGCTCCCTGAGTCATCTGGTGCCCTGGTTTATACTGATCCAGGTGTTTGTCTTTACGCTGAAGGAAATTCCGGCAGTCTACAGCATGGTGAGCCTGATGATGATAGCCATTTATGGGCTCTGCGACCTCTACAGAACTCAGGCGGACGGCGGCACTGTGATGTACTGGAGCGCCTACGGGGCTGTGGCAGATCTGATCCTGCTGTGGAAATGCTGCATGGAGCAGCAGTGGGGAGGCGCAGTGATCTGCGCTGGAATTCTTTGCGGGATCGGACTGCTGATGCGGAAGGTCTGGAAGGGCTGATTGCTCAGTCCTTTCCGGTCAGGCGCATATACAGCAGCGGATAGGGCTCGCCCTCCTCGTCTCGCTCCGTGCGCTTGTAGGTCTTGAAGCCCAGATGCTGATAAAAGCCCACAGCCTGGGGATTCTGCTCGTTGACGGTGAGTTCCCGAATGTCATAGTGCTGGATCCCATATTCCAGCAGCGTTCTTCCGAGGCCTTTTCCACGCTGTTCTGGAGATAGAAACAGCATCTCCAGCCGCTGATCCGCTGTGCCCATAAAGGCCATGGGCAAGCGCTGACCGTTCTCTGCTATGATCAGGCGCTCTACGCCCAACAGGGCCTGGGGCACATAGATCTTGATTTGAAGGATCTCCGGATCGGAGAGAAAGAGATGAGTGGCCCGTACCGAGGCCTCCCAAAGATTCACCAGAGACTCGATTTCTAAATTGTTGAGACCGTGATAATCTTAGGGCATTTTGTGATCGTATTTTGGCTGAGATTCCGATATAATAGTATTACGTCGGAAGGGAGCGAAAGAATATGTACTTTGCGTATGGGGAAACGGAGCTTGATTACCTCCGAAAAAAGGACAAGCGGCTCTGTGAGGTCATAGACCGCATCGGACACATTGACCGGGCCATAGATACGGATCTGTTTTCCTCGGTGGTGCACCATATCATTGGCCAGCAGATTTCCACAAAGGCGCAGGCTACCATCTGGCAGCGAATGCAGGATGAACTGGGCCAGGTGAACGCCGAGACCGTTCTGCAGGCCGGAGTTCCGAGACTCCAGAGCCTGGGCATGACCTTCCGCAAGGCAGAGTATATCACGGATCTTGCCCAAAAGATACACACCGGTGCATTTGATTTGAACGCAGTAGAGCAGATGTCCGATGAGGACGCCATCCGTGCTCTCAGCAGCCTGAAGGGCGTCGGTGTGTGGACGGCGGAGATGATCCTGCTGTTCTGCATGCAGCGGCCCAATATTTTCAGCTGCGATGATCTGGCCATCCAGCGGGGCCTGCGGATGGTCTACCACCACCGCAAAATTGACCGAAAGCTCTTTGAGAAGTACCGCCGCCGATTCAGCCCCTATTGCAGCGTGGCCAGTTTGTACC
>CAKTEB010000052.1 GCA_934546685.1 uncultured Oscillospiraceae bacterium
CAAGTCATTCTGCGTAAGGGATGATATTGGAAGTTACATCCGAACCGTGTATCACATGGTAAGCCATACTCCTAAGGGTTAGTTATCAGTTCGATTCTGGTAGGGGGTGCCACGTCGTCGCAGGCCATGTGCTTGCGGCGGCTTTTTGCATATCCGTATGCTCCTGTCAGCCGCAAAGGGGCGCGCTGCAGAATACTTTGCAGCGCGCCCAAAAACAGTTCCGTCCGTCCCGGATGGACACATTATCATGGCTTTCCGATAGATGATGCCGTTCCGCTCAGACGCTCCGATCACCCCAGCCGGTAGCCGAAGACCTCCCCTCTCTGCGCTCTCGTGACCGTTCCCTGGGCCATCAGATGATCCAGATGGGCCATGGCCTCCCCCACCGCGAACCACTTCTGGGGCGCGGGAAACTCCTGCCAATTTTTCGCCCGGATGCGCCAGGTCATATGGGCCGCCACATCCCAGGCGGTCATCTCTCCGCCATCGGTCAGGATCTCCTCCACCTCCCGGCACCGGGCGGCGTGGTGCTGAAGCAGCTCCCGGCACCGCTGGTGGAAGTCGCAGTGTACCTGCCGATGGGCGGGCAGCGGCATGGTCACAGGCAAATCGTCGATCATCCGAAGTGACCTTAAATAATCCCCCAGGGAGTCCGGTACCCCGTGCCACCGGGTGATGTTGGGGGTGATATCAAAGAGCACATGGTCCCCCAGCAGGCAGATCCCGGTCTCCTCCTCCCAGAGGCACATATGCCCGGGGGTATGGCCCGGGGTCAGCAGGGCCCGGAACCGGTGCTTCCCATATACAAATTCGTCCCCGTCCTTTACGGGCAGATACCCGTCATAGGGCACCGGCGACAGGGCCTGGGCGGGATTTTTCGTGGTCAGCGCCTCCAGCAGCTCCCGGGGGAAGCCCTCGGCGGCGAACCGGTCATTGGAGTCGCTCCAGCGGAAGGTGCTCCCCTTTCCAGGCATGTGCTGGAGATCCCTTTCCCCGATGAAGATCTTCGTGGAGGCACCACGGATCTCCGGGGCCAGGCCCGTATGATCCGAGTGGAGGTGGGTCAGGAAGATGTCCGTGTCCTCCATGGATACCCCCAGCTCCCGGAGCCCCCGGAGCAGGGCCTCCCGGCATTCTAATTGCCGGAACCCGGTGTCCACCAGCAGGTTCCGTTCTCCGCGGATCAGGTAGACGTTGAGATTTTTCAGGGGATTGTTGGGCAGGGGCACGGGGATGGTATATAGTCCCGGGGCAAGCTGGGTGGTCATGAACAAACGCTCCTTTGTTGGTCTTTCATTTGATTATACCCGGATTCTGTGCTAGAATCAATGTCACAGATTTGAAGATAAGGGGGCAGAAATATGGTCATCGGACGCTTTGCACCCAGTCCCAGCGGGCGGATGCACCTGGGCAACGCCCTGTCGGCGCTGCTCGCCTGGCTGTCGGCGAAAAGCCAGGGGGGCCAGATCGTTCTGCGGATCGAGGATCTGGATCCCGCCCGGAGCCGGCAGGAATACGCCCAGCAGATCATGGAGGACTTCCGCTGGCTGGGGCTCCTGTGGGACACCCGGGCCCCGGATCAGAGCACCCGGGGTGACGCCTATGCCCAAGCCCTGGAGCGGCTCCGGGACATGGATCTGGTATATCCCTGCTACTGCTCCCGGGATCAGCTCCACGCCGCCTCGGCGCCTCATGCCTCCGACGGCCGGATCATCTACCCGGGCACCTGCCGAAATTTGACCGAGGCCCAGCGAAACGCCATGACAAAAAAGCCCGCCATGCGGCTCCGTCTTCCGGATCGGGAGATCACCTTCCGGGACGGCCTCCAGGGCACGGTGACCATGAACCTTCAGCGGGAGTTCGGGGACATTATCATCCGCCGGGCCGACGGGGTGGCGGCCTATCAGCTGGCAGTGGTCACCGACGACGGGGCCCAGGGGGTCACCCAGGTGGTGCGTGGCCGGGATCTTCTCACCTCTACCCCGGTGCAGATTTATCTCTACGGGCTTCTAGGCCTCCCCGCCCCGGAATTCTGCCATGTGCCCATGCTACTGGCCATGGACGGGCGGCGGCTCAGCAAGCGGGACCGGGATCTGGACTTCGGGTATCTGCGCCAAAAATTCCAGCCAGAGGAGATCATCGGTCTTCTTGGCTGGCTGCTGGGGCTGCTCCCCAAATGGGAGAAGCTCTCCCCGGCGGAGCTGGCGGCGGAATTTGACTGGAAAAAGGTCCGGCGGGAGGATATCCGCCTGGATCCCCGGCTGCTGGTTTAACGGGGAGCATACCTGGGCATAACACCTTATATATTAGGAGGTGTATTCCCATGGTAAAAGGCGTATCCCGGCAGGTGGTGGTGGTCCGCTGCCCGGACGCCCGGTTCTTCGACCAGGCCATCTTCCTGGTGCGGGACGACGTTCTGGGGGGCCCGGGGTCGGAGCAGCTGATGAAGGACGCCTGCCGGGCGGCGGATGCCTACATCCGGCAGAATGCCCAGAAGCGCAGAGTGGCCAGAAGGGTCAAGCTCGCCATCGCGGCGGCGGCAGTGATCCTCGGCGGGCTGGCGGTTTGGCTGCTGGCATAAAAAAATTGGCTGTTGCGGTTTGCAGCAGCCAATTTTTTGTTATTTGGAATCAGTCCAGTCCCACGGCGATATCGTAGCCGGCCCGGACAGCCTGGGTGACCTGCTGGGTCTTCACGCAGTCGCCCAGGGGCAGGAACACATGCTTGGTCTTCCGGAGCTCGTCCACCAGGGCGCTTCTGGGGCGGAGGCCCAGGGCGCAGATGACGGTGTCGGCGGGGAACAGGGTCTCCTTGCCGTCGGGGGTGATGGCGATGACGCCCTCATCGGTGATCTCCTTGCACTTGGTGGAGGTCTGGAGCACCGGCGGGATCAGGCCGGGCGCGGTATTGGTGCCGCCGGCCTTCTCGGGGAACAGGCCCATGCGGACCTTCAGGGCCCGGCGATGGGCGGCGGTGGTCTCCGCGGCGATCTCGGGGGCCATCTCGATGATGGTGACCTCGTGGCCCTCCTCGGCCAGATGCAGGGCGGTTTCGCAGCCCACCAAGCCGCCGCCCATAATGACGATCTTCTTGCCCAGGGTCACGCCCTCCTCAAAGAGGTCGGTGCCCAGGATGTAGTTGTCGCCGGGAATGCCGAACTGGCTGGGGATGATGGGGTTGGCGCCCACGGCGCAGATCACGGTATCCACATCCAGGCTGTCCAGGAACTCCGCGGTGACCTCGGTGTTCAGATGCACGGGAACCCCCAGCAGCTCCAGCTGATGGGCCTCCCACTGGGCAAACCGATAGAGGTCGTGCTTAAAGGTCTCGTGCTGAGCAAACTTCAGCGCGCCGCCCAGGGCGTCGGTCTTCTCGTAGAGCGCCACCTCGTGGCCTCTCTGCTTGCAGGTGATGGCCGCCTGCATGCCGCCGGGGCCGCCGCCGATGACGGCCACCTTGTGCTTGTGGGCGGCGGGGAGCCGATGCTTGGTCTCGTACTCCTGGCCGATGACCGGGTTCACGGTGCAGACGATGTTCCGGGTCTTCATCATCTGGCCCTGGCAGGAATAGCACCGGAGGCACCGGCGGATCTCATCCTCCCGGCCATCCCGGAGCTTGTTGGGCAGGTCAGGGTCGGCCACCAGCGCGCGGCCCAGAGCCACCAGATCTGCCTGGCCGGTCTCCAGCAGGTTCTCCATCACGTCGGGATCGGAGATGGCACCCACGCAGGATACGGGCTTCTTCACGGCCTTCTTGATGGCCGCGGCCAGGTAGGCGTTGCAGGCCTGGGGCAGGAACATGCTGGGGTGCATGATGATCCAGGTGTACAGATCCTCCATGACGCCGGCGGAGACATTGAACATATCCACATAGGGCTCCAGCACCTTGCAGAGCTCCACGCCCTCATCGAGGTCATAGCCCCCGGGGGTCAGCTCGGAGCCGGAGATCCGCAGCTCAATGAGACATTTGGGCGCGGCCTGACGGACCGCCTGCAATACCTCGATGACGAACCGGCAGCGATTCTCCCGGCTTCCGCCGTACTCGTCGGTGCGGTGGTTGGACAGAGGGGACAGGAACTCCGCCAGAAGCCAGCCGTGGCCCGCGTGGATGGTGAGAATATCGAAGCCCGCCATGGCACAGTTGGCGGCAGACCGGCGATAGCCGCCGATGACATCGTCCATGAGCTGGCGGTCCATGCCCCGGACGGTCTTGTTGCCCTTGTCGTCAAAGATGTCGCAGGGGCCCACGGGCAGCACATGGCCGGGCAGGAACGCGGGGTTGCAGCGCTTGCCGCCATGGCCGAACTCGATGGAGGCGTAAGCGCCGTACTTGTGGATGGTGGAAACCAGGTCATACATGGAGGGTACGGCGGCAGGGGTATCCAGGGCCACCATGGAGGGATGGTCGGGGCCGGTGGCGCTGTGGGCCACTGCCTCGCCCACGTTGACCAGGGCCGCGCCGCCCTTGGCCCGGAGCTCATAATAGGCGATGTTCTCGGGGGAGTACACGCCGCCGGGGCCCATCTCAGCCAGAGAGGTGGGCGCGGAGATAATGCGGTTCTTGAGGGTCAGATTCCCCAGCTTGAAGGGGGAAAGCAGCAAATCATACTTGGACATAGGGTTCAATCTCCTTCCTTATGTATCACGTTTGATAGATAGTCATGGAATAACGTGCCCATTTGTATTTGGGCAGCGCTGCCCATGATCCATTTGACCCCATTATATCGCATAGATCGCCGATTGCCAAATAGAAAATGGACATGGTTGATAACCTGAAGTTATCAAGTTTCGGATACGAAGAACCATGGAATGTGA
Source organism: uncultured Oscillospiraceae bacterium (assembly GCA_934546685.1). Lineage (GTDB taxonomy): Bacteria > Bacillota > Clostridia > Oscillospirales > Oscillospiraceae > HGM13006. The sequence continues at coordinate 4,815 of CAKTEB010000052.1, forward strand.
AGATTCCGTGGAGAAAGCCCGGAAAACGGCCTTTTTCCCCCTGAAACGGTTCAGCTTTTCGCCCAAATACGGCAATTTATAACTACCGGTTATCAAGATTAACGAATCGGTATTGGATATCATAAAAGTGTTACGCTATTATTTAGCTAAGCTAATAATTAGCCTTGGTAAGGGCAACACCACGCAAATCGTCAAGCTTTGCCTTAGAACGTGTGGTTGCCCCAAAGAAAGAAAGGAATGAACCAGATGAAAAGAACTCGTTTAACGGCCCTTCTGCTGGCGGCGTGCATGGTCGGCGCGCTGCTGACCGGCTGCGGAAATAGCAGCAGCGGAAGCGCCTCCAGCACCACGGAGGACAAGACAGTCTCCCAGGCCGCTCCGGCCCAGGAGGATACCGCCCCCGCCCAGGAGGACAGCACCCAGGCGGCCAGCGCCGCCGAGACCGCGGCCGATGACGGCTGGACCTATGAGCCCCTGTCCTATCCCCTGGAGGACGGCGGCACCCTCAGCTACTACATGATCAAGGATCTGAGCCAGAAATCCGTGCTGGGCTCCTGGCAGGAGCACCCCATGCTGAAGGTCGTCCAGGAGAAAACCGGCGTGACCCTGGACATCACCGCGGTATCCCAGACCAACGGCACCGACATGATGAACCTGATGCTGGCCTCCGGTGACTTCACCGACCTCATCGAGAACCTCACCTACGCCACCGGCTTCGCCTCTGCCATGGACGACGATATCGTCCGGGAGATCAGCGACCTGCTGGAGGACTACGCCCCCGACTACAACAAGCTCCTGGTGGAGAACCCCGACTACAAGAAGAGCATTTCCAGCGACGATGGCCGCATCGGCATCTTCGCCACCATCACCCAGGGCAGCCGGGGCCCCTCCGACGGCCTGATGATCAATCAGGACTGGCTGGACGAGTGCGATCTGGATACGCCCGTGACCTTCGACGACCTGGAGGAGACCCTCCTTGCCTTCAAGGACAAGTATGACCTCACCGATCCCCTGTACATGGTGGGCGACGGCATTCTGGACTATGACCAGCTCTCCGGCGCCTTCGGCGTGGCCCTGAAGTTCAACTCCATTACCGGCCAGGGCGGCTTCTACATCGACGACGACGGCCAGATCCAGTTCGGCTACACCCAGGAGGGCTACAAGGACTATGTGACCAAGATGCACGACTGGTATGAGAAGGGCATCCTGTCCTCCGACTTCGTTTCCCACACCACCGACTACATGAACGACGACCTGATCGAGGACATCATCTCCAAGACCACCGGCGTGTTCTCCAGAGGCGACGGCCTCATCGATATGCTCCGGAACGTCTCCGGCTCCAACCTGGTAGCTCTGGCCGATCCCGTGCTGGAGGAGGGCCAGACCATTCATCTGGGCAACCAGCCCGCTCTTCCCTCCACCGTCCGCGGCGTGGTCATCACCACCGCCTGCGAGGAGCCCGAGATGGCCGCTGAGTTCCTGAACTGGTGGTACACCGACGACGGCTTCCTGGCCAGCTCCTACGGTCAGGAGGGTGTCAGCTACACCATGGTAGACGGCAAGCCCCAGTACACCGAAATGATGACCAACACCGAGGGCACCACCCTCAGCGCCCAGAAGCTGGACAACTGCGGCCCCCTGGAGCTGCTCATCGACGGCACCACCCCCGAGGCCAGCTACTCTGAGATCGCCCAGAACGCTCCCCTGGTCTGGGGCGCCAACAAGGACGGCGCCTATAACATCCCCGAGGCAGTGGAGATGACCTCCGATGAGGGCGACGAGTTCAACACCTACTTCTCCGATATCTCCACCCTGTGCCGCCAGTACACCGTACAGTTCATCACCGGCACCAAGAGCCTGGACGACGTGGACGCCTTCCAGGAGCAGCTGGAGGGTATGGGCGTGGATACCTGCTGCGAGCTGTATCAGGCCGCGCTGGACCGCTACAACGCCCGTTGAGGCACAGCACTATTTCAGCCTCATAACATCAAAGAGGACGCCGTACCGATTGGTGCGGCGTCCTTTTTGCGCAGTTGACGAAAGGGAATCATTCTTATATAATAAGGGAAGAATTCATACCTGGAGGTGCGGCATATGATGATAAAGTCTGCCACCACCCTGCGCAACGACTACGACAAGGTGGTGACCCAGTCCAAGGAAAAGCAGGAGCCCGTGTTTCTGACCCGCAACGGCGAGGGCGAAATGGTGATCCTGCCCATCGAGCTCTGGGAGAAGCGGGAAGCGGAGCTGAATCTGCTGGATATGCTTCTAAAGCGAGAGCAGAGCCGGATCGCCGGAGCCAAGACCTATTCCATGGAGGATCTGCGGGCAATGACTGAGGAAATGCTCCATGGGGATTGAATGGCTCTATGAGGCCCAGGCGGAGTACCGGGATCTTCTGGGCTATTACCGGAATCAGGTGGGATCGGAGGCCGCACGGCGGTTCTCTGAGAAGATCCTCGGGGCTATAGCGCGGCTGGAGACCTTCCCGGAAATGGGCGTTCTGCGCAGCGACACCCGGCTGGGGCGGCTGGGCTTCCGTGCGCTGTTTGTGGGCAATTACGTCTGTGTCTATCGGATCCATGGGGATACGGTTTTCGTCTACCACCTGGCGGACGCACGCACCAATTATATGTATCGTATCTTCGGAATCGAGCCGTAAAAGCAGGGCGTGCTGCAATGTATGTTGCAGCACGCCCAATTCTATGTACTTATTCGCCCAGCAGGTTCGTCATGCTCTGAAGGCTGATGCCCAATGTGGACATATTGTGCAGCAGCGCGGAGGTGGTGGGCGGCAGAATGCCCGCCACGCCCAGAATGATAAGGCCCATGTTGAAGGAGATGATGAACCGGTAGTTCCGGTGGATCCGATCCATCAGCGCGTCGCTGATCCGCCGCAGGGTCACCAGGGTCTGGAGATCCTCGGCGGCGATGGTGATATCCGCCACCTCCCGGGCGATGGCCGCGCCGGTGGAAATGGCCACGCCGGCATCCGCCTCGCTGAGGGCGGGAGAATCGTTGACGCCGTCGCCGATCATAATGACCTTCCGGCCCTGCTCATGCTCAGAGCGCACAAAGGCGGCCTTGTCCTCAGGCAGCACCTCGGCGTGGAACTCGGTAACGCCCACCTCTTTTGCCACGGCCTGAGCGGTGCGGTAGCTGTCGCCGGTCATCATGACCACCTTGGAAAGGCCCAGCTCCTTGAGCTGCTCGACCACCTGGCGGGCCTCCTTCCGCAGGGGATCCTCAATGCAGATCACCGCGGCCAGCTCACCGTCCACGGCCAGGTACAGATGGGAATACTGGGCAGGCAGAGCGTCGAACTTCTCCTGCTCTCCCGCCGGAACGGTGCAGGCCTCGTCCTCAAATACAAAGTGGTAGCTGCCGATGAGCACCTTCTCCCCGTCTACCCGGCTGGAGATACCGTGGGCCACCACATATTCTACCTTGGAATGGCGCTCCTCGTGCCGGAGCTGCCGCTCCTTGGCCTCCTCCACCACGGCGTTGGCCATGGAATGGGGATAGTGCTCCTCCAGGCAGGCCGCCAGCCGGAGCATCTCATTCTCCTCCCGGTCGCCGAAGGGCACCACCATCTTCACCTTGGGGCAGGCATAGGTCAGGGTGCCGGTCTTGTCGAAGACGATGGTATCCGCCTGGCTCACGGCCTCCAGAAACTTGCCGCCCTTTACGGAGATGTGATAGGTGCTGCTCTCCCGCATGGCGGACAGCACCGCCAGGGGCATGGACAGCTTCAGAGCGCAGGAGAAGTCCACCATGAGGATGGACAGAGCCTTGGTGACGTTCCGGGTCACAAGATAGGTGAGGATCGTGCCGCCCAGGGAATAGGGCACCAGCCTGTCCGCCAGATGGGAGGCCTTGTCCTCGGTGGCGGATTTCAGCTTCTCAGATGCCTCGATCATCTCCACGATCTTGTCGTAGCGGCCGCTGCCGGAGGTCTTCTCCACCCGGATCACGCACTCGCCCTCCTCCACCACGGTACCGGCATAGGCATAGCTACCCTGGGCCTTCCGCACGGGCATGGACTCGCCGGTGATGGAGGCCTGGTTCACGGTGGCCTCGCCCTCTACCACGGTGCCGTCCAGGGGGATCATGCCGCCGGTGCGCACCACCATCCAGTCGCCCTTTTCGATGTCCCGGAGGGGCAGCAGGATCTCCTGGCCGTTCCGGCGCACCCAGGCCTTGTCCACGTTCAGGCTCATAGTACGGGCCAGATCGTCTACAGACTTCTTGTGGGTCCACTCCTCCAGGATCTCGCCGATGCCCAGCAGGAACATCACCGAGGAGGCGGTGCTGAAGTCGCCCCGGAGCATGGACACGGTGATGGCCGTGGCGTCCAGCACGGGAACCTCCAGCTTGCCCTTCCAGAGGGTCTTCACACCATGGGCGATGTACTTTACGGACTTGCACACGCAGATCACATTCCGGAGACTCACCGGCAGAAACAGCTTGCTAAAGCACCGGCGGACCACCCGCATCACCAGCTTGTCCTCATACTCCCGGTTCAGCGCCCGGCCCGTATGATCCGGCACCAGCTCCAGCACCTGGGGGGTGTCGTAGTGGAACCGGCTCAGGGCACGGATCACCCCTAAACGGCTGCATGTATAGTGAATGATGGCGTCCTGGGTGCGGTCATAGACCTTTACCGTCTTGACGCCGTCGAGATTCAGAAGATAATATTCCAGCTGATCCGCCTGATGAAGGGTCATGGGGCCCCCGTGCAGGTGGACGCGCATCCGCCCGGCGGATTCATGTAAAATTGAACACTTCATATGTTAGAATTCCTCCAAGAAAAACAAGAAAAATGGTGGCCAGCGTCCAGCAGTCGGAAGTTCCGACTCCGGAATGCTGGCCACTCATCCATCAGCGCTTAACAGGTCTTACGCCTCAGCGGGAACCTCCGCCTCAGCCTCGGCCTCGTCGGCCACGGTCTCGGTCTCGTCCTCGACCACCTGGGCCACGGCGCGCTGCTCGTTGATCTCCTTGGCGTCGGCCAGAACATCGTCGCAGTTCTCCTTAATGGTGGTGGCAGTGGTCATCACGCACTCCTTGGCGCGGAGGGCCGCAGCGGTGACCTGGGTGTAGGCCTTCTTTGCGTCCTTGCTGGAGAGGATCTTAATACCGGCAGTACCGAAGAGCACGCCGCCTGCAAACAAACCGATCTTATCCCATTTCATAATGAAAATCCTCCTATCAAACATATTGAAAATCTATTTCGTTATGGGCCCAGTCGCCGGGCCACAACTACCTTATGTCCACGCATTATAGCAGTGGATTTTTTGGTTTTCTACTCCAAAAAGGCGCAAGTTTTGACTAACCGTCGTTTTTTGTGCAATAGTGATACCTAACTTTTTCCCAGTGCTCCCAACGGTTTGCGGGTTTTGTACAATAGGGATCGCTAACCCTCTCCCCTTAGCTGCTTCCGGTACTCCCTGGGGGAGGTGCCCAGCACATCCCGGAAGGCGCCGGAGAATTTGCTGGCGTTTTCATAGCCGTAATCCCCGGCGATCTTCAGGATGGAATCCTGAGTCTCCCGGAGATCCCGGGCCGCCGAGAGCATCCGCTCCCGCTTGAACCAGGCGTAGATGGGCATGCCGTAGACCTCATGAAAATGCTTCTTGAGGGTGGTGCCGGAGACCCCGGACAGCTCCGTGAGCTCCTCGATGGTCACATGCCGGTCCAGGTTCTTCCGGAGATATTTCGCCACCTGCTCCGACAGGATTTTCGGCTCCCGGCGAGGGGCCATGACCTCGTTCATCCGTCCTCGCCTCCTCTGAGCGTGGGCTTCTTCTTTCCCGAAAGGCTGGCCCTGAGCTGCTGGCGGATCCACAGAAGCGCCGCCATCAGGGCCAGCAGCAGCAGGATCCCAAGAAACGTCTTCATCATTGCAGCCCCTCCCCTGCCGCCCGGCGGATTCTCCGGCAGACGCCGTCCATCTCCTCCAGGGGCACCTGAGAGAGCACCGAGAAAATCAGGCTCTGGTGATCCGCCTCCGGGGGCAGCAGCCGGTAAAACAGCAGCCCCACGTCCTCATAGTATTTCCGATAGCGCCGGGCCAGCTCCCGGCCATAGCCGGTGAGGCTCCAGCCACCCGCCTGGGTCTTCTGAAAAATCCCCAGTCCCTGGAGGCATTCCAGGGCCCGGAGCGCGCTGGGCCGGGCCACATCCAGCCGCCGGGCCACATCCACGCAGCGGACGCTCTCCCCCTCCGGGGACAGGGCGCTGAGGGCCAGCAGGTATTTGAGATTGGAAGCCGTCAGGCTTATGGTCTGCTGGGTCATATCTCGACCTCCATTTCTGTTTCCGGGCGGCTCGGGGCCCGATGCCCACGAGGTTCCGCCCCTTTGAGACAGAAAGGGGGACCCGGGAGCATTTCCCGAATCCCCCCTGCTGAATTAGGATTCCAAATCACTTCGATTGGTTTCCAGGGCTTATTTTTTCGTGGGATGGCAGGCAGAGCAGCCGCCGCAGCTGCCGCAGTTGCCGCCGCAGGAGGACTTCCCGTTCTTCTTATCCCGGTACATGCCGCGGATCACAAGGCCCACGATCACGATGAGCACCAGTGTAATGATGATCGTCGAGAGATTCGATGCGAGCCACTCGATCATGGTTCATTCCTCCCTTTCTAAAAATTCTATGCCCGAACTAGTCTATGCGAGTTATACGCCCTTGACCGTCTTGGTCAGGCGGTCAGCCTCCTTGTAGGGGCGAACCAGCATATAGAGGATGAAGGCCAGGACGATGAGGGCGCAGATCAGGCCGATGACGTTCAGGTTGCCGGTGACAGCGGAGCCGATCTGATAGACGATCAGCGCGATGGCATAGGCGAACACGCACATATAGCCGATGGCGAAGCAGGTCCACTTGGGGCTGTTCATCTCACGCTTGATGGCGCCCATGGCAGCGAAGCAGGGAGCGCACAGCAGGTTGAAGATCATGAAGCTGTAAGCGGACAGCGCCGTGAAGTTCTGAGCCACAGCGCCCCAGATCTCGTCGCCGTTCTCAGCGACCTCCTCCAGGCCGCCGTACAGGACGCCGAAGGTAGCAACGACGTTCTCCTTGGCGATGAGGCCGGTGATGGTAGCCACGGTGGCCTTCCAGTTGCCGAAGCCCAGAGGCGCAAAGATCACGCAGATGGCGGAGCCGATGGCAGCCAGGATGGAGTTATCCATGTCGTCCACCATGCCGAAGGCGCCGTTCTCCCAGCCAAAGGCCTGGAGGAACCACAGGAGGATGGAGGACAGCAGGATGATGGTACCGGCCTTCTTAATGAAGGACCAGCCGCGCTCCCACATACCCCGGAGCACGTTGCCCACGGTGGGAACATGGTATGCGGGCAGCTCCATAACGAAGGGAGCGGGCTCGCCGGCAAACATCTTGGTCTTCTTCAGCATGATGCCGGAGATGATGATGGCGGCAACGCCAATGAAGTAAGCGGAAACCGCGACCAGGCCGCTGCCGCCGAACAGGGCGCCGGCGATCAGGCCGATGATGGGCATTTTCGCGCCGCAGGGGATGAAGCAGGTGGTCATGATGGTCATACGGCGGTCACGCTCGTTCTCGATGGTACGGGAAGCCATAACGCCGGGAACGCCGCAGCCGGAGCCTACCAGCATGGGGATAAAGGACTTGCCGGACAGGCCGAACTTCCGGAACACACGGTCCATGATGAAGGCGATCCGGGCCATGTAGCCGCAGTCCTCCAGGATGGCCAGGAACAGGAACAGCACCAGCATCTGGGGAACGAAGCCCAGCACCGCGCCGACGCCGCCGACGATACCGTCGACCACCAGGCCGGAGAGCCAGTCGGCCGCGCCGACCTTCTCCATGAGCCAGGCCGCGCCGCCCTGGAGCCACTCGGCGCCGAAGACGTCGTTGGTCCAGTCGGTCAGGAAGGAGCCGAAGGGGCCCATGGCGACCCAGTATACAAACCACATCACCACCGCGAAGATGGGCAGTGCGGCGATACGGTTGGTGACGATCTTATCGATCTTATCGGAGGTGGACAGCTGGCCCTTGCCCTTCTTCTTGTAGCAGCCCTTGATGATGGAGGCGATGTAGATGTAGCGCTCGTTGGTGATGATGCTCTCCGCGTCGTCGTCCTCTTCCTTCTCGGCGGCCTTGATGTCCTCCTCAATGTGCGCCAGGACCTTGGCGTCCAGGTGCAGCTTCTCCAGCACCTTGTCGTCCCGCTCGAAGATCTTGATGGCGTACCAGCGCTGCTGCTCCTCGGGCATGTTATGTACCGCAGCCTCCTCGATGTGGGCAATGGCATGCTCCACGGGGCCGCAGAAGGTGTGCATGGGAACGGTCTTGGTGCGCTTGGCGGCCTCGATGGCGGCCTCGGCAGCCTCGGTGACGCCGGTGCCCTTCAGAGCGGAGATCTCAACGACCTTGCAGCCCAGCTCACGGCCCAGCTCCTTGGTATTAATAGAGTCGCCTCTCTTCTTTACCACGTCCATCATGTTGACGGCCACCACAACAGGGATGCCCAGCTCGGCGAGCTGCGTGGTCAGGTACAGGTTGCGCTCCAGGTTGGTGCCGTCGATGATGTTCAGGATGGCGTCGGGGCGCTGATCGATCAGGTAGTCCCGGGCCACCACTTCCTCCATGGTGTAGGGGGACAGGGAGTAGATGCCGGGCAGGTCGGCGATGGTGACATCGCTGTGCTTCTTCAGCTTGCCTTCCTTCTTCTCCACGGTAACGCCAGGCCAGTTACCTACGAACTGGTTGGAGCCGGTCAGGGCGTTGAACAGGGTCGTCTTACCGCTGTTCGGGTTGCCCGCCAGGGCGATTGTAAGACTCATAATGCGATTCCTCTCTTTCCAGATCTGGATTCAATATAATACCTTGGGGTTACTGAATCGGTGATTACTGCACTTCCACCATATCAGCGTCTGCCTTACGGAGAGACAGCTCATAGTCCCGCACGGTGACCTCAATGGGATCTCCCAGAGGGGCGACCTTCCGAATATACACGTCAACGCCCTTGGTGATACCCATATCCATGATACGGCGCTTGACTGCACCCTCGCCGTGGAGCTTGACGACCTTGACGGTCTCGCCCACCTTGGCGTTTCTCAGAGTTTTCATCTGATATTCCTCCTTTATTTCTTGCGCCTCAAGATCAGACCATGATCTTCTGCGCCATTTCACTGCTGATGGCCACCCGGGCCTCCTTCACCTGGACGATGACGTTTCCGCCCATCTTGGTGATGACCTTCAGGGACGTGCCGGGTACGAAGCCCAGATTCTCCAGATGATGCTGGAGCTCGTTGTTGCCTCCGACCCGGAGGACCGTGGCCTCTTCACCTTCGCCGATCAAATTCAGCGGCATCATAATGTTCACCTTCCTGCTTGAGAATATGGTTTGTCATTTCAAACTGCGGGATAGGCCCCGCTAATTAGAATCTGCTAACCGAAAGGATGAGAAAAGGGTTAGAATCTTCTAACCGCCCCCAATGATACGACTTCCCCTGCGCCTTGTCAATAGCCCAGGCTAACTTTTTTGAACTTTCGCCGATTTGCACAAATCATTAGGGGCCGCTAACAGCAATTTTACACAGGTTTTCATGCTGCCGGGGTAGGTTGATCGTCAGGGCCTTCCCGGCCTGGATCCGCCGCCCATGGGCACATCCGGAAAACATGGGCACCGCCGTTTTGCGGTGCCCATGTTCTATCCTTGGAGGTTTTCTTGCCCCCATTAAACCAGTGCAGCGCCCAGTGCCTTGCAGGCATTCACCGCGTCGTCATCGGGATCCTCATTGGCAATGACCGGGTCGGCCACCAGCTGTGCGCCGTCGCCCTGGCACCGCTCGGCCCAGTCCCGCATCCACTGGCCGTCGCCCCAGCCGTAGGAGCCGAACAGGCCGACGCGCTTGCCGGAGAGGCCTGCCTCGCAGGCGGTAAACATGGGCTCGAACTCGTCCTCCTCCAGGACCTCAGCGCCCATGGCGGGGCAGCCGAAGGCCACTGCGTCATAGCTGTCCATCAGGTCGGCGGAGAAGTCCGCGGCCTGGATCAGCTCTGCCTCTGCGCCGGCGCCCTGTGCGCCCTCCAGGACTGCGTTTGCCATGGCCTCGGTATTGCCGGTGGCGCTCCAATAGACGATTGCTGCTTTCATAGTAATTGTCATCCTTTCTTTCTTGGGACAACACCACACAAATGTATCGGCGGGCTACAGCCGATCTTTTCCGCCGGAAATGCGTTATTTTTTCTTGACATACACAAAGTATGCCTGCGAAAAACTGCCTTTTTCCGGCGCAAAATCTCTGGCTGAATTCTCGCCGCTAATTTATGTGGTATTGTCCTATTCGCTGTTAAATTAAATGGTTGTTAACTAAAAAGTGATCTGTCGCGCTCAGCCCGCCACAATGAGCTGCTGAAAGGTCGCGCCGCAGCGCCATTTCTTACAATATACCTCTGTGCATTTTTTATACCGGCGAAAGGTTTTTTTTGCGGCCTCCTCATCGCCATAGACCTTCCAGCAGCCCACGCATTTGCAGTCTGCCGCCCCATGCTCCATAAAGCCCCGAACATCCTCCGGGGGATAGCCCAGAAACAGGCCGATCTCGTGGGGAAAGTCGCCCCCGGGCTGAAGCCGCCGCACCAGCTCCCGAAGGCACTGGCTGGGATCCTCCTGCCGGTAGCCCAGCTCCTTTAGAAGTCTGCGGGCCTCCTGGTTCCGGAGATCCCGGGAGAGGTAGCTGGGCCGGTATACATAGATCTGAGCCCGGCGCTTTCCATAGCACAGGGGCACCGCCCTGAGGCCCCGGGGCACCAGGATCCGGTTCAGCTGCCGTACCTGCTGCCGCACCTCCTGGGGAGACCGATATTCCGCCCCAAAGAGATTGCCGGTCTTGAGCCCCGCCAGGGTGGGGGCGCAGAACTGCACCAGGTTTTCCTCCGACATGACCCTCTGCTCCTTCCCGGGAAAGTTAGTTTATTCTAACCCATCGTCAAAAAAATGCCGCTCCGAAGAGCAGGGGCAATACCGCGCAAATCGGCAAGAGAATCTGGCGAGAGATTTTTCGTCAGGAAAAGGTGGAAAGCCGCAGGAATACTCTGTGTATTTCAAGGTTTTCCAAACGCATTACTGGCGAAAAAGATCCGCCAGAGTCCGCAGACGTATTTGTGGGGTGTTGCCAGGGACATTGTAGCAAAGGGATTGGAGCATGTCAAGAGAAAAGTTAGTTTTTTCTAACTTTATTTTGTGTCTAAAATCTTCCACAGCTTCGTAGGGGCGGTTATCAATCGCCCGCGTTGTCGCAGTTCCGCACAGCACGCCCCCGTTCGGCGCTTCGCCTGAGATTCTCCACGTCATTGCGAGGAGGCCAAAAGCACTGAACAAAGTACCTTGTACAATGCAATTCAGCCTCCGCACCGCAGTAGGCACGAAGGGGGCGGAAGCAAGAATTGGGGGCCCCGGCGAAGCCCAGCGAAGCGGGTTCGCTGGGGA
>CAKTEB010000053.1 GCA_934546685.1 uncultured Oscillospiraceae bacterium
GCAGAGCATCCACCGCAGGCGTGCGCAGATTCATGTTGCAGCCATCCTTTTGAAAGATGATCTGCCCATTCAGGGAATCCGGATCCTCCTCCAGCCGCTTTCTCATGGGCGCGATCATCTTATCGACCTCGTCCTCATAGCTGCTGCCCGGCCGCCAGCCGTCACCGTCGAAGCTGGCCGCCAGGTACTGATAGCCCATCCTGCGATAGGCGTCATAGGTATTCCCGCCGCCGGTCACCGCATCCACATAGTGCGGCGGACGCGCCAGCCTGATCTCATAGGAAAACTCATGCTCTATGTATGTGTGCAGGGCTTGCAGATCCTGCATCACCTCATCCATCGAGCCCAGCGGGACTCGGTTCCCATAGATCATCCTCTTTCGCCCAAAAATACGGTGCTGCCAGGTATGGTTCGCCAACTCGTGGCCCTCATCGATCATCCGCTGAACCAGCTCCTTCTGGTTTTTCGCCCCAGCCAGCAGATCCTCCCCGAAGCAGGGATAGTGGTCGAATTTGGTTCCGCCAAACGCCGAGGAGCCCTTTTCGCCAGCTTCATCCGGGTAGTTTCCCTCCGTGGTCCCGATGATATCAAAGGTCGCTCTGGCCCCGTATGCGGCCAGACTGTCTAAAATGGACGCGGTCAAGCCCTTGCCGCTGCCCATAAAATCCTTGGCGCAGGGGCCATCGTCAAAGGTCATGGCCACGATCCGCTTTCCCTGGATCGGGTGTACCCGTTCGATCCGCCGCACGCTGGATAACCGCTTTCCATTTTGCTGCCACAGCAGCTCCTTCCGCTTATGATTGATATTTCTCGCGAAATTATACAGTCCAGTGATCAAAATGAATTCCTCCGATTCAGTCTGCACGTCATTCCTGGCCTCTTTGGGCTTATTGGTACTTCCATATCGCTCCCGTTCAAATGGATATCTGATCAGTTTTCATATCATAGCACGAATCGGGTATTCCGTCCATACTGAATCGATCATTTTTCACCTCCGGAACTGCGTCAAAGGGAGGGTGTGTGGAGAGCAGGAAATATAAGGGGTTGCAGTGCCTATGATCGTTTGGTATAATGCAGAAAATAGCAAAATCCAAGAGCCGAGGAGGAGCGAACATGGACAAGGCAAAGCTCAGCGCATTATTTGAAGCATATATCCGAAAGCTGCGTATCACCCCCACCTGGGACGTAAAGCTGGAATTTGTTGAGGATCCATCCTGGCCCAAAACCGGCGATTTCAAAATTGACTGCGATGACAGGAAGGCCATTCTGCTTTTGAACACCGGGCATCCAACGCACGAAAACCTGGAAGAGGTCATCATCCATGAGTTGATGCACATTAAAATGTATCCGCTGGATCAGGTGACGGAATCGCTCATTGTAAACTGCTTTGAGGAGGGCTCTGCCGCAAGTAAGTTCGCCTATCAGCAATTTTTCATGACGCTGGAGCAAACCGTCGAGGAGCTTGCAAAGTGCTTTTTGCTGGAGTTCGGAGAAAACAAGGAATTTTCTTATGGACGGTGCCGCAAGGCAAAATCGTTTAATGACCTGTACGATGATCTCAAAAGCATCGAATAACGGCAGCCACCTAACCGTTTCTTGATAATCCCATCCGAATGTGTTAAGGTAAGGATATCGAACAACAGGAGGTAGGATCCCATGAAAGTAATGCTTCTAAACGGAAGCAGCCACCCCCACGGCACCACCATGGCCGCCCTGGAGGAAATGGCAAAGGTATTTGAGGCAGAGGACGTTGAAACGGAGATCATCCAGGTCGGCGGAAAGCCCATTGCCGACTGCCTCCAATGCAACGCCTGCCAGAAAACCGGAAAATGTGTGTTTCAGGATGACGGCGTCAACGCATTCGTGGAGAAGGCCAGATCCGCCGATGGCTTTGTATTTGCAACGCCGGTGTATTTCGCCCACCCCAGCGGACGGATCTACGATTTCCTGGATCGGGCCTTTTACAGCAATAGCGGCTACGATGCCTTCCGGTTCAAGCCCGGAGCCGCAGTAGCCGTTGCCAGACGGGGCGGTACCACCGCCGCACTGGATGGCCTGAATAAATACTTCGGCATCGCCCAGATGCCCACTGTAGGCTCCACCTACTGGAACATGGTGCACGGACTCACCGAAAAGGACGCGTCCCAGGATGAGGAGGGCATGCAGACCCTGCGGAATCTGGCCCGGAGCATGGTCTGGATGATGCGCTGCTTTGCCCTTGGCCGCCAGGCGGGCATCGAATGTCCAGTCCTGGAAAAGGGAGCGCACACGAATTTTATTCGGTAAACGACCGCTCTGCGGGAAAGCGCAGCCAGCCCAAAAGGGCTGGCTGTTTGCTATTCCGGAAGAACGCACACCACTTCTCCAATGGAATGGATCCAACCATTCTCCACCACCAGTGCGCCGTTGGGATACAGCGCATAAACAGGACGCCCTCTTCCATGACCGTCATGCACCCCCAGGCATTCTGGATGATTGCCTCAGGCTGGGGATCCGCCTGGGAAAAGCGGTAGATTTGCCGGGAATCCTCCGCCAGGAAATAGCACCAGTCGTCTAAGTCTATATAGTTCGGCGTCAATACGTCCGGATTCTCCGAAAAGTTTTGTTCCATTTCCGCGCAGAAGTCCTCCCAGGCTGGCAGCTGTGCCTCCCCACCGCAGCCGCAGAGGCATGCCGCAAAAACGAACCAGCCCAGGAGCAGAAGCCCTCCGCGCAGGCTGAATAGGTGATCGGTTCGCCGTTTCATCGCTTTGCCCCCTTGCTTGCTGCTTCCATTATGCCATAAGTATCCATCTTCTTCAAGTCACTATCGGCAAAATTCTCCAAATAAGGAGAGCACAGCTTCCCGTGCTCTCCTTGGGGTATTTTTTAGATGTTGCTGGCAGTGACGTAAGCGCTGCGGTTGGTGGTCTGGATGGTACCGGGCTTCCGGCAGTCGCCCACCATATAGAAGCCGGGGTTGGTGCCGTAGAAGCTCAGTGCCTCGTCGGTCTTGCTGCGCATGCCCACGGACAGGATCACAGACTCTGCAGGCAGGTCGTGATCCACGCCGTCCTTGTCTGTATAGGTCACATGATCCAGGGTGATCTCCTTGGCTGTAGCATTCAGCACATAGTGGAAGGTCGGAATGGCCTCCCAGGCGTCGGTGAACATGGAGCGGTAGTGCATCACGGTAGTATCCGCCGCCAGCTGATCCCGCATCTCAATGACCGTCACGTTCTTCCCCTGCTGGGCCAGGAACATGCCGGTCTCCACGCCGACCTCACCGCCGCCGATGACCACCACGTTCTGGCCGATCTTCTCGGCGTGCATGATGGCATCGGTGGCCACGGTGACGTTCTCCCCCTTTGCGCCGGGGATGGACGGGATCACCGGCTGAGCACCCACAGCGGCAATGACCGCGTCATAGCGATCCTCCACCATCTCAGGGGTGGCAGTGGTGTTTAGAACCACATGAATGCCCTTCTTCTCCACCTGACGGATCAGGTAGTTCTTGTAGTCCTTGAGGGTCCACTTGAAGGGGATGTAGTCCGCGTGCTTGATGGCGCCGCCCAGCTTATCCTCCTTCTCGTAGATAGTGACGGTATGCCCGCGGTCCGCCAGATACAGGGCGGTACGCATACCGCCGGGGCCGCCGCCAATGACCGCGATATTCTTGCGGCCCTTGGGTGCAGTTTGGAGGAACTTATCCACCACCTCAAAGCCGAACTTGGGGTTCACGGAGCAGCAGGTGGTCATGATATCGTTCTTGCCCCGGCCATGACATTTGTTGCAGCGCAGACAGGGCACCAGATCCTCCGCCCGATCCTCATAGAGCAGATCGCCATAGTCAGGGTTTGAGATCCAGGCCCGGGCCATGGCCACCATGTCGAGCTTGCCCTCGGCAATGGCCTTCTCAGCCATCTCTGGGTAGAACCAGCCGCCCACGTTGGACACCACAAAGTCCAGGTTTGCCTTCTTGATCTTCTCGGTGAGCTCCAGGAAAGGCGTGGGGTTCAGCTCAAAGGGAATGGGATGGTTGTAGTCGCCGTCAGCGGCCCGAACCTGGACGATGTCCACATACTTCTGGGCCTTTTTCAGGAACTCCAGGCCCTCCTCCAGGGTGTAGCCGCCCTCCGGCTCCTCGGCGGAGAACTGGATCTCGATGAGCATGTCGTTTCCTGCCACCCGGCGGATCTCCTCCAGCATCAGAAGCGGGAACCGGCAGCGGTTCTCAAAGCTGCCGCCGAATTCATCGGTGCGGAAGTTGGTGAGGGGAGACAGCAGCTGGCCGGGCACCTGGGCCCGGTAGCTCATATGGATGGTCACCGCGTCAAAGCCCAGGCGCTTATACAGGGCCGTGCGCTGGCCGTAGCTCTTGATGATCTTATAGAGGTTCTCATTTGGTACGTCGTCGCCGATGCTGCCGCTCATGCCGGAGCTGTCGGTAACGGGGCCCTTGGGGTTGGCGTCCACGGCCTCGATCTCGCCGTTCTCGTTCTCATAGCGATAAGTGCGGTTGGCGGAGAACAGGGAGCCGCTGACAATGGAACCGGTATAGTGCATGGCCTCCACCATCTCCACCATGTAGTTCTGACATTTGGCGTTGCGCATGTCAAACTCCGGGAAATGGGACATATCCAGGGTGTCGGGCAGCTGGGGCATCTGATAGGTGTCCTCCACACCTGCGAAGGTCACAAAGGCCGCTCCGGTACGGGCCCGGCCGATGAAGTGGGCCATGGTGCCCTCGGCGGGATACTCCTCCGGGCCCTGGGAGAAATGGGGCAGGGAGTTGGAGGACTGCATTCTGTTTTTCAGAACAAACTTGCCAATCTTAATGGGTGCAAGCAGATGGGGATAAGCATTTTTCATAGAAACGTGCTCCTTTTCATAGTGTTGCACTCTCATCATAAATCAAATTTTACGCAATGTCCAATACCTATCCCTTATAGGTCGATTCATAATAGGAATACCCTTTGTGGGCAAAAGAAGTCCGGCTCCATGGTTATCTGTCGCTAACCTCCGTGTATCACGATAGCGCTGCCCAGCGGAATTTCAAGGGTCATCGGGAGGGTTTCGGCCCCCGGGCTTGCGCCCATCGGCAGGATCCAGTATAATGGAAACATCTATACCATATAATAAGGAGATCACCTTATGGGACTTTTCCATAAACGCAGACAGCCGGCCCAGTGGGAGGATGCCTACACTGCCGCCCCGAAATTCTACCGCCAGCCGGACGGCACGCCCTTCGGTGCCATCGCCCTGACCGAGAACACAAAGACCATTCTGCCGAAAAATCCTCAGGCGGAATATGCTGTAGACGGTCAGCCGGTCAGCCAGTGGCAGCTTCTGCTGGTCAGCACCACCAAGGACGGCATTCTCGGAAACTGCGACTATTTTGAGGCGCTGGCACGTCTGAAGTCTCAGGCCCTGGATACGAATGCGCAGTCGATTCTGGTGCGCGGGCTAAGCCTGGAGGAATTAGAGGCCCTGCGCTGAGCGCCGTAAACGATCCGGCCATGCGCCGCCCCAGCACCACCACCAGCCGGCTGGTGGTGGAACCTTATCTCCAGAGGCCCAGCTGTTTTGCTGGAGCACATGCCAGAAATATTCGCTCTGGTGAATGGACGAGAAGCCCCCTGCGGCACCATAAGCCGCAGAGGGGCTCCCTAACATGTCATAAACACGAAAGCGCCGCCCTTTCGGGCGGCCCCTTCGCACTATGAAAAAGATGATGATAAAAAAGCCAGTTTAGATGACAGCAATGTGGATCTTGCCGGTGATAGTGCCGGGCTTCAGCTCCATGGCCTTTCCGTCCACGGTGACCTCCAGCTTCTTGCCCGCGGGAGCGGCGAGCTTCGCGCCGTCTGCCAGGGTCAGGGAGGTGATGTAGCTGTCGCCGGTGACCGTCCAGGTGCTCTTCTCGTCCAGGGTCACCAGCACGCCGTTGTTGACGGTGGGGGCCGGGGTCTGGGTCACGTTGGAGAGTTCTTCCCGGATGGTCTCCTCCAGGAACTTAATGCCGTCCCGGTAGTGCTGCTTGGCAGAGGAGATCACACCCTCCAGGGTGGTGCTCTTGAGGTTCACCGCCAGGTTCTTGGGAGCATCGCCCATCATGAAGGGAGGCATTCCCTCAGGCATACCGCCGGGACCGCCAGGACCGCCCATAGGAGGCATACCGGGCATTCCCCCGGGACCGCCAGGACCGCCCATGGGAGGCATACCAGGCATTCCGCCAGGGCCGCCAGGACCGCCGGGGCCACCCATCATAGGCGGCTTGCCGCTGACCTTGCCCTCATTGCCCAGCTCACCGGGGGCCTTCGCGTCCCGGATCACCAGTTCCTTGGGCTCCTCCTTGGAGGCCAGGGAGGGAAGATTGGAGGTGGAATTCAGAAGATCGCCCTTGAGATCGCAGGCGGTGAGGTTTAGTGTAATATCGTCCTCCGGATCAGCCTCGGTCAGATTCCGCCCCTCCATGTAGGTGTCCTCCTTGTCGTAGACAGACACGTCCACAAAGGAACCGTGGAGGCCGGGATCGTCGGAATCGATGAGCTGGAGGATCTGGCCATTGCCGGGCTCCATGACGGTGTTCTCAATGTTGTAGACGGTGCCGGTGGAGCCCTTCACTAGCATGGTGGCCTTGTCAGTAATGAGCTTGGAATCCTTGATGGTGACCACGCTGCCGGTGTCGCCCTGAGCGTGGAGGGCAAAGCGGCGGCCGCGGATCTCGCAGCCATCGGTGACCTCCAGAATGCCCTTGCGCTCCATGCCCCGGAGCAGCAGTGGGAAGCCGTTGACGGTGAGCTTGGTGCCGGACAGGTGCATATCGGTGGGGCCGATGCAGAAGACGCCGTAGCCGTGAGAGCCAGCGCCCTCCAGCTCCATGTCGCAGTCCTTTACAAACATATGGGCGTAGTTGGAGCCATCCACGGACAGGATGCCCCAGCCGTTGGAGCGCATCGTGCAGTTATTATAATGTACGGTGCCGTCGTCGGCCAGCTGGCACAGGCGGTTGGTGCCTCGGATGGCAATGCCCCAGCTCCAGTTGCCCATCTCCACGTTTGGAGAGATATTGTACATCTTCGTGTTGTTGACGGTAACAGAGCCAGTACCGCCCACATGAACGGCGCAGCGGGTCACAGAGGACAGGCTGATCTCGGAATCGTTGATGGTCACGTCCGCGTCGCCGATAGCGGCCACGCCAGCGCCCATGCCCACGAAGTCGTTATTGCCCTCGCCCTCCAGGCAGATCCGTGCCCGATTGATGGTGTAGCTGCCCTTGCCGTCCACCACGATGCCCGCAAAATCAGGCGCATCGGTAGCGATGAACACGTCGTCAGCCTGGGTGCCGGTGACGGTGCCATGCTGGACCGCAGCCTTGACCCCCTCCTCCTCGATGACCTTGCCGTCCTTAATACTGACGGCGGTTTCCAGCGCAATGGGGCTGGAGCGCCGGACAGAGGGATAGGTCTCCTCTACGGCAGCCTTGGTGACGGTGAGCACCACGTCGCCGTGGTAGTCCCCGGGCACCAGAGAATGGACGCAGCCATTGACCGTGAGACAAACGTACTTGCCCTCGGGGGCCTTGAGCTCCGCGCCAGGGGCGATGGTGAGAAATTCAGCCGACAGGGTCTCTGGGATCAGGTGAGTCCCGGCGGCATAGGTGAGCTTGTTCATAGGGATTCCTCCTCGAAAACGGATGGTGAATGCTTCCTTCGTTCGTTCGACATAGATATTATACTTCCCCCAGAGCATCCTGTAAAATAGGGATTGGGGGCGGCTAGTATGATGAGATTGGTATGCTCCGGAAGGAGGAGCGGTACGAAGGCCCCACCAGCGGCAGACGTCAAGAATTCAAGTGTCCGCATGTACTGTGCGGCTTTCCAGCTTCTCTCTCCACTATTCTCTCTTTCCCTCTTGACAATCGCCCCGGTTTCTGGTATCATAACTGAGTCGATTCGGAGAGATGTCCGAGCGGTTTAAGGAGCCGGTCTTGAAAACCGGTGATCCCAGCGATGGGACCGTGGGTTCGAATCCCACTCTCTCCGCCATAATTTCTCCCTGATCTGGTATGCGGAAGTACCCAAGAGGCCGAAGGGGCTCCCCTGCTAAGGGAGTAGGCCGGGAAACCGGCGCGAGGGTTCAAATCCCTCCTTCCGCGCCATGTAAATCCCAGTAATTCATTTTGAATTACTGGGATTTCGTGCGTTTATGGGGTGGTTTTGGGGTGAAAATGTTCAGAAATTTTGAGGCAGGATTTTTGTTTCCCCACTTTTTTCCCCACATGGAGTACATGGGGCCGGAGGACACAGCAGGAATGGCCGAGCACACCGTAGCTGGCCATAAGAAAACGGGAATAAAGAATGTGGGAAAAATTCTTCGGACAGCTAGGACAACACCGCACAAATTGGCAAGGGCATCTGGCGATTTGTGCGCTGTTGCCTTAGCATAACTACAAAGCCGAGGCGCTTCGTTCATTCCGTATAATACTGCGCCTGCGCCATCCATAGCGCATAATACTGCCCATCTGTATCCGCCAGCAGCTCCGCATGGCTCCCATACTGCTTGAGTTCCCCACCGCAGAACACGGCGATCTCGTCGCAGAATCGGCAGGAGGACAGCCGATGGGAGATGTAAATGGCGGTTTTCGTGCCTACCATGTCATTGAATCGAGTGTAGATCTCATATTCCGCCAGCGGATCCAGGGCAGCGGTGGGCTCATCCAGCACCACAAAGGGCGCATCCTTATAGAGCGCCCGAGCCAGGGCAATTTTCTGGGCTTCGCCTCCGGAGGGCTCCACGCCGCTGGGGTCAAAATCCTGCCCCAGATAGGTGTCAAGTCCCGCGGGAAACTGGGAAAGCCCTTCCTGGACCCCCGCCTCCCGGAGACAGCGGAGGGCTTTATCCCGGTCATAGCTCCGCCGTGCGGCCACGTTCTCTCCAAGGGTGAAGGACAGCAGCTGAAAGTCCTGAAATACCACAGAAAACAGAGACATATATTCCTCATAATCATACTTCTGGATGTTGATGCCGTTGAGCAGAATCTCCCCCTCGGTTGGATCGTAGAGCCGGCACAGAAGCTTTATCATGGTGGACTTTCCGCTGCCGTTCTGCCCCACCACCGCCAGCTTTGTTCCCCGGCGGAAGCGAAAATTTAGGTTCCGCAGGGCATAGGTCTCACTGCCGGGATACCGGAAAGACACGTCCCGGAATTCTATGAGAAAATCGTTGTCATCCCGCTTTTCCACTGGGATGGTGCCCATGTATTTGCGGTTGGGGATGTCCAGGAAGGCGTAGGTCTGCTCCAGATACCCGGCATTCCGGCTCAGGGTGGTAACGCTTACCGCCAGCTTCCGCACTGAAGCCGAAAACTGTCCGATGGCCCCCACATACTGAACCACGAAGCCCATGGGGAACGCCTGCCCCAGGGCCTTTAGGGCCACATAGAGGTAGCACAGTCCGTATAAGATGCCGCCGGAGAGCTGGGTAAGTCCATCGCACCGGCCATAGAGCTTGGCGGAAGCGTCGGCAAATCGCCGATCCTCACGCTGGTACTGTTCCAGGGCCGAACGGATGCCCCGGTCCAGGCCGTAAAGCCGAATATCCATCCCCGCCTTGGTGCGGTCCGGCAGCTGAAAGCCGTAATGGCGCCAGATGCGGTTGCCCTTTTTGATCTTCTCCATTGCGGCCATGCCGCAGACCCGCTCTGTGGAGACGGCAGTCATGCACACAGAGATCAGCGCCGCCAGGAAAATCATTCCCAGGAGCCCCAACACACAGAGGGGCGCATCCAGCCAGCTTAGGGCGAATCCGGCGCGGACATGGCTGCGGAACAGGGAGATCGTCATTGCCATGGATGCAAGAATGCCGGTGACTGCGGAGATGATCTCCGAAATCTCCAGGAGCGGGCGGTTCAGGCCAAAGCAGTTGTAGTTGTCGTTCTGGTCGATCTGGGAGCGGAGCTCGTGAATCTTGGCGTTTTCCACGTCCTCATAGTCCATGGACTGCATTTTTTCGGCGTATAAATGCTCCGTCCGATGCCAAAAGGTACGCTCGGCGGCATTTTTCCAGTGCTCCACGGTGCTGGTGAGCAGCCTGATCAGGAGTCCGGTGCAGGCGGCCGATGCGGCCCAGAGAGCCAGCTTCTCCGGTCTGCACGCCCCGGAGAGCTCACTGAGGAGCCGTGCGGAGAACCAGATGGCCGCAAAGGGACTCAGGGCCTTGAGCACGCCATAGCAGAGGCTGCTGAGGAAGAATCTGCGGTTGACGCGCCATTGGATCCCCAAGGCTCGGCGGGTCAGCGCAAGCCGCTCTTTCAGGTTAGACTTCATGCTGGGCACCTCCTTCCGGGGCTTCCTTGTAATAATGGCTTTGAATCTCGAATAGCTGGGCATACCTGCCGCCCCGGGCCAGGAGCTCCGCGTGGGTGCCCTCCTC
The DNA here is from genome assembly GCA_934546685.1 of uncultured Oscillospiraceae bacterium. Lineage (GTDB taxonomy): Bacteria > Bacillota > Clostridia > Oscillospirales > Oscillospiraceae > HGM13006. The sequence continues at coordinate 10,417 of CAKTEB010000053.1, forward strand.
CATGATCCTGCCATGTTCCAGATACACGATCCGGTCACAGAACCGGGTGCTGGACAATCGATGGGAGATGTACAGAGAGGTGCGCGCCTGGGTCATGCGTTGGTACTGCTGATACAGGCGGTTCTCTGCGATGGGATCCAGGGCGGCGGTGGGCTCGTCTAAGATCACCATGGGGGCCTGCCTGTAAAGAGCCCGGGCCAACAGCAGCCGCTGGGTCTCGCCGCCGGACAGCTCCACTGCGTCCTCGTTGACCTCACGGATCAACAGAGAGTGAACTCCTTGCGGCAGGGAATGAACCTTATCGTCCAGATCCGCCATTTGCAGACACGCCCAAACCCGATCCATGTCGGTTGCTTCCAGAGTGGTGCAGGAAACAGCCTCGGCAATGGTCAGCGGCGGCAAGTAAAAGTCCTGGAACACCACGGAAAACAGAGAATAATACGATATCCTGTCAAAGTCCCGAACGTCCACGCCATTGCAGAGCACCCTACCTTCTGTGGGATCCAGCAGCCCGCAGATTAGCTTCACCAGGGTAGTCTTGCCCGCGCCATTGAGGCCCACGATGGCTAGCTTTTCCCCGGGCCGGATGGTCATGTTTAGGTGAGAAATGGCGTCCGCCTGTGCGCCGGGATAGCGGTAGCTAAGATCTTCCAGGCGAATCTCCAGAGGCGCGTTCCGATAAGGCTCCGTGGGCGTTCCTTCCCCATGGCGGAACACATCCGGCAGCTCCATCAGGGCCCGATAATCACAGATCTGGCTGCTGAATCGGGACAGCTGGCTCAGTTGATTGGCCGCATCCAGCACCCAGGCGGAAAAGCCCGCAATGGCGGCAAAGTACAGCACAAAGTCTGAGGCCGTAATGCTCCCCTGGACTACTAGATGGAGCAGGTATCCGTAGGCCACGCCCTCCCGGCACAGGGTCAGAATGCTGTCCAGCAGATCCACCCGCCACAGGGGCTTTTCGTGCCGCCGCTGCCAGTCCTCGCAGAGGCGGATGCTGGCTTCAAAGATTTCCCGGAACCAGGCCCCCATGGCGAACAGTCGTATATCTTTGCCGTAGCGGTAGTCCCCGGATTTGTCGTTTAAGTAATAGGGCTTCGAGATATACCCCACCCACTCGTCCATATCCCCATGGCGCTGGCGTTCGATCCGTTCCCGCACCAGGAAGGACAGCACTGCGCAGCCGGCCGCCAACAGGGCGATCCACCAGCCCACCTGAAAGAGAATGGCGGCATAGGTGAAGATGCCCAAGCTGCTGGTAACAGCCTGGATCAGGGCGGGCCAAATGCCCTCCAGGGCGGCGGAATTATTTCCGGTGGTCTCATAGGCCTTTTTCCGGAGCGTATGATAGGCAGCAGTGTCGTACTGCTGATAGTCTGCGGTCAGGGCCTTTAGGTAGGCAGGGAAGCTGAACTGGCAGCGAATGAGCATTTTGTGGACTGTAATGTGGCCGCCACTCCATGCTTGCAGGCCGCTAACTATAGCCATGGCTCCGGCCAGCAGGGAAATGTGGAGCAGCAGCTTAGACACCGGGGCCTGTACCTCCAAATCTGCTAAAACCACCTTAGGCAGGCAGATACCGCCCAGGGCGAAAAGCAGCGCCGAGAGAATGTGGACGGCCATGCACAGGAAAAAGAATTTATCCCAGCTCCAGACCAGTCGGAGAAGATACCGTAGGTTTTGCGTCAGGGAGTAAGCTGGCTTTTTCGTAGCGTTCATGGACTGCACCTCCTTTCGCGGTGATCTTAGCATATTCTCGCAGAAAAAGGATGCGCTCCTGCGCAAACGGTTTTGGCAGAAGCGCAAACGGTCAAATGGGCAATAGGATTTCCGTAGCGAAGACTCCTTCCTCGCTCTGACGGTTCACCACGCCGCCGTATTTGGCGGCAATCCGGTCAATACGCAGAAGGCCGAAGCCATGGTCGCCCTGGATTTTGGTACTGAGGTACTGGCGGCCCTTTCGGCGGAGGGCCGGGGCGGAATTGGTGACGGAGATGTAGAGCTGCCCCTGATGGGTGCCCAGGTAGACCCGGAGAAAACGGGCTTCCTGGTCTGATATCCGAGTACAGGCCTCGATGGCATTATCCAGAAGGTTCCCCAGGATCACGCAGATATCCAGGGGCTCTACGGTCAGGGACGGGGGCACCGCGGCCTTGGCGTTGACAGGGATCTGCTGGCTGGCGGCCAGGTTCAGCTTGCTGTTCAGAATCGCGTCAACCATAACGTTCCCGGTCTTGAGCACCGTATCCACGGAGGTCAGGTCATCGCTGAGAAACCGGAGATATTGATCCAGTTCCTCATATCGCCCCGCGTCTAAATGGGCCTTCATGACCTGAATGTGGTTCCGGTAGTCGTGCCGCCAGCCCCGCACCTGACGGTACATCTGCTCTACCTCCTCAATGTGACGATTCAGGAGGTCGTTTTGGTATCCGGAGATTCGCTGGTCTACCAGGTGAATCACCAGGCGGCGGAGCAGAACTGCCAGGAGGCACAGCGAGAGGATCCCCAGCGGGATCCAAAGACACTTCAGCAATGTGCCGCCTCCTCTCGGTAATAGAAAAAGAACGCTTGATGGACACTCGGGGCCAGCCGCCGGGACATGGGGATCTCTGTCCCGGAGTCCAGCAGAATGTCTGCCCTTTTCAGCTGGCGGATCCGGGCGAGATTCACCAGGAAGGAGCGGTGACAGCGGCAGAAGCTGCTGCCCAGCTGCCGCTCCAGCTCTCGAATAGTCCGGTGGAGCGAGACTTCGTCGCCACCGTCCAGGTGGAGCGTGGCGGTGTGGGACAGCACCTCCACATATTGAACTTCGTCGAAATAGACCTTCCGGGGCAGACCGTCCAGAATGCACAGCAGGAATTTCCGCTGATGCCGGAGCTGCTCCAGCGCCCGATCCAGCACCCGGGAAAGCTCCTGCGCCGAAACCGGCTTTAGGAGATAGTGAAGGGCCGAAACCTCATAGCCCTCCTGCATATAGTCCGAGTAGCCAGTGAGAAAGGCGATGGGCGTGTCATCACGGATCTGTCGCAGCCGCCGGGCCAAGTCCATGCCGCTTTGACCGGGCATTTCAATGTCCAGCAGCATAAGATCCGGACGGAAGCCGTCCTCATAGGCGCTGAGGAACCGCTCTGCCGTGGGAAACGGAGAAACATGAATAGTATGGACGTTATGGGCTGCCCAGGTGTGGAGCAGACCGGTGATATATTCACGCTGGGTGGGTACGTCTTCGCAGATAGCGATGGTAAGCTGCATTGGAAATTCCTCCGCTTTTGGGGTATAGCATACGGATACTGACGTGCTTATTATAGCATACTATTACAGGGAATGGCGCAGGAAAAGCGGCCATCAGATATGGAAAACAAAAACGTGCAAAAAGTTCGATTTTCTCCCTCCCATTTCCCTTCGTTTTTCCCCACTCTTTTCCCCAATCAGCGTAACAGCACACGAAACGTCTGTTTTATGGAGTGTCGAAAAACTAAGTAATTGCAGCACTTTGTGAGACAGGATAACAATGTGCAGCACCAGATAATGCTAGAATTTACCATTTTAAACTCTTCCTTCCGCGCCATAAAGCACCCACGAAAGTGGGTGCTTTCTGTGTTATTCTCCCGCCCGTATCCCGGAACTATCCCCGTCTGCCCGAAACGGCAGATACTCGATAAACTTTCTTACCGCCGGCGTCAAATGCTCCCGATCCTTCACCGCCAAGCCGATGCTGCGGTAATAGGGCTCCAGCAGAGGACGCGTCTCCAGCTGATACGGGATGCGCCGCAGAATCATGCTGGGAAGGATGCTGACTCCCATTCCCCGCTCCACCATTGCCATGATAGCAAAATCCTCCCAGGTGGTAAAGCGGATATCCGGCTGCACCCGGGCCCGAGCCAGCAAGTCGGAAACCTCCGTTTTCCCGCCATGCTCCAGCAGCAGAAATGGAAGGCCGCCGTGATCGCCAACGCAGGAACCCGGATCCTGTGCATTTTGCTGTTTGAGCCCATCTGCAATCTCTATGAGATCCCCGCGGGCGTTCTGCGGGGCAGCGGCCACGCCCTGTATCTGGCCGTCAGCACCATGATCGGCACCTGTGCCTTCCGGGTGGTCTGGATCTGCGCCGTGTTTCGTGCCGTCCAATCGCTTCCCATGCTCTACCATGCGTTTCCCCTGTCCTGGGCCGCCACCATCGTGCTGGTAAACCTGGGATTCCCGCTGCTGCGGCCCTTGAAGGAGCCGGAGCGATAAAGCCCCCTACTGCCGCATCCGCCGCCACATCTCCCGGATCCACGCAGCATCCTCGGGCTTCATCGCTTTCAGAAGCATCGTCATGACGGAGAATACCCCCAGGAATACGCCGGTCCCCAGGAGCACGCCGCCTATCGTTCCATTCCCTGTCATAAAATGCAGCGCCGTAAGCCCGGATATCATAGCCGCCCCTACTCTCCACAGCTGCCCCAGCTCCGGACGATAGCCGCTGACCACCATGAGCCGCCGGAAGGACAGGAAGAAATTCACCCCATGGCTCACGGTGAAAGCCGCCAAGAATCCGCCCATGCCGTATCTGGGCAGCAGCACCGCCAGGAGCCCTAGATCGATGACGGAGGTAAGGGTGTTGTACCGAACGGAATAGACCTGCTGTCCCAGGCCCTTGAGCACCCCGTCAGTGATAGCATCGGGATACAGCATCAGGATAAGGAGTGCAAAGCAGCAGATGTACTCCCCGGCCAGTTGGCTGCCAAACAGGAGCATTCCGAGCTCCTGCCCCAAGCCCAGGCATATTCCCGCCCAGGCAGCCCCTAAAATCACCGTAAGCCGGAGACACTTGTCCGTCAGGAACCGCACCCGATCCCAGCGTCCCTTTGCCTGGCACCGGGCCATTTCCGGCACCAGCAGATCGCCGAGGGCATATAGGATCATGCTTGGGAAGGTGATGACCGGAAACACCATGCCGCAGACCGTACCGTAGGCCCCCAGTGCCGTCTCCTCATCTCTTCCCCCCCGCCGCAGGCCCCGAGGGATCAGCAGGTTTTCCATGGCCCCCAGGCCGTTACGCAGTAAATCTCCCAACCCCAGGGGGACGGCCAATTTCATGAGCCGTCCCATCATGCTTTTGACGCTTTCCGGTGGATAGTTCCGTGCCCACTGCAGATACCCCCTGAGGAGGCACAGGCAGCAGCCCAGGGACGCAAGGCCTGTCCCCAGAATCACCCCGGCGCAGGGATCGTTCCCGGGGATCCCCAGACGCAGGAGCGCCGCCACCAGGATCATGCTGGCCGCCCGTTCAACAAGCTCTGACCCCACCAGGGCCCGAATGCGTCCTGCGGCGGTGTACCAGCCGCCCAGCACGGCCCCCATAACAGTCACCGGCAAGAATAGTGCGTAGAGTCTAAGGGACAGGCTCCCGCCCGCATCTCCCAACATATGCCCTGCCAGAGGCTCCGCAAAGATCCACAATCCCGCCGCGGCCAGGATGCTGAGAAAGCCGCCATAGATCTCGCAGCAGACCATGGCGGAGGCCACAGCCCGATGATTCCCCAGCCCCGCCTCTCCGGCGGTGAGGTAAGCCGCCGCCACCCGCACACCGCCGGAGCCCAGCACCAGAGCGAAGCTGCCCACGGTCATGACGAGTTGCATCCGCCCCAGCCC
>CAKTEB010000054.1 GCA_934546685.1 uncultured Oscillospiraceae bacterium
TCTCTGACCGGATCCTGGTGATGTACGAGGGTGAGATCGTGGGCGAGTTCAATCCCAAGACCACCGATGTGCAGACCCTGGGTCTCTATATGTCCGGAGCAAAGCGCGGCCATAAATTCGAGGAGGTGTCCTGATGAAAAACAACGCGAAATCACCTCTTCTGCAGCGCAGTGGAGTGGCTACCGTATTCTCTTCCCTGCTCTGCATCGTCATCGGTCTGGCGCTGGGCTTCCTGTTTCTGCTGGCGCTGGATCCCTCCGGAGCTTGGTCCCTGGGCTTCCAGCGGATCCTTATGGGCGGCTTCTACATGGCGCCTATGGGCATTGGCCGTGAGATTGCCCAGATCGCCCCGCTGATCATGACGGGCCTCTCCGTGGGCTTTGCCTTTAAGACCGGCCTCTTCAACATCGGCGCTGCCGGTCAGTACACCGTGGGTGCCTTTGGAGCGCTGTTCTTCGCCATTGTGCTGAAAATGCCCTGGTGGGTGTGTCTGCTGGCCTCTGCCCTGTTTGGCGCCGTTTGGGGCGCAATCCCCGGCATCCTCAAGGCGTATCTCAACGTCAACGAGGTCATCACCGCCATTATGTTCAACTGGATCGGCCTGTACGCGGTGAACACCATCATCTACGGCGGCGGCACCGGCATCATGTACGACGCCACCAAGACCAAGACCTACAGCCTCCGGGCCAACTTCCCTGACGCAGTGATCCCGGATCTGGGCCTGGGCGACCTGTTTGCCAACAAGTCTACCACCATCGCCGTGTTTCTGGCCATTCTCGTAGCCATTCTGGTGTGGTTCATCATCGACAAGACCACCTTCGGCTATGAGCTCAAGGCCTGCGGCAACAACAAGGACGCGGCCCGGTATGCCGGCATCAACGAGAAGCGGAACATCATTCTGTCCATGGTCATTGCCGGTGCGCTGGCTGGCTTCGGCGCGGGTCTCTACTATCTCTCCGGCGTGGCGGAGTGGAACCCCCAGGATTCCACGGCGCTGCCCGGTATCGGCTTCGACGGCATCTCCGTGGCCCTGCTGGCCTCCTCCAATCCCATCGGAACCATCTTCTCCGCGGCGTTCATCTCTCATATCTCCACCGGCGGCGGCTTTATGGACACCAACGTGTTCCCGCCTGAGATCGCGGACGTCATCTCCGGCGTGGTCATTTACCTCTGCGCCTTTTCCCTGCTCTTTAAGAACTGGTTCACCAAGAAAATGGGCCAGCGGCGCGCCGCCAGCGGTCAAGCCGTGAATGTCAATGCGGAACCGACCCCAGCGGAAGACTCTGGAAAGGAGGACGATGCACAATGATGCTGCTTCTCAAATACACCCTCATGTACATGATGGTGCTGATGCTGGTGGCTCTGGGCGGCATGTTCTCCGAGCGCTCCGGTATTATCAACATTGCCCTGGAGGGCATCATGGTCATCGGCGGCCTGGTGGGCGTGCTCATGACCCGGATGCTCCCGGCGGATATGCCCACCTGGGCTATGGTGACCCTGAGCATTCTGGGCGCGGCGGTGTCCGGTGCCCTGTATTCTGCCCTGCTGGCCTTCGCCTCTGTAAACCTGAAGGCGGATCAGACCATCGGCGGCACTGCCCTGAACCTGCTGGCTACAGCCCTGGCTCTGGTCGCAGCAAAGCGCTTTAACGGCAGCCAGTCCGGTAAGGTGGAGTTTGACAACACCGCCTTCTCCTTTGCCGTGGGCCCCCTGACCCTGAATGTGTTCTTCTTCATCGGCGTTGTGGTGCTGATTGTCGCCTTTGTAGTGCTGTATAAAACCCGGTTCGGTCTGCGGCTCTCTGCCTGCGGCGAGCATCCCCAGGCGGCGGACTCCGTGGGCATCAACGTCTATAAGATGCGCTGGTGCGGCGTGCTGATCTCCGGCGTGCTGGGCGGCATCGGCGGCTTCGCCTATATCGTTCCCTCCGTTTCCTCCTGGAACTTTGAGGTGGGCGTTGCGGGCATGGGCTTCCTGGCCCTGGCCGTTATGATCTTCGGCCAGTGGAAGCCTCTCCAGATCGCCGGTGCGGCGCTGTTCTTCGCAGTGTTTAAGGCCCTGGCCAATATCGCGGATTCCACATTTCTTTCTGCCCTGCACTGGAGCAAGGAGATCTACAACATGATGCCCTTTATCGCATCCATGATCATCCTGATTTTTACCTCCAAGAAGTCCCGGGCCCCCAAGGCCGAGGGCATCCCCTATGACAAGGGCAGCCGATAATCAGACAAAGTAAAGTAAGAACGCCCCGTGCCGAGCTGGCACGGGGCGTTTGCAATGCAGTTATGAATTTTCGATGCAGAGATAGACGGCTTCCGCGTCCTCCGCTTCCAGGCTCTCCAGCTCCATCAGCTGATCCTGAACGGCCTCATAGTCCTGCTGGGAGACCTTATAGACAGCGCTGCCGTCTGGGAGCAGCAGCTTCTCAGCCTTTGGCAGCAGCGTTTGAAGCTCGGCTTCGGTGTTAGACACCAGATAGAGACTCCCCTGCTCCCCGGCTTCCGCCAGCCGGGACTGAATGGATACCAAAATATCAGTATCAGCACTTTCCGCGGCGGCCTCCGCAGCATCCGCAGTCCCTAGAAACGGAACACCGCCAGCTTCGTTCTTCGCCTGATCCTCGGCGGTGTCCGCAGCATTCTCCGGGGACTGAGCGGCCACTCTGGGGGCAAATGCCGCGCCCTCGCCGGTATCCGCTGCATCAACTGCCGCGGCTTCGGCGGCAGCGCTGGAGGCCTGAGTGGAGGCAGCGGTATGGTCGCCGGGATTTCCGATGTATCGTCCCGCCGATACCAGTACCAGGGCGACTGCCGCCGCCACCAGAGTGAAGCGCATGCGCTTTATGGTCTCCTTGGGGCTGTGACGGGTCTTCTCCGCGTGGATGCGCTCCATGACGCTGTGGCTGAGGCCCTTTGGAGGCTCCGTCTCTGATTCCAGGATCGCGTCCTGAATGTCCCGATAGCTCTGATAGAGGCTGCGGCATTTGGGGCATTGGGCAAGATGGGCCTGAAGCGCCTGCTCCTGTTCGGGCTCCAGAAGGCCGTCGATGCTGAGATTCATATCCGCAATGTAGTCTTCACAGCTTCTCACCGTTTCCCGCCTCCTTTCACTCTATCAGACGAAGTATTTTCGGAAAAGTTCCCGTCTAAGCTCCGTCGGAGCTTTTCTCTTGCTCTGGCGATCCGGGATTTTACCGTACCGGGCTGAAGCTCCAGGGCATCGCCGATCTCCTGATAGCTCATATCCTGGATGGCCCGCATGGACAGGATCATCCGGTCATTAGGCGGCAGCTTATCCATGGCGTCCCGGATTGCCTGATGATCCTGGGCACGCTCTGCCAAAACAGCCGGATCCATCTCATAGTCGGCGATCTGACGCTCGACGGGCTGGCTCTCATCGTCCAGCTCTGTCAACGACACCAGATTCCGCCGCTTTTTCTTTCGCAAATAGTCCAGGCAGGTGTTGGAGGCGATGCGCATGAGCCAGGTCTGGAACCTGCTCTCCCCCTGGAACAGAGAGATGGCGTGCCAGGCCTTGAGGAAGGTCTCCTGGGCCAGGTCAAAGGCCTCGTCCCGGTCTCCGCACATCCGCAGGCAGAGATTATAGACCGGCTTTTCATAGGTTTTGACCAGCTGCTCAAAGGCACTCTCCTGGCCCTTCCCCGCCCGCTGGATCAGCTCCTGTTCGTCCAAATCCTCACCTCAAATCTCGTTTCACCAGCTTAATGAGCCGGTAAACATCCTCTTTTGTGGACACCCCGGAGATGTCCTTCTTGTAATAGCTGGCGTGGGGCACCCCGTGGAGATACCAGCACAGGTGCTTTCGGGCCTCCAGACAGGCGATATGCTCCCCCTTGTCGGCCAGGGCGATCTCAAACTGCCGCTGGGCCAGATCCATTCTCTGTGCCAGGGGCGGACGGGGTGGAATGTCCTTTCCGTCCAAGGCCGCCCGGATCTGCTGGAACAGGTAGGGATCTCCAAAGGCTGCACGGCCCACCATAACGCCGTCAGCACCGGTGTATTTCAAAATATGCAGGGCTGCCTCCGGGGAGTCCACGTCGCCATTGGCGTACACAGGAATGGACACCGCCTGCTTGACCTCACGGATGCAGTCCCAATCGGCCTTGCCGGTGTAGAGCTGGACTCGGGTTCGGCCATGGATCGCCACCGCCGAGGCCCCTGCCTGCTCCACCAGCTGGCTAAGCTCCACACAGTTCACATGGCTCTTGTCCCATCCCTTCCGCATTTTAACGGTCACTGGCACGTCTACGGCCTCCTTCACCGCCCGGACGATGTCCACGGCCAGCTCCGGGGTCTTCATAAGTCCCGCCCCATCTCCGGCTCCGGAGATCTTGGGCATAGGGCAGCCCATATTGATATCGATAAAGTCCACAGGGCTGATCTCCAACACCTTTTGGGCAGCTGTCGCCATGAACTCCGGATCGTTGCCGAAGATCTGCGCGCCGCAGATGCCCGTGGGAGTCTTGCCCAGCAGACTGGCGGTCTTTTTGTCGCCATAGCACAGGGCCCGGGAGGAAACCATCTCTGTGACGGTCACATCGGCTCCCATCTCGGCCGCAAGCGTGCGGTATGCCAGGTCGGTGACTCCGGCCATGGGCGCCAGAATGAGTTTTGCGTTTGACATTTGGGTGATTCCCCTTTCTCCGGGCTATGATACCATACTGGATGGAAAAATGCTATCCAAAAATGCTCTGCTGGAGCACAGGGATCACATCATAGAGACTGTCTCCTCGGGCGTGCAGCATTTGCAGGATCTCCGGCCTCGGCTCCTGGAGATCCGGGATCATCATGGGCAGGCACCCCGCGCCGTGGGCCGCCAGAATGCCATGGGGTGAATCCTCCAGAACCAGGCACCGCTCAGGCGGAAGCGCCAATGCCTCGGCGGCCCTTTGGAAGATCTCCGGCTGGGGCTTCCCGTGGGTGACCATATCCCCGGTGATCAGGGCGGACAGATGATCCAGCACGCCGATATCTCTGAGCCGCCGCCGGGCGTTTTCGCCTCTGGTGGAGGTGGCCACACCGTAGGGGATTTTCATAGTATCCAGAAAGTGAAGCAGCGCATAGAGTCCCCGCTTGACCGGAACGCCATGTTCTCGGCAATACTGTTCGGAGCGCCGCCCAACCTCGCTTAGGGCCGCCATATAGTCGAAGCCCCCCAGCATCTCGCCTAAGTACTTGCGCATGGCCCCGTGATCCAGTCCCATGCAGTGGAGGGCCAGCTCCCGGTGGGGCGGCATCCCCTGCTCCACCAGCACCTGACACCAGAGCTCCACGCAGAGCCGCTCTGTGTCGATCATCAATCCGTCCATATCAAAAATCACGCCAGAGATCATAGGGATACCTCCTTTCCAGGCTTCAAAAAGTACAATACAGTCTCCAATACGGGCTTGCGGAAGATCCGCTCCAGAGCCCTTTTGTAGGTGGTCAGCTGGCCCCGATAGTGCTCGGCTCTGGCAGTCACGCCGTCGGCGGAGACCCGGTCCGTCTTAAAGTCGATGACCGTGATGCCCTCCGGATCGATGATGGCCGCGTCCACCACGCCCTGCATCAGGACCTGCTCGTTTTCAAGACCGGGGTAGAATTCCTCTGCCGGGGTCAGCAGAGAGAATTTGAACTCCCGCACCAGCTCTGTGGCCCCCAGCATCCGCTGACCCAGGGGCGAGCGGAACAGGGTCACAATGGCCTGGGGATCCACAGCCTGAGCCTGAGCCTCGGTGAGATAGAATTCGTCCACCATCCGATCCAGCTCCTCCACCACGCCGTCCGGGGTGTCAAGGCCCTGAAATCTGGCGTATTGCAGGAACAGATGGGCAGCGGTGCCCTGCTCCTGAGGTGTGAGACCCTGCTGCTCCAAAATAAAGTCCGGGCGGAGCAGTGATGGAGCACGCTGGGCCGCCGGGGCATTCTCCTGGGCCTCCTGATCCTTGCTGCGTCCCTTGAGCTGGGTGGCTGTCAGCTTGGAGGGCGTTTTGGTGGCCTGAGCATGGGGATACTGCCAGGTCATGGCATGGATCAACTGTTCCGGCGATGGAATGGCTGGGGACTCGCCGTCCTTGGCATCCGTAGTTGGGCTGTAATGGGCCTCCGGCAGCTCCTCCAGAGTCTCCCATTTTACCTCCCAGGGATAGTCCGATACGGTCAGCTGGCACTGAGGCCGTCCAGACAGCTCAAACAGTTCCCCGGCCTCGATCCGGCTGAGGGCAGACAAGAGCACCCAGTCTCCCAGGGATCCGGCGCTGGCCGCGGCCCAGGAGGCGCAGGGCATTCCGGCACCGGGCAATAATTTTTGCAGGAAGGCGACGCCCTCGCCGGTGGCATAGGTCATGAACAGATAGTCCTTGGGTCGGGTCATGGCCACATAGAGAATGCGCATTTCTTCCGCCACATAGCTATGGCGCTGCCTTACCTGCATGGCGTCAAAAAGCAAACCGGGATAGCGGATCCGATGCTCGGTATCCACGATTTTTACCCCCAGGCCTAAGTCGCCGTCCAGCAGCACCGGATCGGACAGGCTCCTGAAATTGAACTTCCGGGACAGGTCGCAGAGAAACACCACCGGGTACTCCAGCCCCTTGGATTTGTGGATGGTGGTCAGGGTAATTCCCTCGCTGCCCTGGCTCTCCGACTCCATCCCCGCCGCCTCCATGCGGTCCAGGGTGCGCAGCAACTCATAGAGATAGAGATACTGGCCTCCGGCGGCAGATCTGGCGGTATCATAAATTTTTAGCAGATTTTCCCGGCGCACATCGCCTCCGTCCATGGCGCTGTAGGCGTCCAGCAGACCGGTCTCCTCTAAGAGCTGCCAGGTCAGATCGTCTGCGGAGGTCTTTGCGGCCTTGTCCCGCAGGGCGCTGAGGGAGGCAAGCACCTCCTGGCACCAGGTCTCCGGGCACTCCCGCATGGCATCGTAGAACCGATCCTGAGAGCTGGCAGCCCGCACCTGGCCCAGCTGATCGTTGCTGATCCGGTACAGAGGGCTGCACAGTACCGCCAGCAGCGGCACGTCCTGATGGGGATTGTCCAGCACTCGCAGGAGATTCAGCAGCACCTGCACCTCCGGCGCGGAGAACAGATCCTCTCCGCCTCCCGCGGCAATGGGAACGCCGACCTTGCTGAGGGCCCGCTGATAAACGCTGATGGGCGAGCGTGTTCGGAACAAAATGGCAATATCGCTGGGCCGCACAGGCCGGAGCCTGTCACCGTCACGGATCGGAAGCTGGCGGTGGAGCAGCGAGACGATCTTTGCGGCCACCCAGGCGGCCTCCTTTTGATATTTGCTCTGCTCGTTCTCCTCGGCGTCCCCCTTCTGCTTGGGCAGGGATAATACGGTCAGGCCCACATGGGGCTGACCGTTCTGGGGATATTCCTTGAGACCCGGATACAGGCTCTCATCGGGGCCGTAGCTGAGATCTCCGGTCTCCGGGCTGAGGATCCCGGAAAAGGTGTGGTTCACCGCCTCCAGGATCTCCGGGCGGCTGCGGAAGTTCATGGACAGCACCAGCTTTCGGCTCTGCCCTGCCGCGGCCTCCGCCGCTGGCGGATAGGTTTCGTATTTCTCTAAAAACAGCTCCGGCTCCGCCTGCCGGAAGCCATAGATGGACTGCTTCACGTCCCCAACCAAGAACCGGTTTTCGTCCCGGCCCCGGACGATGGAGGTAAAGATCAGCTCCTGGATCCGGTTGGAGTCCTGGTACTCGTCCACCATGATCTCCGTGAACCGCTCCGAGACCTCCCGGGCCACGGCGGAGGGACTTCCGCTCCCGTCGGTCAGCAGCCGAATGGCCAGCTGCTCCTGATCCGAGAAGTCCATGAGATTTTTCCGGCGCTTTTCGGCGGAGAACCGGCGCTCCAGCTCCGCGGTGAGATCCCTTAGGCAGGACAGGGCCGGGGCCATATCGTTCTGCTCAGCGATGAGCTCGGCCTGGGGCCGGGAGAAGCGCCTGGATAAAGTATCCAGAAGATCCTTGGTATCGTCCTTGATCGCCTTGATGACCCGCTTGCGGTCCTCGTCCGGGTAGTTCTTCGGTGCTCGAAAGGACATGAACTCCATGGTGAGCGCCTCGGCCAGCTGATCCCAGGGCTGATCCAGTCTTTGTAGCATGGTCTCCAGGCTTTTCCGGTGCGCTATGTAGGCGGGCAGATATTTGGGCCCCAGCAGGTCGTCGTTTTCCAGCAGAGAGATGGCCCAATCGTGGCGCTCTATGGCCCAGCCCAGCTTCTGCCGGGTATCGTCGATGAGGATCTTTCCGAATACGCTCTGTTCCAGGGGTTGATCCTCCGGAAGATTTAGGGTGAGCTCCCGGAGCCATTTCTTGGGATCCGGCTGAGTGAGCATCTTTTCCATGAGCCTGAGGATCCACTTCTCCAGATCCTTATCGTTTCGGCCAGCCCCCAGGGTGTCCGTTAAGCGCTGGAATTCCGGGGTCATCTTTTGATACTGCTCCTCCAGCAGGTCGGAGACCAGACGAGACAAGATCTCGTCCCGCCGGGGCTCCTCCAGCATGGTGTAATCCGAGGATACTTCCAGCAGGTAGCCGTACTCCCGGATCAGCGCGCCGCAGAAGGCGTGTACCGTGGAGATCTGCGCCAGGTGCAGAAGCTCCAGCTGACGGGACAGGTGCCGATTCCCGGGATCCTCCGACAGGGCCTGGGACAGGGCTGCGGAGATCTTTCCACGGAGCTCCGAGGCGGCGGCGTTGGTAAAGGTGATGATGAGGAATTCATTGATGTTCTTTCCCTCATTGCGGATCTGGCTCACCACCCGATCCACCAGCACCTTGGTCTTGCCGGAGCCCGCCGCGGCGGAGACCAGCAGCGTGCCGCCCCGATCATTGACCACCGCTGCCTGCTGGGGCGTGAGATTCAATTTCGTCATTCTTCTGTCTCTCCTTCCTGGAGAAGCTCCCAAAACTGTTTTGCGCTGACGGGAGCCTGATAGCAGCTCTTTCGGAAGCTGGGATCCTTCTGGCAGACCGCACCGTAGTCGCAGTATGTGCAGGGATCGTGGGCCGCGCCCCGATAAAATGGCTTGGGCCCCAGATTACCGGATAGGATCTCATCTGTGACCTTGGCCATACGCTCCCGGACATACCGCTCCAGCAGCGCGAATTGCTGGGCTGAGAGGACGTAATTGCCCAGACCGTTTTTCGTTTTGCGCACCGGCAGATACTGATAGCTGCCGCCATGCTCCATAGCCTCCAGCACTGCGTCCTCCCCCAGCACAACGCCGCTGCGGGATTTGGGCTTCTCCTGGGCACTGGGATCTGTCGGGCTGGACACGGCCTGATAGGCCCGGCTGGCCGGGAAATAAAGCGTACCCGCGGGCTTGGGCCGCTGACTCAGCCCCGGGATTCCGGCGGAGGTCAGGGTAAAGAGATACAGGAGCATCTGCATGCCGGAGCCGCCGTTCAGAGCTGTGTAATCAAACTCCTTTTTGCCGGTTTTGTAGTCGATGATCCGGATATAGTCGCCGTCGGGCCCGTGCCACAGATCTGTCCGGTCCACCATGCCGGTGAGAGCGCCTCGGCCCTTGCGGCCCTGTATCGTCAGGGGCGGCACATCTGCGTGATCGCCGCCAATGTGTAGCTCATATTCGCAGGGGATAAAGTCCGTGGTCAGCAGCTCCTTGGAGATCTCCTGTATCAGCAGCGCCGCCTCACGGCTGTTCCGATCCAGCAGATAATCCTGGCGGCAGGTCTGCTCCACCCTGGAGAGCCGATCCTTTCGATAGTCCTCCATGTGGCTCGCTACCAGCTGGAGGCTCTCCGACGGATCCAGCGCATGATTTGCGTGTACCAGCTCCGGCACGGACTTTTCCAGGATGAAATGGACAAAGGTGCCGAATTCGGAGGCGTCAAAGGTGCTCTCCTTGCGAACCATGGCCTTGAGGCCGAACTGCATGAAAAATTTCATAGGGCAGTCAGCGAATTGATCCAGCTTCGAGGCGCTGAGGCCCACGGGATCCCCAAAGAGCTTTCGGGCCACCGGCTCAGATACCTGGGTATCCCGAGGCTGGGCCCAGAGTCTCCCCTGCTGGATAAAATGCTCCAGGCCGGGGACGGTATGGGCGGCCCTGGAGATGGCGGCAGCAAGGGGGATCCCGCCGTTTTCCGCCGTTGCGCTGAGACACAGCTGGGCGGCGGCTCTGGGGCTCAGGCCTGTGGCCATGGGCGCAGCACTGTCGCAGCCCGGGAAAATGCTCCTGAGCCGATCCACCAGGAAGCAGGGCTGGGGATCCTCCACTCCTCCGGCGGCATAGAGCACATAGAGCCGGGACGTGGGGGCGGTAAAGGCCCCATAGAGCTCCAAAAGCTGCCGCTGCAGTGTGCCCTGGTCGTCCGGGGCCAGGGTGATCTGGAAGCGCTCACGGAGACTGCGGCGCTCTGCTTCAGAGAGCAAGCTGCCGCCGGAGGCCCCCTGGGGCATCAGTCCCTGATTGGCCCCCAGTACGCAGAGGATCTTTGGTTCCTTCCCGCGCATGGAGCTGACAGAGCCAAAGCTCACCGCATCCAGCACCGCGGGAATGGTGCCCACCTGATACTGGCCCAGTGCCAGCTCCAGCACCCGCAGCAGCTCATGGCTCTTGAGGCTGAGCTTGCCCAGCACGCTGGCCGTCTGCTGGAGGCATTCCAGCAGGATGCTCCAGATCTGGGCAGTCTCCTGGGCCGCCTCTAGATCGCCCCCGTGGGTCTCCTCCGATACCTGGCGCTCCAGCTTTTCATAGATATGGGTCTCCAGCAGAAAATCATAGAGCGCACGCAGCTGACCGCTGACATTCATGGTGCTGCGGAGGGCTGTGGACAGCGCTTTCAGGGGCCCCAAGCTCTGATCCCGCCACTGAGAAAGCGCTTGAAGCCGCTCAGAAGTACGTGCGTTGACGCGGCCGTCTAAGCCGTCCGGATGCATGGTAAAGGGGGCGAAAAAGCGGCTGCCCCGGAGGCCCCAGGTGATGATATAGTTCTCCAGAGCATCCAGCTGATCCGGCTCCAGGCCGGGATAGCCGGTTTTGAGGTAGGCCAGGACGGTCTCCGTCTCCATGCCCTCGGCGGCGCATTCCAGGGCCAGCAGCAGGAACCGTGCCACCGGGTGGGCCAGCACCGGCTTTTTCTCCGTCCGGTACAAGGGTACCTCCAGCTCCGCAAGCACCTGGGCCAGCAGCGGCCCATAGACGCTTTCACTGCCGCAGCAGACAGCCATATCCCGATAGCGCGCGCCCTCCATGGCGTGCTTCCGCAGGATCGCGCCGCAGGCCCGGCATTCCTCCAGGGGATCCCCCGCGGCGATGACCTGGACGGCGCCGTCTTGGGCCTCAAGCTGCTCCGGGGTGTGGCCCATGAGTCTGCGCTCCAAAAGCGCCAGGGACTGCGGCAGCGGGCGGTGGTAATCGGCGTCGATCCTATGTATGTCAACCCCGACGCTCTCCCCCATCCGGATCAGCGCCGCCACAGTCTCCTGTCCCGGTGCAAACAGCGGATCCTCCGGATCCCAGGGCACAGTGATGGTCATATCGCAGCCCTGCCGCAGCAGCGCCTCCAGCACCAGCAGCTCCTGCCCGGAGAAATCCGTGAAGCCGTCCACGAAGAAGCTCCTGCCCTGGGCGTAATCTCCCCGCAGGAGGTATTTCCGCAGCAGCGTCAGATGGTCTCTGGGGTCTCCGGCCCCCTGAGCGCAGGCAGCCTCATAGGACCCAAGGATCAGGGCCAGCTCCCGGAGCTTTTCAGAAAACAGTCCCGTGGTTTCCTGGGCGGCATTTCCCAGGACGGCGGGAGTCACGCCATAGGATTTCAGCTCATCGATCATGCTGACCATACTGCCTAAAAATTCCGGTCGGCCAGCCGCCGAGGCGAAGACCTTGAGCTGAGGACGGATGCCCTCCAGCGCCTGACGGGCAGTCAGGATCCGTCCTCCCTGATCCAGCACAGCTCTTGCGCCGCCGCCGGAGACGGAGCAGACTCGGTCATAGAGCCGGGTGAAGCTCAAAACCTCGGATACATAGCTGATGGCGTCGCCGCAGAGCTCCGAGAGAAGCCGCTCGGTCTCATGGCTCAGCTGCTCCGGCACGATCACGATGCGGCTGGCCATGGCGGCAGAGCCGCAGGACTTGACCTTCTCCAGCAGCAATCTGGTTTTGCCGGATTTGCCCCGGCCCAGGATCAACGTCAGCATGATCTCACTTCCTTTGATAGTCTCCCATCAGTATACCATATTTCGGGGTCATTCGGAAGTGGGAATGCCGCCGTCCCTGGCCCGAAAATACCCCAGCAGATCCTCCAGCAGCTCGAGACACCGGAAGCGGAAACGGGTCTCCCCCGCCTCCAGCAGCATCGAATCGGACTGGGACAGGCTGCCCATGGCGGGGACGGCCTGCTCCTCCACGGCGGCCATGCAGAGCTGGGGATAGACCACGCACCACCAGTTTTTTCCCTCCCCGGGGCCGATGGTCACCCGCAGAGCCTCGTAATAGCCACCTGGCAAGGTGAAGTCCTCATAATACCGGGTACCGAACAGTTCCCGCTTCAGCGTCACCTGGGCCCGATCCTGGCTGCCCAGCTGAGTGAGCGTTTGATTAGCCGTCTCTGTTAGGGCATCCAGCCGGCCGGAGAGAAGAATCAGCGCCTGATCCCGGGTTTCCGCATTCACCAGAATGTCCTGCGCCTGGGAAAGGACCCGATCCCGCACCTGGAGCTTTATGTCCTGATCCTCCCGACTGTCGGAGGCCGCCACCACATGGAGCCGCACCAGGCTGTCGGAGATCCGCTGCTGCTGCCGTTCCAGTCCCGTGGCCACAGAAAACAGCAGAGACAACAACAGCAAAAGCCCCATTTCCACGCAGATACATGATTTTTTCATAGAAAAACACCGCCTATGTTTGGAATCTAGCCAAATCATAGACGGTGCTGACGAATTTTATACAGGCCGTGCCATAAACGTGTCGGGATAGCGGCCCTTCAGCCGGGTCAGGCAGGCCGCCGCCAGGGCGGGCTCCGTAAAGATGCCGAAGACCGTGGGGCCGGAGCCCGTCATTTCCGCGCCCAGGGCCCCGGAGCACAGCATGGTATCGCGGATGTCGGCGATCTCATGGTGATCCTGAGCCACCACCGGAGTGAAGACGTTGGACAGAAGATGCGCGATCACCGCAAGATCCTGGCGCTCCAGAGCTTCTACCATGGCCTCGGTATTGGGCCGTGCCAGGATCTCCGCCTGATCGATGGCGGAGAACAGCGCCGGGGTGGAGATAGGGAACGCGGGCTTGCAGATCACAAGATGGCACTGGGGCATGGGCGGCAGAGCGGTCAAAATCTGCCCCTTCTCCTCTGCCAGAGCGGTACCGCCCAACAGTGTAAAGGGAACGTCAGAGCCCACCTGCTCCGCAATAGAGAACAGCGCCTCCTCCGGAATGGGCCGCTCATAGTGCGACCATAAAAGCCGCAGCACGGCGGCTCCGTCGGCGCTGCCGCCGCCCATTCCGGCGCAGGAGGGCGTGACCTTGTTGAGATGGATCCGCAGTCCACCGCAGTCAATGCCTGTCTCCTGGAAGAACAGCCGTGCCGCCTTGATGCAGAGGTTTGTGTCGTCACAGGGCAGGTCGCCGGAGGAGCATGTCATACTCCAGGGCTCCCCGGTGCCCAGCTCGATCTCCAAAGCATCGCCCAGGGTGATCTCCTGCATGACCATTTTGAGGTCATGATAGCCGTCGGGCCGCCGGCCCAGCACGTCCAGGGTCAGGTTCAGCTTGGCGTGGGCAATGCCGGACAGTCTAATCATCTCCGCATCTTCCCTTCTAAGTAGTAGCGCTTTTCGTTGGCGTGGCCCATGGAGAAGGTCTTTCTGGGCAGTACACCGCCGGCCAGCACCCCGGGGAACAGAGAATCCTTCTCCATGCCCGGCAGGATCAGGCCCAGGGTGTTTTCCGCCTGACTAAGCGCAACGGTCACGTCCTCCCCGTGGATATAGTCCATGGTAGCCCCGGTCTCCGCGGCGAACTGATCCAGCATGGGCTGTAAAATCGCCAGAGCCAGGGGGCTCTCCTGCCGGGGCAGATACACAGTCTCCCGACCAGCCTTCGTAACCATGGTCACCGGGTAGCCGCCCTCCTGAGACTTGGCCCGCAGCCGATCCATGAGAAGCTCCAGCTTGTCGCCCTTGACCACCCGGTGGATGGGCTCAAACTCAATGGCGTCGTCGTGAACATTTTCCAGCTCCACCAGGGCATACCGGGCGGGATGAGAGATCCGCTCCTCCTTGGTGAGGGTGGGCTTCAGCTCCTCCCAGCAGCCCTTGGCTGCCGCCAGAGAATGGTTGCCGTCGCCAACCGCGAAGCTCATGGTGCTGCCGCCTCCCTGGGCGGCTTCTGTAGCGGCGATATAGGCGGATACGGCGCTGTTCACCAGGGAAACGCCCAGGCCGGAGATCAGCCAGCCACGGATCCTGCCCCCGTCCTCCATCAGGTCAAAGTCGTAGAGCTTCTCCCCTGCGGCCTCCTTGGCGGCAGAGAGAATCCCGTCCTTCTTGTCGTCGCAGAGCAGCAGCACATGGGGCAGCTCCATAGCCGCGCCCCGGAGCAGCTCCATTCTTGGAGGGATCCGCTCCTGAACGGTGCCCTCGGTGGCCCGGATATGGGCGGGCGCACCAGGATGGAAATCATACTCCTCCAGGTCAATGGCGCCCATAAGGCCCCGGCGTGTCTTGCCTGAGACCATGGTGCGCTCCACATAGATGAAGCTCCTGCGGAAGGTATGGAGAATGCCCGCGTCCAGGTATTCCTGCATGTGCTGGTGTCCGGCGTCAATACGCTCCTTTCCGGCACCCTGGCGCAGCAGGGCCTCCGGGAAGATCATATGATAGGTGGACGGCGCGTCCCCTACAAAATCCCGTACCCGATCCCAATACTCCACCTGGGAGGAATATTGGTCGCAGGCCACACAGGACCATTTTGTCATGGAAATATGCTGGGGGATCAGAATATCCGCCGCCTGAAAGCAGTTGTGCATCATAGGTTCGCTCCTTATCATTAGCATCCAGTCAAAAGGGACAGGGTGATGTCCCTGTCCCTACATTATACATGTATTTACTTTAACGTGTCAAGGAAAAGACCAATCCGGTGCAGGGCCTCCTGAAGGTCGTGCATGCTGGCGGCGTAGCACATCCGCACAAAGCCCTCGCCGCTGTCTCCAAAGGCGTTGCCCGCGATGCAGGCCACCTTCTGGCTCAGCAGCAGCTGCTCACAGAATTCCTCAGAGGTAAGCCCGGTAGAACGGATGCAGGGGAACACATAGAAGGCGCCCTTTGGCTCAAAGCAGTCAAGGCCCAGATCCCGGAGCCCCTGCACCAGGTATCTTCGCCGGGCGTCGTACTCCTCCTTCATGGCCTCGATGTCCCCGTCCCCGTTCCGCAGAGCCTCCACGGCGGCATACTGACTGGTGGTGGGGGCGGACATAATGGCGTACTGGTGGATCTTGGTCATCTGGGCAATGAGCTCCTTGGGGCCGCAGACATAGCCCAGCCGCCAGCCGGTCATGGAATAGCACTTGCTCATGCCGTTGACCACAATGGTCTGGTCGTACATCTCCGGGAGATTTGCCATGGACACATGCTTCTGACCGTAGGTGAGCTCCGCGTAGATCTCGTCCGAGAGCACCATAATGCCTTTTTCCTTCAAAATCGGGGCCAGAGCCTCCAGATCCTCGCGCTCCATGATCCCGCCGGTGGGGTTGGAGGGATAGGGCAGCACCAGAAGCTTGGTCTTGTCCGTCAGAGCACCCAAAAGCTGCTCCGGGCTCAGGCGGAATTCATTGTCTGCCGTCAGCTTTACCGGTACCGGCACGCCGGAGGCCAGAGACACCATGGGCCCGTAGCACACAAAGCTGGGCTCCGGGATCAGCACCTCGT
>CAKTEB010000055.1 GCA_934546685.1 uncultured Oscillospiraceae bacterium
GGGCGTGTCCGGCTTTACCCCCACCACGCCTCTGGACGAGGCCAACCAGCAACTGGCCATGGCCGCCGCTGGCGACACCCTGACCTTCACCTTCGAGGAGACCGCCCCCTCCATTACCAAGGAATATCTCCAGTCTGTCCTGTTCTCCGACACCCTGGCCTCCTACGGCTCTGTCTATGACGCCTCCGCCGGCGGCCGTACCACCAACCTGCGGCTGGCCTGCCAGGCCATCGACGGCACCGTGCTCCAGCCCGGCGAGACCTTCTCCTTCAACGGCACCGTCGGTGAGCGTACCGCCGAGAAAGGCTATCAGGAGGGCGTCATCTATATCTCCGGCGACTCCAAGCCCGCTCTGGGCGGCGGCATTTGCCAGGTGGCCTCTACCATCTACTACTGCGCCATGTATGCGGATCTGGAGATCGTGCATCGTGAACCCCATATGTTCTTCGTCTCCTATGTGCCCGGCGGCCTAGACGCCACCGTGTATTGGGGCAGCGTAGACTTCCAGTTCAAGAACAGCACCAACTTTCCCCTGCGGATTGACGCCAGCGTATCCGGCGGCAGAGTAAACATCGCCCTGGTAGGCACCGACGAGAACCACTACACCGTGAAGATCGAGAGCACCAAGGTGGCCACCGAGCCCTTTGAGACCATCACCAAAGAGGGCTCCGGCGACAACCAGAGCGGCTACACCGGCTACACCTATGAGATTGTCCGCTATGTCTATGATTCTGACGGTAATCTGATCCGTACCGATTCCACCGCCGACCTGGACAACCTGGGCGGCCTGGGCACCAGCAAGTACAGCAAGCGCGACAAGGTTGTCTACGGCGGCAACTATACGCCCACCGCCACTCCGGAGCCCAGCGAATCTCCCTCCCCGTCTCCCTCTGAGACGCCCACGGCTACGCCTACGCCCGCCACTACTCCGACCCCTGAAACGCCTACCCCTGAGACGCCTACAACCGAGGCTCCTACGCCCGGAACGTCCACCCCTGAGACGCCCTCCACGGAGGCGCCTGCTCCTGAAACACCTCAGGGGGACGAGGGAATCGGCTAACAAGAAAAACCCCACCTGCATGGCTCGTGCAGGTGGGATTTTTCGTGTCTATTTTCGTTACATCAGCGGAGCCAGTAGGCGCAGTACCGCCCGCATCAGCCGGACGATGGGGCTGGCCGCCTGGCACTCCTTTAGAGTAATCTCCTGACTGGCCGCAAAGGTCTCGGCGAAGTCCCGGTAGATATCCCCCACGCAATCTGCGCCATAGAGGTACACGCCGTCCTCAAAGTGGAGGTACAGGCTCCGGTAGTCGAGGTTGATGGTGCCTACGGTGGCGAATTGGCCGTCCACCGCAAAGACCTTGGAATGGATAAAGCCCGGGGTGTATTCATAGACCTTCACGCCGCATTTCACCAGCTGCTCATAATGGGCCCGGGACAGGGTATGGACATACCATTTGTCAGGGATGTGGGGCGTGATGATGCGGACATCGATGCCGGTCTTGGCAGCGTTGCACAGGGTCTCGTTCATGCCGTAGTCCAGAATCAGATAGGGCGTCATGATATACACCGAATGGTTGGCCCGGTGGATCAGGGTCTCATACAGGGAGCCGCCCACAGGCTCATCGTCCAGGGGGTTGTCAGTGTAGGGCTGCACATAGCCCCGGCCCTGGGCATCCGGCTCCGGGGGCAGAAAATGGGCGATGGTGTCGCCGGCCCCAGACACATAGTCCCACAGGGACAGGAACATGACAGTCATGGACCACACCGCGTCGCCCCGCAGCATAATGGCGTTGTCCTTCCAGTGACCGAAGCGCTCCTTCTGGTTGATGTATTCGTCGGCCAGATTGATGCCGCCGGTAAAGCCCACCTTGCCGTCGATGATCAGGAGCTTCCGGTGATCCCGGTTATTGAGGCGCGCGGACATCACCGGGATAAAGGGCTCGAATACACAGCAGCGGATCCCTGCGGCCTCCAGCTCCTTTCGGTAGCCTGCGGGCAGCAGGGTAATGCAGCCGAAATCGTCGTACATGACCCGGACGTCCAGGCCCTGGGCGGCCTTTTCCTTGAGGATCTCCAGCATGCTGTCCCACATGACGCCGGGGCCGATGATGAAATACTCTAAGAAGATATATTTCTCCGCCTTCCGCATCTCCTCCAGCATGGCCGGGAAGGCCACGTCTCCCAGGGGGAAATAGGTGGTAGCAGTGTTCTCATAGACCGGGCAGCCCGCCACCCGCTGGAGATAAGCGGATTCCACCGCCGCAGTCTGATTCTGCACCTCCAGCCGTCGGGTGATCTCGGGATTCTGGGGCAGATGCCGCCGAAGATTCCGTTCCACGGCGTTCATTTTCTTTCGCTGGCGCTTGGACAATCGGTTGCCGCCCAGCAGCAAATAGAACATACCGCCAAACACCGGGAACAGCAAGATCGGCACCAGCCACGCGATCTTATAGGCCGGGTTGGTGTTCTTGCTGATAATAAACAGGGTCGCGCCCACGCTCAGCAGCAGCAGTACCCAATAAAACCAATCGCTTTGATCCTTGAATTTCCAGATCATCAGTACAAAGACCGCCAGCTGGGCCAGAATACTGATACCCACCATGACGACCCGCTGGAACAGCATTTTCGCCAGATTGGGGAGGATCTTCAGCTTCTTGCGATCCATGGCATCCCCTCCTTTACGCTCTATTTTACACACTGCCGCTCCGGAAAACAACCCCGAAACGCAGAAAAGAAGCCGCCCAAACGGACGGCTTCTGAGCTTGTTTCGATCAGCCCTTCACATAGGGAAGGATGATGTACAGGATCACGCAGGCAAAGGCCACAACCACCAGGTTGGCAACGAAACTCACGAACAGGGGCTTGTTGCGGTTCTGAGTACCCTTTGCCCAAGCGTTGGCCTGTGCGCCGAAAGCACCGCACAGCAGCGTCAGCAGGGACAGATAGCGGTTATTGCCGGGCAGCAGCGCATAAATACCCACCACAACGCCCAGAACGGCAAAAATGTAAGAGAAGATCATCCAGAACCAGTACTTAAATCCGCCTCTGGCCTTGTCAGCGAACTGATCGTTCAACTTGTCAAAACTGTTATCCACAAAAGATACCCCCTAAAAACTCAAACCCTTTTGGCTTGTTTTGTTAAAGTAAATATACCACAAAGAGACATGGTTCGTCAACAGATACTTTTAGTCAAAATGTAGAATTTCCAGTGTCTGCTTTATGAACTTTTACCGCTGTACTGATCCAAAATATCCGCCAGAGCCCCGGCAAAAACCTGGGCAGAGCGGATCGCCTCCTCCAGTGTATCCCCGGAGGAACCCACCTCCACCAGAAGATCCATGGGGGCCAGATCCTGGTTGAAGCGCTCCGTCCGAAGATTCACCGGACGCATAAGGCCGGGATAGCTTCCCGCCAATCTTGCCTGGAGCACCGCCGCAAGACTGAGGTTTTCCCGCCAGTTTGGATGTTCCAGACCGCCGGCGTCGGTCCCCACCACCAGCATCAGCTGGGCCGCCGTCTCCTCTCCCAGCTGGCAAGCCATACGGATCTGGTCGCCGTTTTCATCCTCCACCGCGTCCCGGTGCACGTCCAGCACCAGCTGGATGGAGGGATAGGCAGCCAGATTGTCCTGGATCACCTGCCGGGATCGGGTATAGGCCCCGGTGAACTCCGGCTCATCGCAGATGGTCTCATCGTGGACGGTGCCATACCCCCGCTGCTCCAGTACCGTCTTCATGGCCTCCGCCACCGCCAGCACGCTTTTCTCCGGGTCATCTGTGCGGTAGCCGGAGGTATCCGGATCCTGATAGCTCTCGGAGCCGTGGGTGTGCATCAAAAGGATCACCGGGGCCTCCTGACTAAAATCCATACCATCGGGCAGGGCTGGGAGCTCCGAGAATACCACCGGATAGTCCGTCTCGTTGCGGATCTCCAGGGAGATGTTCCCGTCCACTGTCACCGGGGAAGGGGATGGGGGCAGGGCCTCAGTCTTCCGTGCCTCCTCGTCCCAGGCCTCCTGGATCTCCGTCACCGGCACCGGCTGGGGACTTTCCGCGCGCTCCGCGCTGTCCGTCTGTTCCGCTGCCGCCGCTTCACCCGGGAGCTGCACCAGCGTCGATTCCGCCGGGGCCTTTGCCATGTCCCCCAACTGCGTCCGGGCCAGCCACGCGGAGACCGCCTGTCCCCGGGCCGGTGAGAGGAGCTCCTTGGTTCCAGTCAGCAGTCCCACGGTGCCCAGCAGCAGCGCCAGGGCCGCCGCCAGGGCCGATCCCTGTTTCATATGTACCACCTCATAGAAGTATATGCGCGCACCCCCTGAAATAGAACGCATTTTTGCATCTGATACAGTACACATGCTGTCACAATGCGCATGATTTGCTACTTGCCCCCCCAGCCGTCCGGTGCTAAGATATTACGAGAACGAAAAGATGGAGGGATCCTCTATGCCAAATCCAAACGCACCCTGGCGGCAGCCTCCGGCGCCCATTGACCCGGCCCTGATCCAGGAGACCTTGACTGCCGATGTGGTGGTCGTGGGCTGCGCCCATGCCGGTACCGCCGCCGCCCGTGCCGCCGCCGAGGCCGGAGCCAGCGTCATCGGCATCGACAAGCAGAAGCAGCGGCTGTTCCACGCGGTGGGCAATGACCTGGGCCATATCAACTCCCAGTTTCTTGCGCAGCGGGGCATTCCCCATGTGGACGAGATCGAATTTCTGAACGACTGGCAGGTTCGCAGCAACAACCGCTCCAATCCCAAGCTGGTAATGCAGTTCGCCCGCACCAGCGGCCAGGCCTTCGACTGGATGATCGAGCCCCTGAGCCAGGAGCAGAGAGATGCCATCGTGGTGACCCACTGGCCCGGCAACAAAAACTTCACCGGGGATATCTCCGGCTTCAAATTCTGGCCCGGCTGCGCGGAATTCCCCGGTATCGCCAGTCTCTCCAAGGTGGCCCGGCTGAACCAGCAGGAGGCGGAAAAGCACGGGGCCCAGTTTCTCTTTGAGCTCACGGCCCAGCAGCTGCTGAAGACCGGGAACCGGGTCACTGGCGTGATCTGCCAGCGCCCGGACGGAAGCTATCTCCAAATCAACGCAAACAAGGCTGTGATCCTGGCCGCCGGAGACTTCTCTAAGAATGCGGAAATGGTGGAGGATCTCTGCGACGAGATCGCCACCCTGAAGAAGCCCGGGCAGGTGGTCACTGCCTCAGTGCGGGGCCAGGACGGCAGCGGCATCCGCATGGGCGTCTGGGCTGGCGGACGCATGGCCCCCGGGCCCATCGCCACCATGGGTGCCAATTACTTCTTCCCCAATCAGGTCATCGGCACCGCCGCCACAGTGTGGCTGGACCGGGACGGCAGGCGCTTCTGCAACGAGGGCTTCGGCGACGCGGTGCTCTCCGGGGTAGAGGGCGCCCGGCTGCCGGAGGGCTATGTGACCTCGGTATTCGACAGCGATCTCGAGAACTGGCTGACCTATCAGGCCCCAGGGCATAATGCGGTGTGGGCCTCCAATCCCGATGACATGCGCTCCATTCAGGATCTGATGCGCCGGGCCCGGGAGGCCGGGCCGGAGGGATGCAGCCTAAGCGCACGGCCCGTTCATACGCCTCCCGGCGGAGATGGCCGTCACGCGCCGCCTCCCGGCATGGAGGAGGGGATGCCCGGCGGCCCCGGCGGCCCTGGTGGACCCGTTGGGCCTGGCGGACCCGGCGGACCTGGCGGGCCCGGAGGGCCCCCGCCTGGCCCCAAGGAGGATCCCCAAGAGCGAATGTTCTGCGCCGACACCATTGAGGAGCTGGCGGATAGGCTGGGCTTCACCGGGCAGAAGAAGCAGAGCTTCCTTGCCTCCATCGCCCGGTACAATCAGTTCTGCGAGACCGGCCGGGACGAGGACTTCGGCAAGGATCCCCGGATCCTGCTGCCCCTGTGCAAGCCGCCCTACTACGCCTTCCGGCGGCACGCCCAGATCGGCAACGAGTTTCTGGCCACTGTGGACGGCCTGTGGACCGATGAGCGCCAGAACGTATTGGACATGGACAAGGAGCCCATTCCCGGCCTCTACGCCACCGGCAACTGCTGCGGCCGCCGCTGGGGCGTCCAGTATTCCACCCCAATCCCCGGCGTGTCCATCGGCATGGCCTGGGCCCTGGGCCGCCTGTGCGGGCAGAACGCCGCAAACGACCCGGGCGTGGATCCCGCATCCAAGTAATGTAGACCAGGAGCCGCCTGAACAGGCGGCTCCTTTTGTCAAAACGCACAGTGTATTCCCCCCATTTTAAGTGTTTGTTCTAAGTATTCTCCGAGCCGCCTGCTATAATAAGGATATACAGAAAACAAACATCGTTCCGGCCCTGGGCCGGAGGATCGGAGGATATTATGAAGATTCAAAACGTTACCATTGTGGGCGCCGGTGTGCTGGGCAGCCAGATCGCCTATCAGTGCGCCTATGCGGGCTTCCATGTGACCGCTTATCTCCGGAGCCAGGCCTCTGTAGACCGAGCCCGCCCCAAGCTCCAGCGGCTCCACGATATCTACTGTTCCGAGCTCCAGGCTGCCAAGGAGGCAGGGGGCAAGGGCATCGTCAGCCGCGGTCTGGTGATGAACCAGGATCCCACCACAGTGGACTATGACGCGCTGCTCCAGCGGGCGGATCAGGCCTATGAGACCTTCCGCTATGAGACCGACCTGGCTGCCGCGGTGAAGGACGCGGATCTCATCATCGAGGCTCTGGCAGAGCAGCCAAAGGCCAAGACGGATTTCTTCCATCAGCTCCAGCCGCTGCTGCCGGAGAAGACCATCATCGCCACCAACTCCTCCACACTGCTGCCCAGCATGCTGGCGCTCTTGGCCTCCTCCTTGGTCATGCCGCCTACATCCACCCCTGCCACATAGACATTGGGCAGGATCTTGTTGTAGTTGGAATACCGCATGGCATAGATGCCCACACCCGCAAAGACCGCAATGGCAATGACCAGCGCTACGATCAGGGTGATGAGTGCGGGACTCACCTTGCGCTTCTTTTTCCGATGGGCTGCGGCAGCCGCACCGGAGGGGCGCTGACCGGCAGGCTTCTGCCCTGCGGGGCGCTGCCCTGCGGGACGCTGACCGGAGGGTTTCTTCTGGGCAGAGGACTTCTGTCCCGCAGATTTCTGAGCGGCAGGCTTCTGCCCAGCGGGCCTCTGACCGGAGGCGGCGTGCTGAACAGTGGGCTCCTTGCCGGAGACGGGACGCTTTGCCTTGGCGCTATTCTCAGAGGCGCTGCGCTTGGGGGCGGTATGGTTAGAAGACTTCCCAGCGGGGGCCTTCGTCTTATCCTTGTCGTTGCTGTTTAGACTGATAGTAATCTCCACCTTACTTGAGGCAGATGGTCGTTCTGCCGTATTTGAAGCTATTATACCGTGGTTTTAGAATATTTGCAATCGCTTTCCTTGAAATAAGACAATTTGGCACTGGGAAATGGCGAGTGCTTTAGCCGCCGGTTTCCGTGCGGAAGCCCGAATATTTCCGAACAAACTGCTCGGAGACCTTCAGGGGATCCTCGCCGCTGACCAGGGAAAGGGTCAGCTTGGGGCTGTCTCCGGCGGAGAACAGCACCCGCTTTTTAAGCTCCGGATCCGCGCAGATGCCGCTGACCGCGCCAAAATCGATATTTCGCAGAGAGAAATGGATGTTCTTTCCCTTCTGGGTGATGTCCTGGATGCCCAGCGCCGCGGCTCTGGAGCGCAGCAGGGCGATATTTACCAGGGCGGTGACGGGCTTCGGGGGCTCGCCGTAGCGGTCAATAAGCTCGTCGAAGACATCGTCGGCGTCGGTCTCCTGACGGATGGAGGCAATGCGGCGGTAGAGATCCATCCGCTGCTCCCCGGAGGAGACGTAGGTTTCTGGAATATTGGCGGACACATTGAGATCCGCGGAGCAGGTCTTCTCCTCCTGGGGAGCCTCGCCGCGCTTTTCCAGCACGGCTTCCTCCAGAAGCCGGAGATACATGTCGTAGCCCACGGAGACCATGTGGCCGGACTGCTCAGCTCCCAGCAGATTGCCGGCGCCCCGGATCTCAAGATCCCGCATGGCGATCTTAAAGCCGGAGCCGAACTCCGCGAATTCCCGAATAGCCCCCAGCCGCTTTTCCGCGATCTCCGAGAGCACCTTGCCCTTGCGGAAGGTGAGATAGGCGTAGGCGTGGCGGTTGCTGCGGCCTACACGGCCCCGGAGCTGATGGAGCTGGGCCAGGCCGAGCTTATCCGCGTCCTCGATGATGAGGGTATTGGCGTTGGGAATGTCGATGCCGGTCTCGATGATGGTGGTGCAGACCATGACCTGGATATCGCCGTCGGCCATCTGCTGCATCACATCGCTGAGCTCCTCCTCGTTCATTTTGCCGTGGGCAACCCCGAAGGCCACCTCCGGCAGCTTTTTCTGGAGCCGGGCCACCTCCTGCCCAATGGAATCTACCCGGTTGTGCAGGTAATAGACCTGGCCGCCCCGGCCCACCTCCCGGCGGATGGCGTTGGCCAGAATGTCATAGTCGTGCTCAATGACATAGGTCTGAACGGGATAGCGGTCCGAGGGGGGCTCTTCAATGGTGGAGAGATCCCGGAGACCGCTGAGCGCCATATTCAGGGTTCTGGGGATGGGGGTCGCCGACAGGGTCAGGGTGTCCACCCCCTGGGAGAGCTCCTTGAGGCGCTCCTTGTGGGTAACGCCAAAGCGCTGCTCCTCATCGACGATCAGAAGCCCCAGATTCTTGAACCGCACGGATTTTTGCAGCAGCTTGTGGGTGCCTACCACCAGATCCACGGTGCCCTCAGCCATGGCGTGGAGGGTGGCGCGCTGCTGAGCGGAGGTTCGGAACCGGGACAGCACGTCAATGTTCACCGGGAAGCCGGAAAAACGCTGCTTGGCGGTGATATAGTGCTGCTGGGCCAGAACCGTAGTGGGAACCAGAATGGCGCACTGCTTGCCGTCCATGATGCACTTCATAGCGGCCCGGAGGGCCACCTCGGTCTTGCCGAAGCCCACGTCGCCGCAGAGCAGACGATCCATGGGTGTGGGGGACTCCATATCCGCCTTGATCTCGTCGATGCAGCGGAGCTGATCGTCGGTCTCGGCGTAGGGGAAGCTGTCCTCAAACTCTGTCTGCCAGGGGCAGTCGGGAGAAAAGGCATAGCCGGGCAGCCGCTTCCGCTGGGCGTAGAGCTGAATGAGGCCCTCCGCCAGATCCTGGGCCGCGGCCTTGGCCTTGCGCTTGGTCTTCTCCCAGGTGTCGCCGCCCAGACGGCTCAGACGCACGTTGGAATCCTCGCCGCCGCCGATATATTTGGCCACCATGTCCAGCTGCGTGGCGGGGACATAGAGCACGTCGGTGCCCTGATAGGCGATCTTGATATAGTCCTTGACCACGCCGCTGAGCTTCATCTGCTCGACGCCGCAGAAACGGCCAATGCCGTGGGCCTCGTGAACCACCAGATCCCCGGGGGACAGATCCGTAAAGGCATTCAGCTTTTGACGGTTGGTGGCGGCCTTTTTCTTCTTGCGGCTCAGCCGCTGCTTCCTGGGCTGGGCGGTGAGCTGTCCCTCAGTGAGGATGGCGATTTTTAGGGAGGGATACTCCATGCCTGAGGCCAGCGAGCCCTCGGTGAGCAGCACCTGACCCGGCTGGGGCAGGCTTTTCAGGGGAAAACAGAGGCTGGCGGAGAGATCCCGGGCCTCCAGGGCTTCCAGCAGCAGCTCCGCCCGATGCTTTGCGCCGCAGAGCACCAGCACGCCGAAGCCCGAGGACTGGTAATGGGCCAGATCGCTGACCGCGGTATCCAGGCTGCCGCCGTAGGAGGGCAGCTGCTTCACCGTTACGGACAGCAGCTCCTTGGGCGGAAGGCTCTCTGGAAATGCTGCGGATAAAAAGTTATCCATATAAATGACGCAGCGGGGGGCACAAATGTTGCACAACTCGTCAAAGTTTTTATAAAAATCACAGAGCTCTCCGGCCAGTGTGCCGTTTTGGAGCAGCGCATCCAGGCTCTGGCCCAGCTCGTCCAAGTGATTGTCTAAGGTGCGCTCTACGGCCATGCGGTCCGAGAAGATCACGATGGTCTCCGGGGAGACGTAGTCCATAGCGCAGGCGTATTCCGGGTAGATGAGAGAGAGATACCGGTCCGCACCCGAGAAGATCGCGCCCTCCCGGATGGCCTCGGCGTCCTGCTGGAGCGTCTCCATCAGGGCCTCATGCTTGTGCTTCCGGCGCTTCTGCCGGGCAAGGAGCGCGTCAATATCCCGGGCCAGACCCTCCCTGCTGCCGGGATGGAGCTCTGGCAGAGCCTCGGCAGTGGGAAGCAGCAGCGCCTCCTGGACGTTCTCCGTCCGGCGCTGGCTGGTCACGTCAAAATAGCCCATGGAGTCGATCTCGTCCCCCCAGAATTCCACGCGGATAGGGGCCGGAGCGGCGGGAGAATACACGTCCAGAATGCCGCCCCGGAGGGCGAACTGTCCCACGCCCTCCACCAGGGTGCTGCGGCGATAGCCCAGGGCCGTGAGTTTTCCCAGCAGCTCCTCCAGTGCATAGCAGCCGCCAGTGACCAGACGCACGCTGTGCTGGCCCAGAACCGCCGGGGGCATAGTCCGAAGACTCAGGGCCTCGGCGGAGGCCAGCAGCACCGGATAGCCGCCCTGGGTCAGCTGCTGGAGCATGGCCAGCCGCTGATGCTCCCAGCCTCGGGATACGGTGCCGCCCAGAAGACTCAGCTCCCGGGTGGGCAGCACTGGGGGCTTCTCACCCAGAAATCCGGAGAGCTCCTCGGCCATCCGGGCGGTGGCCAGATCGTCCTGGCATACCAGCAGGATTTGACGTCCGGTATCCTCGTGCAGAGCGGCGGCCATATGGGCGCGGTGGATGGCCCCCAGGCCGGTGATGGCGCAGGGGATGTTCTGCTCCGAATATGCCTTCAGAGCCTGATATTCCGGCAGAG
Organism: uncultured Oscillospiraceae bacterium; assembly: GCA_934546685.1. GTDB lineage: Bacteria > Bacillota > Clostridia > Oscillospirales > Oscillospiraceae > HGM13006. The sequence continues at coordinate 10,966 of CAKTEB010000055.1, forward strand.
CCTTCAAAAGGGTATTGAGAAGATTCATCGGAGCCTCCTTCAGAAAAGCACACAAGGGCTGCAACCGAATGGATGCAGCCTTGGTGACAAATTATGTGATTACTTGCCGTTAAAGCGATTAGCGGCGGCCTCAGGGCCCTGGAGGATCAATACCTTCGCGGCCTCGGCGGCCCGGGCGTAGGTCTCCTCCATGGCCTTTCTCTGGTCTAAGGGGAATACCCCCAGTACCCAGTCGGCCAGGTCGTAGTCCGGATGGGGCTTTGCGCCCACGCCGATCTTTACCCTTGGGAAGTCCTGGGAGCCCAACGAGGCAATGATGCTCTTGAGACCGTTGTGGCCCCCGGCGGAGCCGCCTTTCCGAACCCGGAGCCGTCCGGGCTCCAGAGAAATATCATCCGACAGAATGACGATACGCTCCGGGGGAATCTTATAGAACTTGGCTGCAGCCTGGACGGACTGACCGCTGAGGTTCATATAGGTGGTGGGCTTTAGGAGAATCAGCTTATGGCCCTCCAGGGTGGTCTGCGCCGTGAGCCCCTGAAATTTCACCCGGTCAACCTGAACGCCCAGGCTCGATGCCAGGGCGTCCAGTGCGGCATAGCCTACGTTATGCCGGGTGTTCCAGTATTTGCTTCCGGGGTTGCCGAGACCCACCACTAAATAATCGCTGTCTGAGGAAGAACGAAACAGCATCAGAACAGGGAGGAAATGGAGGTCTCCTCGTCGATGCGGGTGATGGCCTCAGCGAACATGTCGGCAACGGTGAGCTGCTTGATCTTCTCGCCGGTGTAGCCCTTGGGCATGGGAATGGTGTCGAGGATACGGATCTCCTCAAAGTAGCTGTCCTCGATGCGCTGGAGCGCGGGGCCGGAGAGCACGCCGTGGCTGGCGCAGCCGTAGAGCTTCCGGGCGCCGCCTACCTCACGGAGCGCGGTGCAGGCGTTGCACAGGGAGCCGGCGGTATCAATCATGTCATCGAAGATAATGCAGTCCTTGTCACGGACATCGCCGATGATGTTCATGACCTCGCAGGAGTTGGCCTTCTGACGGCGCTTGTCCACGATGGCCAGGCTCATGCCGACCTTGGTGGCGAAGGCGCGGGCACGGGCCACGGAGCCTACGTCAGGGGAAACGACGACCATCTTCTCACGGACTTCCTCGGGGAACTTGTCCAGATAGTACTTCACAAATACAGGGTTGCCCAGCAGGTTGTCCACAGGAATGTCGAAGAAGCCCTGGATCTGAGAGGCATGGAGGTCCATGGTCAGCACACGGTCAGCACCGGCGGTGGTGATGAGGTTGGCCACCAGCTTGGCGGAGATGGGATCGCGGGCCTTGGCCTTACGGTCCTGGCGGGCATAGCCGAAGTAGGGGATAACAGCGGTGATACGGGCAGCGGAGGCGCGGCGCAGAGCGTCGATGAGGATCAGCAGCTCCATAAGGCTGTCGTTGACGGGCTTGCAGGTGGACTGGATCACGAACACATCGCAGCCGCGCACGGTCTCGTTGATGGAAACGGAGACCTCGCCGTCCGCAAAGGTCTTGACCTCGCTGTCGCCCATGGGCATGCCCAGGCGCTGGCAGATGGCCTCAGCCAGAGGCTTGTTGGCGTTGGCAGAGAAAATCTTGATGTCCTTGCTGTGAGAATACATGTTTTATACCTCTCTTTTCTTTATTCGGAGGGGAGACCCCAGAATTTACTTCAGCTTTCCTTCCTTACGACGCTGGTCGGCCCAGCCGGGCTTGTTGGTCTGACGCTCCCGGGCGATGGCCAGAGAGCCCTCGGGGACGTTGTCGGTGATGGTGGAGCCGGCGGCCACATAGCTGCCCTTGCCGATGGTCACAGGGGCCACCATATTGGTGTTGCAGCCGATGAAGCAGTCGTCCTCTACGGTGCAGCGGTACTTGCTCTTACCGTCGTAGTTGACGGTGACGGTGCCGCAGCCCAGGTTGATGCGCTGGCCCAGATCCGTGTCGCCCACATAGGTGAGGTGAGAGATCTTGGTGCCGTTGCCGATGGTGGAGTTCTTGAGCTCCACAAAATCCCCCACCTTGATATCGTCACCCACGGTGCAGCCCGGACGTACATAGGCAAAGGGCCCCACATTGGTGTGCTGGCCGATGGTGGAATCATAGATCTGAGAGGCGTTCACGGTGGAGCCCTCCCCTACCTGGGCGTTGTCCAGCAGGGAGTTGGGGCCGATGACGGCGCCGGCGGCCACGGTGGTATTGCCCTTGAGGATGGTGCCGGGCATCAGAGTCGCACCGGCGGCCACCTCCGCAAAGGGGCCCACATAGCAGTTGTCAAAATCCCAGATCTCCACGCCGTCAGCATAGAGATAGTAGTTGCGCAGCTTTTTGAAGATCGCCTGAAAGTCCGCCACGGCGCCGGGATCGGAAATGGCCATGGCCCCATCGGCCTCGGTGAGCTCTGTGCCCAGCACGGAGGCGAACCGGGCAAGATCAAAGTTGGCGGCATCCATCACGGAAGAAATGGATTCAGCGGAGACCACATAGCAGCCGCAGCCAGCGGGCATCCCCGCCTCCTCGGCCTCCTGGGCCGCGGGATCTGCCGCTCCCAGAGCCCGGCCGCCCAGCAGTGCCGGAGTCGTGACTACCAGCAGCTGATCCTCGGCCTCGGCGAGAAAATCCTTCAGCTCCTGAGCACCAGGCTCAGGGCCCACCGCCCGGACAGCAGAAGCCGGGAAGCAGGCAAGCGCCGCATCCCGGAATTCGTCGTCACAGGACAGGAGAAACTGGGTATAGCCGCTGTCACGCATCAGACGAACCATCCAGGCAAGCAAGGGACTGCCGGTCATGGTCTGAAGCATCAGCGGGTGCTTCAGACCGGTGGTGTCCCGGTCATCCGGCAGGCATATAATCGCAGATTGCTTAGACAAACAATTCACGCTCCAAATCTGTGAAAGTATTTATTCAACTTGTATGGTAACATTATATCAGGATTCCCGAAGATTGTACAGGGATGCGCGTAAAAATTTCTCATGGAAATCCGGCGTAAAATTGTAGAAACGAACAAATTCTTCGCGGGATGCGCAGAGAGACCCAGTCCGAGCAGACTGGGTCTCCTATGGATCAGATATTCTTGAAATTGTCCTTGACCTTCTCGAAGAAGCTCTTGCGCTTGGCGTAGGTCTCCTCTCCGGAGGCGTCAGCAAATTTCTTGAGGAGCTCCTTCTGCTCCTTGTTCAGGTTCTTGGGGGTCTCGATGGTAACGGTCACATACTGATCGCCCCGGCGGTTCTGATAGCCCACCACGGGGATGCCCTTGCCCCGGAGCCGGAAGGTGGTGCCGGTCTGGGTGCCCTCGGGGATGTTGTAACGAACCTTGCCATCCAGAGTGGGGACCTCCAGATCGCCGCCCAGGGCCGCCTGGACGAAGGTGATGGGGATCTCACAGAGGACGTCGCTGCCGTCCCGCTCAAAGATCGGATGGGACAGAACGTCCACCTCTACCAGCAGGTCGCCCTTGGGACCGCCGCTGGTACCCACAGAGCCCTCTCCGGCCACGCGGACAGCCTGGCCGTTGTCCACACCCGCGGGAATCTTCACGGAGATCTTCTTGTTTCTGCGTACCTTGCCCTTGCCACGGCAGGTGGGGCAGGGGTTCTTGACGATCTTGCCGGAGCCGCCGCAGCGGGAGCAGGTGGTCTGCTGCTGCATGGCCCCGAAGGGGGTCTGACGGACGGTACGGGTCACGCCGGAGCCGCCGCAGCTGGGGCAGGTCTCCGGGGCGCTGCCGTCGGCAGAGCCGGAGCCGCCGCACTTCTGGCAGTCCTCGATCCGGGAGGCGGTGACCTCCTTTTCGCAGCCGAAGGCGGCCTCCTCAAAGGTCAGCGTCACGCTGGCCCGGACATTCTCGCCCTTCCGGGGGCCGTTTCTCCGGGCGCTGCCGGAGCTGGCGCCGCCGCCGAAGAAGTCGTTGAAGATGCTGCCCAGATCCACGTCAAACCCGCCGAAGCCGCCGCCATAGCCGCCGCCGAAGCCGCTGCCCGCGGCGTAGTTGGGATCCACGCCTGCAAAGCCGTACTGATCGTACCGGGCCCGCTTGTCGGAGTCGGACAGGACCTCATAGGCCTCGCCCACCTCCTTGAACTTGGCCTCGGCTTCCTTATCGCCGGGGTTCAGATCGGGGTGGTACTTTTTGGCCAGCTTTCGGTAGGCCTTCTTTATCTCATCGTCGCTGGCGGTCTTGCTGACCCCCAGGACCTCATAATAATCTCTTTTCTCTGTGTCTGCCATGATCTCACCTCGTTATTTCCCAGTATAAAGACAGCTATAGGTGGAGAGCGAAGAAACTCCGCCCTCCACCAGAGACTGCTTATTACTGGTCGTCGTCTACGACCTCGTAGTCGGCGTCTACCACACCGTCGTCGCCCTTGGAGCCGGTACCGGCTGCGCCAGCGTCAGCGCCGCCCTGAGCGGTCTGCTGCTGGTAGAGCTTCTCGGAGATGCTGTAGAAGGCCTGCTGCAGAGCCTCGGTGTCGGCCTTGATGGCGGCCACGTCATTGCCCTTCATGGTCTCGCGGAGCTTCTCAATGGCGGCCTTGATGGGAGCCTTCTCGGACTCGCTGACCTTGTCGCCCAGCTCGTTCAGAGTGTTCTCGGACTGGTAGATGATCTGATCGGCATTGTTGCGGGTATCGACCTCTTCCTTCCGGGCCTTATCCTGGGAGGCGTACTCCTCAGCCTCCTTGACGGCCTTGTTGATGTCGTCCTCGGAGAGGTTGGTGGAAGCGGTGATGGTGATGTGCTGCTCCTTGCCGGTGCCCTTATCGGTGGCGGAGACGTTTACGATGCCGTTGGCGTCGATGTCGAACTTGACCTCGATCTGAGGAACGCCCCGGCGTGCGGGAG
>CAKTEB010000056.1 GCA_934546685.1 uncultured Oscillospiraceae bacterium
TCAAGCAGGGCTACAACGGCGATCTGACCTCCCGCGAGGCCGGCTCCGTCGGCGGCCAGATGGTCAAGAAGATGATCGAGGCCTACGAGCGCGACATGAAGTAAGATCCCCCAGCGGCCCGGGCGTGTGCCCGGGCCGCACTGTTTTTTGCGGAATGGAGAAAACTGGGGTGTGGCAGTAGCTGACAGTATCCGAAATTAGTGGTACTATCAAGGTGTCTAGCTATAAGGTACGATCGTGCTATGGCGGACAGAAAGGCGCGGCGGCGCTTTTTTTGGTCGTGCGATGACTGAGAGGATAGTGGAAGAAGTAAATACAATAATTGAAGTTGAAACAAGGAGGAGAGACATGAAAAAAAGAATGATTGCCATACTGCTGGCAGTTTGCGTGGTAATGACAGTATTTCCAACAGCGGTATTGGCGGCGGATACTACAAGCAATGCAACTGATCCAGTGCCGCAGATTCAAGGTGCACAACAGAGTAGCATCTATTTTGGAAATTACAAGCAGAGTAGCGATGGAAACGGTGGCTATTTGAATGAGCCAATCAAGTGGCGTGTACTGCAAAACGCTGATGGGAAGCTGTTTTTGCTGGCGGATAAAATCCTGGACGCTTACTATTATCATCATGATGGCGCAACTATCAAAGAGCCTGGCTGGAATATGTCATGGGAAAACTGTGATTTGCACAAGTGGATGAATGATGATTTTTACAATGCAGCTTTTTCGGAAAATGAACGTTCGCTAGTATTAACCACCGACAATGAAAATGCAACTTTTACTGATCGCGCGGGTGGAACTAATCGCAGGACAAAGTGTTTGCGCTTTCTACGGCAGAAGTAACGAATCCTGCTTATGGCTTTGAAAGCAGTGATGGTAAAAATGGCATTGATACCGATGGAAACTATGAATTCTATTCCGGTTCTGCTACACGGAAAACGAGCTCCACTGCGTATGCACGAAGTGGAGGTTCAACCAACGTATATGAGACGGGTACTGCAAAGTGGTGGCTACGCTCACCCGCAAACTCCAAATGGGCGGTAAGGTTTGTTGATTCCTATGGGATGATTGATTACACTGGAGAAGCAGTAAATGGAAGTAATTATCGTACGTCTGTTCGTCCTGCGTTTAATTTGGATGTCAGTAGTGTATTCATGATCTCGGTGGCAAATAATGGAAAGAACAACGAGAATGGCATTAAGGATATTGTAGAGAATAGCGGAACCGAATGGAAGTTGACAATGACAGACAGTAGCCGAACCTTTTCTGTTGAAAGCTCCGAGCAAAATGGTCAAATTCTTACGATTCGCTATACTGGCGCAAAAACTGGAAATAATGAGTATATTTCGGCAGTGATTAAGAATGAAAACGGCGAAATTGTGTCCTATGGTCGTATTGCACCGGTTGTAAGCGCAGATGATACCGTGGAGATTGACCTTTCAAACGTTGAGATCCCGAAAGCGGGAAAACTGTATGTGTTCAATGAACAGTATAACGGGATTATATGACCGATTATGTCAGTAATCTGGTTGAACAAGCCATTTCACCGGTATATACGGTCTCGTATAAAGAAGAAAGTGATGGCGCTGCAACGGATACAATTAGCACTGTAGCAGGTACATATATCATTGCAAAGGCCGCCCCCGCCAAGTCCGGCTACATTTTCCGGGGCTGGTCTGACGGCACTACCACCCACGCCCCCGGCGACAAGGTTCCCGTCACCTCCGACCTGACCCTCACCGCCCAGTGGGAGGAGGCCAAGCCCTGGATCGACAATGACCAGAACGTGGACGTAGACGTTGACGTACAGGTAGACGTATCCGTGGACGTGGACGCCAAGGCCGACATCTCCGACGCGGCCAAGACCGCCATGGGCGACCAGGTCAAGACCTGGCTCCAGGAGGTCATGAATAACGATACCCCGGACGAGCTCACCGACGACACCGCAAAGGCCCTGCGGGGCATCCTGAACAGCGGCGCGGATCAGATCCAGGTGACCCTGACCCTGGGGGCTGAGCTCACCGGCGAGCCCGACGAGGACGAGCAGACGCTGCTGAAGCAGGAGCTGCTGGACGGGGAGACCGCCCAGGTGTGGCAGCTCACCGTAAAGCTGGGCGTTGCCGCAAAGAAGAATGACGCTGAGACCGGGAAGCTCGAGGATGTGGCCCTGACGGAGCTGAGCCAGCCGGTATCTTCCTCTTGACCACCGGCCAGGACTTCACCGGCAAGGACGTGCGGGTGCTCTATATCCATAATAATGCGGTCAAGACCGCTGAGGCGAAGGTGGACAAGCAGTGCGGCGTTGTGACCATCGACGCCCACTGGAAAGAAGACCACCAGGGACGGCTATACCCTGGAGGTCTGGTATCTGGACGAAAAGCTGGCCCAGAAGGTCACCCAGCTCACCATGGACAAGGACTACACCGTCTACGTCAAGTGGACGCAGGACAAGACCCCTGACCTTGCCAAGGAGGCGCACACCGCCTACATCGTGGGCTACCCCGACGGCACCGTGAAGCCGGAGCGGGACATCACCCGGGCCGAGACCATGACGGTCATCAACCGGGTGCTGGAGCGGGCTGTGGACGAGGACGGCGTGCTTTCCGGCATGAAGACCTGGAAGGACAACGCCGATACCGGCTACTGGGCCTATTACGAGATCCAGGAGGCCACCAATTCCCACAGCTATGAGCGCACCGACAAGAAGCCTCTGGGCCAGAGCTTCTATTATGAGAAGTGGACGGCCATCAATGAGGTCACGGTGCAGAAGGCAAAATAACGTTTCGCAACAGCAAAGCGTCTGCCGGCCGGCAGGCGCTTTTGCACTATGAGCTGCATATCTCGATGCGGTTTTTCTCATAGCGGATCAGGCCGTCCTTCTGCATCTTCCCCAGCTCCGTGCACAGGGCGCTGCGGTCCACGCTGAGATAATCCGCCAGCTGCTGGCGGTTGAAGGGCAGGGTAAAGTCCGGGCCGCCGGCACGCTTGGCGCATTCGGAGAAGTAGGACATGAGCCGACCCCGAATGGTCTTTGGGGCGGTGTACTGCATCCGCCGGGAGAGCTGGATGTTCTTCCGGGCTGTGAGGGTCAGGAGATTGCGGATCAGAAGGCTGTGCTGGGGGCACTGCCTTGGGCAGGTAGAAAGCACCCGCCCGGCATTTACCAGCAGCACCGAGCAGCTCTGGGCGGCGGAGACCGTCACCAGCATGGGCTCCTCAGGGGCGCAGGCATAGGCCTCCGCAAAGGTGCCGCCGGGGCCGATGGCCCCCAAAATACTGTGGTTGCCCCAGGCATCACCCATCTCGATGACCACGCTGCCGGAGAGCACCACGCCCAGATGCTCCGTGGGCGCGCCCTCCAGCAGGATGATCTCATCCTTTTGATAGTGCCGCTCACGGGCGCTCAGGCAGCCCAGAAGGGTCTCAATCTCCTGGGGCGACATGGCGGCGAAGAGCTCCGATCGGGAGAGAGAATCCGTCATAAAAATCCTCCAATGTTGTAGATACAACAGAAATTCTACGGCCATCATAGTATACTGGAGGCACAAAGTCAAGAAACGAGAGGAATTTATCATATGATCCGTAGAATTATTCACATCGATCAGGGGAAATGTAATGGCTGCGGGGCCTGCGCCGCGGCCTGCCACGAGGGGGCCATCGGCATGGTGAAGGGCAAGGCCCAGCTCATGCGGGACGACTACTGCGACGGCCTGGGTGACTGCCTCCCGGCCTGTCCCACTGGGGCCATCACCTTTGTGGAGCGGGAGGCCCAGGCCTATAACGAGGCGGCGGTGCTGGAAAATAAGAAGCAGAAGCAGCCCCATCACGGCGGCGGATGCCCCGGCCAGAGAATGATGCAGTTCCGGAGGCCCAGCGCCCCGGCAAAGTCCGAGACTCAGGAGGGGGAGGAGATCGCCTCCCGGCTCCGGCAGTGGCCCTGCCAGATCAAGCTGGTACCCATCCACGCGCCCTATTTCCAGGGAGCGGATCTGCTGATCGCCGCGGACTGCACCGCCTACGCCTATGGGGAGATGCACCGGAGGTTCATGGAGGGGCGGGTCACGGTCATCGGCTGCCCCAAGCTGGACAGCGTGGACTACAGCGAGAAGCTCACCAGGATCTTGGCAGACAATGACATTCGGAGCGTGACATTGGTGCGCATGGAGGTGCCCTGCTGCGGCGGGCTGGAGCTGGCGGCGGGGAAGGCCCTCCGGCAGTGTGGCAAGGATATCCCCTTCCGAGTGGTGACCATTTCTCTGGACGGCAGAGTATTAAGGTAACACCGCGCAAATATGTCTTCGGATGCCGATTTGCGCGGGATTGCCCGAACAAGCGCCGACAAAAAAGCAGCCCGACAGATTGTCAGGCTGCTTTTCCTTTGATCGGTTACTTTTTGCTGGGCGCTTTGAGCTTGTCCCGATCCACGCCCCGGACATTCTTCACCACCATGGCGGTGAGGGCGAACAGGGCGATAACGTTGGGAATGACCATCAGATTGTTGAACATATCGGACAGCTCCCAAACCAGATCGTTGGAGGCCAGGGTGCCTAGGAAGATGAATACCAGGGCGATGACCATATAGACCTTGGTGGCCTTGCCCTTGAACAGATACTCCACATTGACCTTGCCGAAGAGGTTCCAGCCCAGGATGGTGGAGAAGGCGAAGAAGAACAGGCAGATGGCCACGAAGATGTTGCCCACCTGTGCGCCCATCACAGCGCCGAAGGCGGTCTGGGCCAGGTTGGCCTTGCCGATGGTCTCGGTGACAGCGCCCATGTAGCCGTTTGCCAGAATGCCGTCGGGAGTGTAGAGGGTGGAGATGATGACCAGCGCGTTGAGGGTCAGCACCACGAAGGTGTCGATGAACACGCCGATCATGGCCACACAGCCCTGCTCATGGGGATTCTTCACGTTGGCCAGCGCGTGCGCGTGAGGAGTGGAGCCCATGCCGGCCTCATTGGAGAACAGACCGCGCTTGGCACCCTGGGTCATGGCGATCTTGATGGCAGCGCCAAGGCCGCCGCCGATGATGGCCTGGGGCTGGAAGGCGTACTTGAAGATCATCGCAAAGGTGGCGGGGAGGTACTTGATGCGCATAATGAGCACGAACAGGCCGCCCAGCAGGAAGATGGCTGCCATAATGGGCACGATCTTCTCGGTGACGGAGGCCAGACGGCTGACACCGCCCAGGAAGATTACGGCACAGATGGCCACCAGCACGATGCCCACGATCCAGGAGGGGATGCCGAAGGCGTTGCTGAAGGTGGAGCCGATGGAGTTGGACTGCACCATGCAGCCGAAGAAGCCCAGGGCCAAAGTGATGGCGATGGCGAAGAAGCCGGCCAAGAACCGGCCAAAGCCGCCGGTGAATGCGGTGCGGATATAGTAGACAGGGCCGCCCTTGATGGCGCCGGTTTTATCGGTCTTGCGGGTCATGATGGCCAGGGTGGCCTCCGCGTAGATGGTGGCCATGCCGAAGAAGGCGATGATCCACATCCAGAAGATCGCGCCGGGGCCGCCGGTGAGAATCGCGCCGGAAGCGCCGACAATGTTGCCGGTGCCAACCTGGGCGGCGATGGCGGTGGCCAGGGCCTGGAAGGAGGTCATGCTGTGGGTCTGCTTCTCGCCCTTCAGGGAGAGATTGCCAAAGACCCGGCGCATGCCTTCGCCGAAATAACGGACCTGAACAAATTTGGTTTTGATGGAATACCACAGTCCAACCGCAATGAGCAGAATGAACAGGATATAGTCAGACAGATAAGCGTTGATCGTCTGAACAATGGTGAGCAGCGACATACCTTTTTCCTCCTTAAAAATGAAAAAAAGTGACCTGAATCGGTCACTCTGAAAAAAGATACAGATAAGCAAGGCATCCCAGATCCCGCGGCGATCAACGGATGTATGTGCTCTGTCTGTTTGCCTGAGAGATTCAGCCCGTGGGCCTTACACCTTCGGCACTCACAAATGTGAGATTTTCCAGAGTGTCCTCGATCTCCAGTTTTCTTGCGAATTCAAGAGACTTCAATGGACGAGAATTATACTATCATATGGGAGAAGCGCTGTCAATACGAAAATGCAATTTTTGAAAAGTTTCTTTCATGGGAAGGGCGAAAATCTATTTTAGACGCATAGGTGTCCGCGTTGAGCGAACAAAACGGACAGAAATGGCGCTGAGAAACGGAAACTTGCAGTTCTGAATGCGGCCTTTCCCGTGCGTGCTTCCGGAGAACTGTGCCGCCTTCGCAGAGGAGAGCCGTGGGAAAGGGCCGTTTTGACCAGAAAAGTCGGAAGAAATTTGTCCGAAAGGGACGGAGGACTGGGGCGTTTTGATTGACATTTACCGGCCCGCATGATAGAATGAATTGCAATCAGCATTTTGATTCCGGAAAATGAGGGGGAAGCGATTTGGCAAAATACGGACTCCAGCCCAAGGGCATCGTACGGCAGAACAAGATCATTCTGTCTGCCGTGAAGCTGTTCCTGGAAAATGGCTATGAGCGTACCACCACCGCCCAGATCATGTCGGCGGGGGGCATGGCGCAGTCATCCTTTTTTGCAGCCTTCGAGAATAAAGAAGCGCTGCTGCTGGTGCTGACCAAGCATATGTTCGCGGATCAGTTTGATCTGGTGGACAGCCTGCTGCCGGACGCGCCTCCGCTGATGCTCTATGCGACGGAGACGGCCCTGCAAATGCACATTGCAGAGCTGTCGGAGCCTATCCGGGAGATGTATGTGATGGCCTATTCGCTGCCCAGCACCTCAGAGTATATTTGCAAGCATGTAGTGGATAAGCTGGAACTCATATTTTCCAGTTATCTTCCAAATGCCGAGAAAAAGGACTTCTATGAGCTGGAGCTGGGCTCCAGCGGCGTGACCCGGAGCTTCATGGCGAAGAAATGCGACATGTATTTCACCATGGAACAGAAGCTGCGGCGGTTCCTGACCTGCTGCTTCAAGCTTTACGATGTGCCCCAGGAGGACTTCCAGCCGGTAATCGATGAGGTTCTGAAGCTGGATCTCCATACCGTGGCGGAGAACCTGGTGGCCGAGACCATCCATAAGGCGGAGATCGGCTTTCAGTCTGTTATGGCGGAAAGCTGAGAGCCCGTTCAGCAATCATATCGAAACAAATGCCGCTGTCCGGCTGGGCAGCGGCGTTTTATGTTATTTATCTGCATCAATGAGTCGGCGGACGGCGGAAATGGGCGACTCATACCGCCCGCAGCGATAGTCCGGGGCCGTGCCCTCCATCACGTTGAGCCCGCCGCCGATGCTCTGGGCAGCGGTAATGGAGAACCGAATCAGAAGACCGGTATTGGGCAGGTTCACAATGGCCGGGGAGAAGCCCATGCCGTCCCCCAGGGTATTGGTGCCCACCACCGTGGCCCAGCCTGTGGCTTTGCAGAAGGCGGTAAAGCTGTCGGCTGCGGAGTATACCTGATCGTCCACCAGAAGCCAGCGCCTGGCAGTCAGAGCGTCCCCGGAGGCGGTGGGGGCGCCGCTGACCTGCACCTCCGAGGAGATATACAGCGAGAGCCCCAGGGGCTCCGCAAAGTCCGGAACCTCCGTGTCGGACAATTCTGAAATAGCGTGGAGCGGCTCGGAGATATAGCTCCTGGCCCTGGGGGTGTCCCGAAGATAGAGGCGGACATCATAGCGGTAGTCCCCGCCAAAGGGGGCGGCGATGACGTTTTGCCAGTAGGTGGTACTGCCGCCGCCGTTGCCGGTGATATCGAAAAGAATATTGTCGATGGGGGCGTCCCCAAGGGAGCTGAGATAATCGGTGACGAAGTTTTGATCTTCCTGCTCCCGATTGACGTTGAAGGTGTAAAAGTGAAAATACACCTCCCGTCGCTCCGGGGCATAGCTGGCGATAGGGCTGAGATCCGCGGCATAGGTGCCCGCGGTGGTGGTGCGTTCCCGGGCGGCAGACAGCCGCGCGTAGCTCTCCGCCACATGGGGCGCGGCCAGCACCGAGGCATAGGGCGCCTGATCGGAGAGATAGCCCCGGTAGATCTCATAGGTTCCGGGATCCACCAGGCTCAGATGTCCCAAAGATTGAAATTCAGCCATCAGCCGGCTTAAAAAGCTGTAGAATTCCTCCAGGGACATTTCCTGCCCCTGAAGCTCATGCCGATAGCTGTGGCGGAACCTTTGCACATCGATCCCCTGATCCTCCAGCAGTGGCAGGAACGGATAGTCCGTCTCCAGGGCCTCCCAGAGGGCATCGTAGTCCTCCAGCAGCACCTGGGCGGAATAGGTGTCATCTTGAATGGATTCCGTACTGTCCGAGTCCGCTTCTGCCGGGGAAGGGGAGACGGTTGGGAGATCGGATGCAGGGGCAAGTCCGCATCCGGTCAAAGCCAGCAGCAGCACGCCGCAGAGCAGAATACATGGGATCCTGGGCATAGCACGACCTCCTTTTTCAATATGATACCATAATTTTGCACATCTGAAAAGCGGCGGAACAGTTTGAATTCACAAAAAATTCACAGAGCGAACAGATGAAACTGTTGAAATGGTTAAGTAAAAATGATAAGATATTAGTAACATTCGGATAGGAAACTATATTAGGAAAGGAAGCGAACCCTATGTATCAGGATACCAAGACCATTGAGCGGTGGAGCCAGGAGCTTCGGGCCCGGGACGCCCTGGCCCCGGAGCTCTACGACACCTACGGCGTCAAGCGTGGCCTCCGGGATAAGAACGGCAAGGGCGTATTGGCAGGCCTCACGGGCATTTCCCAGGTTCAGGGCAAGCGGCAGGCAGACGGGCAGGAGGTGCCCTGCGAGGGCAGACTCTACTACCGGGGCTACTCTGTTTTCGACCTGGTGCGTGGGGAGAGCTCCAGCCGACACTGTCTGGCGGAGGAGTGCGCGTATCTGCTTCTGTTCGGCAGTCTTCCTGACCGGGAGCAGCTGGCGGAATTCCAGGACGCCCTGGCCCAGAGCCGGACGCTGCCCCAGAATTTCACTCGAGACGTCATTATGAAGGCCCCCACCAGCGATATTATGAACACCCTGACCCGAAGCGTCCTGACCCTGTCCGCCTACGATGACAAGGCCATGGACAACAGTCTGCCCAATGTGCTCAGACAGTCCCTGATGCTCATTGGGACCCTGCCCATGATGAGCGTCTACGGCTACCACGCCTACAACCACTATTGCCGGGACGGCAGCTTCTACATCCATCATCCCGATGAGAACCTGACCCTGGCGGAGAATCTTTTGATGATGCTCCGTCCGGATCGGAAGTTCTCGACCCTGGAGGCCCAGGTGCTGGATCTGGCGCTGGTGCTGCACATGGAGCACGGCGGCGGCAACAACTCCGCTTTTACCACCCATGTGGTGACCTCCGCGGGCTCCGACACCTATTCCGTCATGGCCGCGGCACTGTGCTCCCTGAAGGGCCCCAAGCACGGCGGCGCGAACCTGAAGGTGGTGGGCATGATGGACGACCTCCGGGCTCAGGTCACGGATCAGGGAGATCGGGAGCAGGTGGAAGAGTATCTGACTCAGGTGCTCCATGGGGAGGCCTTCGACCGTGCGGGGCTCATCTACGGCATGGGCCATGCGGTGTACTCCCTATCTGATCCCAGAGCGGTGATCTTCAAAAACTTTGTGAAGCGGCTGGCCCAGGAGAAGGGACGCCAGGAGGAATATGAGCTCTACGCCACGGTGGAGGAGCTGGCGCCCCAGGTCATTACCCGGGAGCGGCGGATCTATAAGGGCGTCTGCGCCAATGTGGACTTCTACAGCGGCTTTGTGTATCGGATGCTGGATATCCCCGAGGAGCTGTTTACCCCCATTTTTGCCATCGCCCGGATGGTGGGCTGGAGTGCCCACCGGATGGAGGAGCTCATCAACACCGATAAGATCATCCGGCCCGCCTATCAGAGCGTGTGCCCCGCCAGAGAATACCTGCCCATCGATCAGAGATAAGGATGCGAAAACCCCCTACAGGCGCACCTGCAGGGGGTTCGTTTTATACTTCGTTATCGTTGCGTTCAGGCTTGGGCTCAGCAGCTGGAGCGTTTTCCCCGTCCATGATCCGCGCGAATTCCGCGCCGTCCATGGTCTCATGCTCCAGCAGGTAATCAGATACCGCCTGAAGCTGGGGCATATGGGCCTTGAGAATCTCCTCGCACCGGCGGTAGCAGTCATTGAGGATATCCTGCACCTCGCCGTCGATTTTTGCGGCGTACTGCTCAGAATAGCTCTTGGTCTGGCCGTAATCCCGGCCAATGAACACCTGGCCGTCAGAATCAAAGGTCACAGGGCCCAGCTTGGCGCTCATGCCGTATTTGGTGACCATTTCCCGGGCAATAGAGGTGGCCCGCTGGAGGTCATTGGAGGCGCCGGTGGACACGTCCTGGAGCGCCAGGGCCTCGGCCACCCGGCCGCCCAGCAGGGAGACGATCTGTTCCAGCATCTCGTTCCGGCTCATGTAGCTGTGATCCTCAGATGGCAGGGAGATGGTCATGCCGCCGGCCATGCCTCGGGGCACAATGGTGATCTGATGTACCGGATCGTGGGTGGGCAGGCAGTGCATGACGATGGCGTGGCCGGACTCGTGGACTGCCGTGAGCTTTCGCTCGTGCTGGGGGATCACCCGGCTTTTTTTCTCAGGCCCCGCAATGACCTTGATCATGGATTCCTCCAGATCCTCCATGCGGATCACCGGTCGGCCCAGCTTGGCGGCCCGCAGGGCGGCCTCGTTTAAGAGATTCTGGAGATCCGCGCCGGTGAATCCGGCGGTTTCCCTGGCGATGGTGTCTAGGTCCACGTTGTCCGCCAGCGGCTTATTCCGGGCATGTACCCGGAGAATCGCGGCGCGGCCCTTGGCATCCGGCGCGCCCACATAGACCTGACGGTCAAAGCGCCCGGGCCGCAGCAGGGCGGAATCCAGAATGTCCACCCGGTTGGTGGCGGCGATGACGATAACACCCTGGCTGCTCTTAAAGCCGTCCATTTCCACAAGAAGCTGGTTCAGGGTCTGCTCCCGCTCATCGTGGCCGCCGCCCAGGCCGGCGCCTCTCTGGCGGCCCACGGCGTCGATCTCATCGATGAAGATAATAGCCGGGGCCTGCTTCTTGGCCTGCTCAAAAAGATCTCGAACGCGGCTGGCGCCCACGCCCACATAGAGCTCCACAAAGTCGGAGCCGGAGATGGAGAGAAACTGCACCCCGGCCTCGCCGGCTACGGCCTTGGCGATCAAGGTCTTACCGGTGCCCGGAGGGCCCACCAGCAGGATGCCCTTGGGGATCCGCGCGCCCAGGCGGGTATAGCGGTCCGGATTCCTGAGGAAGTCCACCACCTCTTGGAGCTCGGCCTTTTCCTCATCGGCTCCGGCTACGTCCTGGAAGGTGACGGTCTCGCCGGTCTCCGCGGCGGAGGTGGTCCGGGCCTTGGCAAAGCGCATGACGTTCTTGTCGCCACCGCCAGCGTCTGAGGCACGGTTCATCATAAACAGCCACAGCCCCAGGAACAGCAGCGCGATCAGCAGATAGGGCACAAACATCAGCCACCAGGGCGTCTCCGCCGCTGCGGGATAGTCATAGCTCGTAATAATGCCCTTCTCGTACTGGTCTGCGATCATGTCGTTGAAGTCGCTGTAGAATACCGAGAAGCTGGCCACCTGATAGGTGACGGTATCGTTTCCCTGGTCGTCCGGGGACTTGAGCTTCAGGGTCAGATTGGTGCCGCTGAGGGTCAGCGAGTCCACCTTTTCCTGGGTCAGCAGGGAGTAGATATCACTGTAGGCGTAGCTGTCTGAGCTGGATGCAGGGGAACGCATCAGGAAGACGGCCAGGCCGAAGATCAATAGGATCAGAAACAGAAAGACGAAATTCCCCTTATGGTTTTTCAATCGGGTCACTCCTTGTGTTGTCGGTTACCCCTGGTAGACGCTGGGCTTCAGCACGCCGATGCAGGGCAGATTGCGGTATTTCTGGTCATAGTCCAGCCCGTAGCCCACCACAAAGGCGTCGGGAATGGTAAAGCCCACGATATCGGCCTCCACCGGAGCCTCCCGGCGGCTGGGCTTATCCAGCAGCACCACCAGCTTGAGGGACGCCGGGGACTGCTTGTCCAGAAGCTGCATCACGAAGCTCAGGGTGCGGCCGGTGTCCAGAATGTCCTCGATGACGATGATATCCCGGCCATTGATGTCCAGATCAAAGGGCTCCTTCATGTCCAGGGCTCCGGGAGTGGTGGCCATGGCCCGGTAGGAGGACAGGGTCAGATACTCCAGGGTGCAGGGCAGGTTGATCTCCCGCATCAAGTCGGCGGTGAACACCAGGCTGCCCTTCATGATACATAGCAGGATCGGGGCCTTTCCAGCGTACTCCTGGGTGAGGGCCTCGCCGATTTCCTTGACCCGGGCGTGGAGCTGTTCAGGGGTAAACATTACATAGTCGAGATCGCGGTTCATTTTTCTTCCTCCGTTCGTTTTACAGTCAGAATGAAACTGGCAGTTCCGGGCCATGCCCGATGCTCCGCCGAGACGGCGCAGGGGATTAAGGCAAGAACCTGGTTTTCCTGCAAAGCCACAGGCAGCATATCCCGCTGGGCAGCGGGAATCTTTTTGTCGATCATCAGGCGGCTCAGCTTTTTGGTGCCGCCGGGGAGACGGATCCGGTCACCGGGAAGCCGGGGCCGGAGGGTAAGGGGCAGCCGCACATTGTCGGCGGCCAGGGCGATGGAGCCGGGCTCCAGATGCGCCGGGGCCGGTGCGGCTGTGCAGGAGACCTGATAGGGGCCGAAGGCCTTTGTCTCCCCTGGATACAGTGTGATTTCCGGTATCTCCGCAGGCTCTGGGGCTTCCTTAAAAAGCCGCAGGGCGTCATACTCCCGCCCCAGCAGGAATCCGCCGGGAAGCGAGATCCTGGCAGAGGGCTCGGAACCGCGGAGCAGGGCCATGGCGGCCTCCAGATGGGTGCCGGACAGCTCCGGTACTTCCCGGAGATACTGCCGCAGCACCCGCAGGGCCATGGCCTCCGGCAGCGCCCGGAGCGTCGTGCAGGAGAGTCCCTTGGGACTGGTCATAGAGGCCAGCAACTCTTTGGCGGATTCGTCCAAGTAATGATCATCCTCGCCTAATCTCAGGCACAGGGCTGAGGCCGAGGCGGAGAGATTCGGGGCCTCCCGCCGAAGCAGGGGGATCACCTGATGTCGGAGACGGTTCCGAAGATAGTCGTCAGAAGCGTTGCTGGAATCCTCGATATGGGGAATGCTGTTGGCCTCTAAATAAGCGGAGATGGTCTCCGGAGCGGTCAGCAGCAGGGGGCGGATGATCCGGCCCCGCACCGGCGGAATGGCTGACAGACCGTGAAGTCCGCAGCCCCGGAGCAGCCGCATGAGCATGGTCTCCAGATTGTCCTGGGCATTGTGGGCCGTGGCGATCTTCGCACCGGGTTCCAAGCCCTCCAGAAATTCATAGCGCAGAAGCCGGGCGGCCTCCTCGGTGCCCAAGTGATGGGACTGGGCGTAAGCGGCCACATCCCGGGTGCCGATCTCCAGCGGCACGCCCAGACGGCGGCACTGCGCTTCCGCAAAGTCCTGATCCCGCTGGGCCTCCCAGCCTCGGAGCTGATGATTGAAGTGGGCCGCTGTGACCCGGATCCCCAGAGGCTCCCGGAGCTCCAGAAGCACATGCAGCAGAGCCATGGAGTCCTTGCCCCCGGACAGGGCGCAGATGACGGTATCGCCTGGGGCCGTCATCTGATATTTTTCCATGAACCGGAGAATATCAGCCTTCACTGTGCTTCCACTCCCGGTCAGAGAAGGTAGTATACTGGGGCAGCCACTGGAGCTTTACGGTGCCCGTCTCGCCGTGGCGGTTCTTCGCCACGATGCACTCGGCCACGTTCTTCTCCTCGGTGTCGGGGTTGTAGTAGTCGTCCCGGTACAGGAACAGCACCTCGTCGGCGTCCTGCTCGATGGAGCCGGATTCGCGGAGGTCTGACAGCATGGGCCGCTTGTCAGCGCGGCTCTCGTTGGCTCGGCTCAGCTGGCTCAGGCAGATGACGGGGACGTTGAGCTCCTTGGCCATGATCTTCAGGGCTCGGGAGATCTCGCCCACGGCGGTAACACGGTTGTCGCTGACCTTGCCGGTGGCGGAGGTCATCAGCTGTAGATAGTCTATGATGACCAGCCCCAGATTGTCGATCCGGCGGCACTTGGCGTTCATCTCCGTTACGGTGATGGATGGGTTGTCGTCCACTCGGATGTCCGTTTTGCTGAGGGCGGAGGCGGCGGTGCCCAGTTTGCCCCACTCCTCCTCGGAGAGCTTGCCGGTGAGCAGCAGCTGGCTGTCCACAAAGCTCTCGTTGGAGAGCAGGCGGGAGGCCAGCTGCTCCTTGCTCATTTCCAAAGAGAACATGACCACGGCCTTGTCCGTCTGCTTGGCCACGGCCAGGGCGATGTTCAATGCGATGGAAGTCTTGCCCATGCCGGGACGGGCGGCGATCAGCAAAAGGTCAGATTTATTGAGGCCATTGATCTTGGTGTCCAGATCCCGGAGCCCCGTGGAGAGGCCGGGAATGGCGCTGTCGGACCGGGCTCGCTCGGCCAGCTGATCGTAGACGTTCAGGAGAATGGTGCCGATATGCTCCAGATCCTGATTGCTGCGCCCGTTGCGGATGGCATAGATCTTCTGCTCCGCCGCGTCCATGATGCTCTGGGCGGTGCCCACCTCCTCGGTGACGATCTCCGAGATATCTTTGGCGGCCTGGGCGATCTGCCGGAGCAGAGATTTGTCCGCCACGATCTGGGCGTACTGCTTGGCGTTGGCGGCGGTGGGGGTGATATCCAGAATCTGCAATAGGTAGTCCCTGGTCTTCTCCTCGTCGTAAACGCCGGACTGCTTCATCTGATCCATCACCGTCACCGGGTCGATGTCCATGGAGTAGTTGAACATGGTGTAGATGGTGGTGAAGATGTCCTTATTCTGCTGGAGATAGAAGTCGTCGGGCTTCACCAGCTCCAGCAGGTCCGCCACGCAGCTGGGATCGATGAGCATGGAGCCAATGACGGCCTGCTCCGCCTCCAGCGAATGGGGCATCTGTCTGGTCAGCAGTTCATCCATTGGGCTTCACCTCCTGTAGGCAGTATGGGCAGCGCCGTACACTGCTGCGAATGGTGCGGCGCTGCCTGTGATTTTGATGCGTTGATGGATTGTCAGGCTTCACTGACATGGACGGTGATGGTGGCGACGATCTCATAGCCCAGCTTGGCCTTGAGAGAGAAGGTGCCGAAGGATTTGATGGGCTCCTCCTGGACGATCTTCTTCTTGTCGATGGAGATACCGGCCTGCTGCTTCAGGGCGTCGGCCACCTCCTGAGAGGTGATGGAGCCGAAGAGGCGGCCGCCGTTGCCGGACTTGGCCTTGATCTCTACGGTGATATCCTTGAGCTTCTCGGCGAATTCCTGGGCCTGGGCCTTCTCCCGGGCCATCTGCTCGGCCTTGGCCTTATCGTTCATCTTCATGGTATTGACATTGTCTGCGGTGGCCTCTACCGCCATCTTCCGGGGCAGCAGATAGTTCCGGGCGTAGCCGTCGGAGGCCTCAATCATCTGGCCCTTCTTGCCTTTGCCGCGAATGTCTTGCAGTAAAATCACTTTCATGGGAATACTCCTTTCTGATAGGAAGCCCGCCGCACTTTGGGGCGGAGCCTCCGGAAAAAACAAACTGGGGAGCGGTGCTCCGCTCAGATGTCGCTGAAGAAATTGTCGATGGACTGCTTCAGGGCGTCCCGCACC
>CAKTEB010000057.1 GCA_934546685.1 uncultured Oscillospiraceae bacterium
CCGAACACAGAAGTTAAGCTCGTGTGTGCCGACAATAGTATGCGGGTGACTGCATGTGAAGATAGGTAATGCCAACACAGACCGCTCTCCATTTTGGAGAGCGGTTTTTCTCTGCTCATTTTGCTTTTTCTTCGGATCCCAAATCCAGCAGGGCACAAAGCTGTGAAATCCTTTGGAATACAAGGAAAGTTCACGGGAAATCCCGCTCTCCGATCCGCATTTCCTATTGACGGGGCCGTAAGAATGTGTTAAGATAATGATACCGATTTGTAACCTTTAGGAGTGAACGAGATGCGAAGTCGACTAAAGCGCGCTGTGACACGGCTGGCCTGTGCCGCGGCGATGGTTGGACTGTTTTGTATCGGCGCAAACGCATATACATATTCCGCAAGCCTGCCCAGCAACGTGTCCAGCTTGAAGGTCACCGTGGGCGGCGTGTCAATGCCATTTACCAGATATCCCGACGGATCCAACTTCCCCACCTCTAAGTCCTATATGACCGTGGAGGAGCAGAAGGATTACGGCCTGAATATCGGAAGCGACCTTTGGCTCCGGGGCTCTCAGTGCGTAGCCTTTGCCAGATACACCTACGCGGCGCTGTTCTATAAATACCCCCAGGACGCTACCATGGACAACTACCTGGCGTATCAGTCCGGCCCCACCAGTATCTATTATAAAAATGTAATCAAAGACACCTTCGGCAGCTCTACCCTGGCGGCGGGCTACACGGCGGCAAACCTGAAGACCCTTATCAGCAACTGCCAGCCCGGCGCGGTGATGCGTGTCAGCGGACATTCCATGGTCATCATGGGCATCTTCAGCGATGGCTTTGTGGTCTACGATGCCAACTTCTCCAACGATGACGAGGTGGATGTCCGGTCCTACACCTGGCAGGGCTTTGTCAACTCTCTGGGCGGCCGGGCAATCGAGGCCGTTCAGACCCCGGCCTATTACCCGGGCTACACCTATACCTATGACAATAAGATCCAAGAGGGCGGCGGCGATATGTACAAGATCGACACCAGCTCCTCGGGCACCTATACGGTGTACAACTGCACGAAGCTGAACGTTCGTACCGCTCCTACCTCCGCGGCCACCTCTGTGGGCACCATCGACGCAGGCACCACCGTGACTGTCCAGGGCACCCATGACGGCTGGGCCCTCATCACCTATAATGGGGCGGATCGATGGGTCAGCGCAGACTATCTCCAGTCTATGGCCTCTCAGCTGACAGTGACCTTTGATGCCAACGGCGGCAGTATTTCCACCACCTCTGTGACCTATCAGATCGGCACGAAGTTCGGATCCCTGCCCACGGGCACAAAGACCGACTGCACGCTGCTGGGCTGGTACAACGGCGAGACCCTCTACACTGCTGACAGTACCGTTCCCTCCCTCAACGGCCTGACTCTGACGGCCCGCTGGGGCGTGATGGGCTTCACTGATGTACTGGACGACAGCTGGTACGCCTCCTATGTGGCGGACGGCGTGAAAGACGGTCTCATTATGCAGGACAAGCTCTTTAACCCGGAGCAGAACGCCACCCGTGCTCAGTTCGTGACGGTGCTGGCCCGTGAGTATCAGCGGGAGACCGGCGGCAGCTATGACGTAGGCGTGCTGGGATCCTCTATCTTCACGGATCTGGTGGTCAACGAATACTATGACAAGCCTGTGGCCTGGGCCTACTACAACAATATCACTAAGGGCATTGGCAACAATCACTTTGGACCGGAGGACAACGTGAAGCGGGAGCAGATCGCCACGTTCCTGTACCGGTATGCCCAGTCCATTGGGGCACAGAAGGGCAATTATACCGGCGCAAACCTGATCTATAACTTTGGGGACGGCGGCCAGGTCTCCGACTATGCAGTAGAAGCCATGAACTGGGCCATTTCCAATGGCCTGATCCAGGGCGACGGTCTGCATAACCTGAATCCCCAGAATCCCACCCGTCGGTGCGAGATGGTCACTATGATGACCCGATTCATCAGCTATCTGACCAGCGTGCAGACTGCGGCGGATGAGGACGAGGAAAGCTCTGTGGTGACCGTGGAGCGCTCTCAGGAGCTCACGGACGCCGATATCACCGAGCCGGAGCAGGAATCCACCCAGGCGCCCACAGCGGCCCCGGAGAGCGATCAGGAGACTGAGAGCACCCAGGATGCCGAGTCGGAGACCCTCCCGGAGGAAGCGGAGGACTCTGCCGAGCCTGCGGCCTGAATACGAATCACAACGAAAACGCCATGAGCAAGCGCTCATGGCGTTTTTTGCGCATGAAAGAATGAAAATACGCATAAAAATAGGGAGCGCGGCATTTCTACGGCGCTCCCTATTCACATTACATCAGAGAATCTACCAGCTCTACGAACTCACCCATGGTCTTGGGGGGCTCCTCTACGTCGATGGTAATGCCAAACTCGTTCTCGCACTCCAGGGCGATCTCTACCACGTCCAGAGAGTCCAGATCGATATCCTTAAAGGTGGTGTCCATGGTAATCTCCACGGACTCGTCCAGGTCGCATTGGGCCCGCAGGATCTCCACGATCCGGTCAAATGTGCTTTCCATAATAAATTCCTCCAATGAGATGATTTCGGGGCCTGGCCCCAGGACAGAAAACGTAAACAATAATTACAATCAGGAGAAAGCCCCGGCAGCTCCGCCGGAATGCGGAAAATATGGGGCGCTCAGGGAGCCGCTGGGCCGCCGGATGGAGGCAACAGGCTCCAGATTTCTGCCGTCATGGTACAAGATATAACGGATCGGAGCGTTTGTCAATACTCAAGAAAAAAGAAATGGGAATCTGCGAGGCAGATCCTGGCACAGCAGGGTACCGGGGAAGCTCCACCGCAAAAAATGAAAAAATTTTTACGAAATCCTCTTGACAAAAATCGATGTATGAGTTACTATGCAAGTAACAACAAGTTACGTTGTAGAATCTATGAAAGGAGCGGAGAGAAATGCTCAGTGCGCTTTCCCCCATGACGCTGATGTGGCTGGTGGCCATGCTGCTGTTCGGCGCGGCAGAGGCGGCGACCGTCGGACTTGTCTCCATCTGGTTCGCCGCGGGCGCCATGGTGGCCATGGTGGTATCGGCCCTGGAGGGGCCCATCTGGCTCCAGGTGCTGCTGTTTCTGGCGGTGTCCATCGTGATGCTGGCGCTGCTCAGACCATTTGTAAAAAAGGTCTCCCGGCCCGGCAGAGTCCGGATCAACGCGGATCGGCACATCGGCCAGCAGGCTGTGGTCACCGAGGAGATCAACAACCTCATGGATACTGGCGCAGTCAAGCTCGACGGCGTGACCTGGTCGGCCAGATCTGAGGATGGGGAGAATATCCTCGTGGGAACAGTCATTCAGGTCCGGCGGATCGCCGGGGTCAAGGTCTATGTGACCGTGGTAAAAGAGCCCCAGCACGCCGGAGAACGAAGCTAATTTGAGAGAGGAGAACATATTATGGAATTGGTCATTACCGTTGCTGTGATCGCAGCCATCGTACTGCTGATCCTGGTAAAGAACATCTACGTTGTGCAGCAGTCCCGTGCCTATGTGGTGGAGCGCCTGGGCGCGTTCCAGGGGGTGTGGGAGGTGGGCCTCCACTTCAAGATCCCATTTATTGAGCGCGTCGCCAAAAAGGTGAGCCTCAAGGAGCAGGTCATGGACTATCCGCCCCAGCCTGTCATCACCAAGGATAACGTTACCATGCAGATCGATACGGTCATCTACTATCAGATCACCGATCCCAAGCTCTATACCTACGGCGTGGAGCATCCCATGAGCGCCATCGAGACCCTGACCGCAACTACCCTCCGTAACATCATCGGCGACCTGGAGCTGGATCAGACCCTGACCTCCCGTGATACCATTAACAGCCAGATGCGAGCCATTCTGGACGAGGCCACGGATCCCTGGGGCATCAAGGTCAACCGGGTGGAGCTGAAGAACATCCTGCCGCCCACGGATATCCAGAACTCTATGGAGAAGCAGATGAAGGCAGAGCGTGAGCGCCGCCAGAACATCCTCCAGGCCGAGGGCACCAAGCAGTCCGCTATCCTGGTGGCAGAGGGCGAGAAGGAAGCCGCCGTGCTTCGGGCTGACGCGGAAAAGCAGGCTGCCATCCTGAAGGCAGAGGGCGAGGCCCAGGCGATTCTCTCCGTCCAGAAGGCTCTGGCGGAGTCCCTGAAGCTCCTGAACGACGCCTGCCCCAACGATCAGGTCATCAAGCTCAAGGCCCTGGAGGCCATGGAGAAGGTGGCAGACGGCAAGGCAACCAAGATCATCATTCCCTCTGAGATTCAGGGCCTGGCGGGCCTGGCCGAGGGCGTGGTGGAGACCGTAAAGAAGGTGTAACATGGCAGGCGGCGAGAAACGGTTTGAGAGAGTCTATTCCCAGGGCGTGGTGGACACCATGCAGATCCTGGTGGATAAGCAGACCGGCGTGAACTACCTGTTCGTGACCTCCGGCTACGGCGGCGGGCTAACCCCGCTGCTGAACCGAGACGGAACCCCTGTGATCTCACCGGTGGAACGATAAATAAAGCGGCTGCGGAGAGATTTCCGCAGCCGCTATTTCTATGGAATTATACCAGCTTGCGCTTCCACTTGCCGGTGAGGAAGTACACGCCGCCGATCAGGAAGGGCACATACCCCGCAAAGGCGTTGCCCAGCCAGAAGCCCATGATGCCCATTCCCATGGAAAGTCCCATGAGCATTGCCAGGCCTACCCGGCAGATGACGCCGTCCAGAAGCCCCAGAATCAGATTCAGCTTGGCGTTGCCGCTGCCGTTGATGAGAGCGAAGAAGGGGGACCGGGCCGCAAAGCCCATATAGAGCAGCACTGCCACGGGGATATAGGACATCGCCATGTCCAATACCTCCGGGTCGGAGTTGAACAGACCGAAGATGGCCCGGGGGAAGAATACGGTGAGCAGGCTCAGGATCACCGCAAAGGCCACATCGAAAATGGCGGAAACGCCAATGATCTTGGGAACCCGGTGGTACTTCTCGGCCCCTAGATTCTGGCCCACCATGGAGCTGCCGGCGGTGGAGAGGGCGTTGGTGACCACGGCGGTGATGGAGCCCAGCTTGTTGCCGATGCCGGTGACAGCGGAGGGCACCACGCCATAGGCGTTGATGTAGGAATTCACGAACATCATAGAGAAATTGATGGCCGCGGACTGGAGGATCATGGGCAGGCCCAGCTTGATGAGCTTGGGCAGCACCACCCGATCCAGCCGGAAGCTGCTGGGATGGAAGTCAAAGCCGAATGCCTCTCGGTGGCGGTAGAGATAGAAAATTGCCCATAGGAAGCTGACACCCTGACCGATGACCGTGGCCAGCGCCGCGCCTCTGGGGCCCATGTCAAACACAGCCACGAACACCAGATCCAGCACCAGATTGACCACCGTAGCCACGGCGATGAAATAGAAGGGGTGCCGAGAGTCGCCCATGCCCCGGAGAATGGCGGAGACCAGGTTGTAGCCGTAAATGAACACCAGACCCAGAATACAGACGAAGCTGTACTCCCGGGTGTACTGGTAGCACTCTGCCGGGGTGTTCATGAGCGCCAGGAAGGTGTCCAGGAACAGACTGCAAAAGACGCTCAGCAGGATCGCCATGGCAAAGGTCAGGGTAAACATGGTGCCGATGGTGCCCTTGACCCGCTCATGCTGCCCTGCACCGATGTACTGGGACAGGATTACCTGGCCGGCGTTGGAGAAGCCCATGACCAGGAAGGTAAGAAAGTGCAGCACATCGCCGCCGATGGATACCGCCGACAGGCCGGTTTTGCCCACAAACTGGCCGATGACTACCATGTCCACCATATTATAAAAAGTTTGCAGCAGATTCGAGCACAGCAGCGGGAACGCAAACACCAAAAGCAGCTTCGTAACGCTGCCCTGGGTCAGGTCCCGGACAATGGTGCCGGATGATTGTTTTCCCATTTCCTTCGCCTCCTAAATATCTTGCTATATGGTATCATAAATTTCGGCGATATGCAAGAGCGGGCGGAGAAGAAGCACAAATGGCCACGCTGCGGCACTATTTGCAGCGTGGCCATTTGATATTAGGTTTTCTTTGTAAACTGCTGGCGGCAGCTGGGGCAGGTGATCCGCAGAGTGCCCTTGCCTCTGGGGACTCGGACCCGGGTCTTGCAGCTGGGGCACTTGAAATAGCAGTAGGTCTTCCTGCCCTTGATCCGGGCGAAGAACTGGAGAAACTTCTGATTCTCCGCGTACCGCTGGGGCACGTTCCGGGAGAAGGTACGAAAGATCGTCCAAATGAGAGGGATGTAGGCCAGGGCACTGAACAGCGTGATCCGGGAGATGGTGCCCACCAGATTGAGGATCACGCCAAGGATCAAAAGGAACCAGCAGAGCTGATCTACGCCGTTGCGGCCTGCCATAAACCGGCGAATGGAATCACCGAAGCGTTGCATCATGATCACTACCACCTTAGTCAAAGTCATTGTATATATCATACTCCGCCGAAGAGAAATGCGCAATGGGCCCGGGGCAATGTTCATTAAATGTTTACGACTACAAAAATTGACCGGGTAGAATATAATTGGAAGAATTGAACAATGCAGATAGGGCGGAACTGTGCAGAAGTATGAAGGAAGTGTAAATATTAGCCCACAAAGACAGTAGATATTTGACTATTTTGACGAATCCTTTTATAATAAAGGAAACGCTCCAGAGTCCGGGGCGGCAAACTCAAATGGAAGGTGAACCACAATGAAAGATCGTGAACATTACGCAAAGCTGGTATTCGGCGCACGCTGGAAGAAGGTAGACAAGCTCATGGCCTCCGGTGAGCTGGAGGAGAAGACCACCATTATGGAGGCCTTCGGCGCTGCCGCCAAGGGCAACGACGAGTGCTATAACCATCTGGTGGAGGCCGTTCAGAAGGCCACTGAGGAGCCCGTGCTGCTGTCCGGCATTCAGGCCCTGGGCCACTGCGGCCGCACTGCCGCGGCCTCTCAGCTCAACTACATCATCGAACACAACACCCAGGAGAACGTGGTGGCGGCTGCACGGGCGGCTATCCGGGAGCTGCATCAATAATTGTAGCTTTTGGTCACATAATGGAGTAGCAATTCTTGTGGCATTGTGAAAAATAACGGAAAAACTTCGCTTTTCTCTTGACGGATGGAAGCAGCTGTATTAGAATGAATGCGTTGGAACAGACCAGTTCCAACGCATTATTTCTTGCAGCATGGCTGCATATGGGAAGGATTGAAGCACTATGAAAAAGATTGTTGCAATGCTGCTGGCTCTTTGTATGATGGTCACAGCATTCGCAGGCTGCGGTACCTCCACAACCTCGACCACGGACGGATCCGCTGCGGCTCCCGCTTCTGAGCAGACCGACAACACCCAGGCCTCCGCAGGGGAAGCTGCCCCTGCCGACACCACTGACTTCAAGTGGAACGGCCAGAAGGAAGTATGGTCCATTCTGCCCACCACTGGCGCAGAGGGCCTGGTCATGATCAATGACGCCATGGGCGCCATCATGGAAGCACAGGGCTTTAAGTACGTCAAGAAGGACGCTGAGGGCAACCCTGGCAACCAGGTGCAGTTCGTGGAGCAGGCCATTGCCGCCGGCAACGTGGGCGCGCTGATGATCGCCGCCATGAGCGTGGAAATGCTCAAGGATGTTGTTCAGCAGGCTACCGATAAGGGCATCGCCGTTGTCTACCTCGGCGCACAGCCCACCGACTACACCATCGCTGGCTGCGTGTACACCGCCTATGAGATCACCGGTATGTACGCGGTTCAGGCTGCTGAGTATTGGGCGGAGCACTCCGGCCAGAACGTTCCCAAGAATGCGGACGGCAAGTATGAGATCGCCATCGATACTTACTACGATATTGCCGACGGCGTATATCGCTCCAACGCCATCAAGGGCACTGTTGAGAAGTCGGAGACCCTGGCGCTGGTCTCCGAGACCACCGCTTACGGCCAGGACGGCTCCCTGAATGTGGCCTTCAACAACGCACAGGCAGTTCTGAACGCCAACCCCGACTGCCACATCTTCGTTGCCTACGAGCCTGAGCAGGCCATGGGCATCGCCAATGCCATCAAGGACTACTGCGACCAGAACGGCGGCGACCTGAAGGACTACTTTGTAGCTCCCTGCTACGCCGAGGACGACACCTTCAAGGGCCTCTATGAGGACGCTGAGAAGGATCCCTCCTCTACCGCCATCAAGGGCTACGCCACCTACGGCGATTCCGCCATCCCCTACGGAGACGACGCTAAGGCTGCCATTGGCGCTGGCTATGACGCCCTGGAGAGCTATGCCCAGTCCAAGAACCCCGACGTGCTGATCCCGCCCATGCGCACCGGCGCAAAGCTGGCGGAGGAGCTGCTGGGCGTCTGCGGCATCGACGGCTTCACCTGGACCTATGGCGAGACCTACTATGATACCATTACCGCTGTGACCGTGGACGGCTTCAACGCCACCTGGTCCATGGGCGATGAGAACCCCGCCATCGAGTACAAGACTACGAAATAATTCAGATCTGACGGAACGCGGGGCGGCCCGGGAATGCCCGGCGCCGCCCCGCGTTATCACAAAATCCTGTCGGCCTCGGCCGACGATGGGAGGCATTCGCTTTGCAAGAAAAACAACCGGTCCTGTCCCTGAAGGATATCCGAAAGGTCTATCCCGGCGTGGTGGCCCTGGACAATGTGTCCATTGACTTCTACCCCGGCGAGGTCCATGCACTGATCGGCGAAAACGGCGCAGGCAAATCCACCTTTATCAAGACCATTACCGGGGCCCATGCCCCCGACGGCGGCACCATCACCATAGATGGGGAGACCTATAGCGTCATGACTCCGGCGCTGGCCAGAAAGCATGGCATCGAGTGTATCTATCAGGAGTTCAACCTCATCGACGTACTGTCCGCGGCGGAGAATATCTGCTACGGCGAAAAGCAGGGCAGATTCGTCAATCAGAAGAAAATGCGGTCCATCGCCCAGAAGATCTTTGACGACTTCGGCGTGGATATCAACCCGGACACCCTGGTCCGGGACCTGACCCCCGGCCATATGCAGATCGTGGAGATCGCAAAGGCCGTTTCTAAGGAGGTTCGGGTGCTGATCCTGGATGAGCCCACCGCGCCCCTGTCCGTGGCAGAGGTGGAGATCCTGTTCCGGATCGTCCGGAAGCTCCGGGATCAGGGCGTGGCCATCATCTTTATCTCCCACCGGCTCGACGAGGTGTTCGAGCTCACAGACCGGGTCTCCATCCTTCGGGACGGCGAGTACATCACCACCCTGAATACCAAGGAGACTGGCCGGGCGGAGCTGATCCGCTACATGGTGGGCCGTGAAATGACCGCCACCTTCCCACCCAGAAACGCCAAGATCGGCGACGTGGCCCTGGAGCTCCGGAACCTTACGGGCAACGGCGTCAAGAACATCTCCTTCCAGGCCCGCCGGGGTGAGATCCTGGGCATTTCCGGCCTGGTGGGCGCCGGACGCACCGAGATCATGAAGGTGGTCTTCGGGGCGGAAAAGAAGCAGTGGGGCGAGATCCTGGTCAATGGCAAGCCTGCTGACATTCGCTCCCCCAAGGATGCCATGCACAAATACGGCATCTGCCTGATCCCAGAGGATCGGAAGCGGGAGGGCTGCTTCCTGGGCGAGACCATCTCCTGGAACCTGGTCTACAACGTGCTGGAGAAGATCTCCCACGCTGGCGTAGTGGACAAGAAGAAGGAGGCGGAGATCGCCAAATACTACGGCGAGGCCATGCGCATCAAGGCCCCCAATCTGGACGCCACCAAGGTGGGCAGCCTCTCCGGCGGCAACCAGCAGAAAGTGGTGGTGGGCAAGGCCCTGGCCACCCAGTCGGATATTGTCATCTTTGACGAGCCCACCCGAGGCATCGACGTGGGCGCCAAGTATGAGATCTACGAGCTCATGAACGGCCTCTGCGAGGAGGGCAAGTGCGTAGTGATGGTGACCTCCGACATGGAGGAGCTGCTGGGTATGTCGGACCGGATCGTGGTATTCGGCGAAAAATGTCTGGCTGGAGAGCTTCAAAAGGAAGAATTCTCTCAGGAGAGGATCCTCGACCTGGCCTCCACCTCTGACAGAGAAAATGAAACAATGGGGGCTTGAGTTATGAAAAAGAGCTTTTCGACCTATCTCAAGGACTATCTGATGCTGCTGGTGCTGGTGATCCTCATCGCCCTGTTCAGCGTTCTGGGGCCCACAGTGGCGGGCCGGTCCTTCTTTAACTTCCCGAACCTGCTGACCATGCTGAACCAGAACGCCTATCTGGTGATTCTGGGCGTGGGCATCACGTTCATCATGCTGGGCGGCGGCATGGACCTGTCCACCGGCTTCCTGATTTCCACCGTGGGCATGGCCATGGCCCTGATCGAGGGCTCCACGAATGCGGTGGTGGCTGTGATCTGCGGCATTCTGCTGGCAGTGCTGCTGTCCGCCTTCAACGGCGTGATGTACTCCTGGCTCAAGGTGTTCCCCTTTATCATCACCCTGGGCACTCAGTACATCCTCAATGGCGTAACCTATCTGCTTACCGGCGGCATCAGCAAGACCACCTATGTTTCTGATGTCATGAAGAACATCGGCGGCCTGAACATCCGCATCGGCTCCGGCGCACTGAAGACCGGCGTGCTGGTGATGATCGCGGCAGTGCTGGTGGGCTCCTTTATCCTCAATAAGACGTATTTTGGACGGAATGTCTACGCCCTGGGCTCCAACCCCGACGCGGTGGCGCTGTCCGGCGTGTCCGTGGCTAAGATGCGGATCATGATCTTTGCCCTGGCAGGCGTGTTCTTCGGCATTGGCCAGGTGGTCAACGTGGGCACCACCGGCGGCGCTGTGAACCAGGGCCTGGGCATCGGCGCGGAGTTCACCGTCATGGCAGGCGCTATGCTGGGCGGCATCAAAATGGGCGGCGGCGGCGGTAAGATGAGCAACATGGTCATCGGTGTGCTGATTATCGGCGTGCTGGACTATGGCATGAGCTTCCTGAACATCAATCAGTATTGGAAGTATGTGGTGCTGGGCATCGCGCTGCTGACGGCCGTTACCATCGACACCCTCCAGACCCGTGCCGCGGAGAATGCGGCAAAGAAGGTCACTGGCCAGGCTCCTACCGGAAGCCAGGGCACGGAGGCAAAGTAATAAGCTAAATGAACAGGGCGCACTGCGAAAGCCGTGCGCCCTGTTTTTGCATGAAAAGGACCCGCGGTTCGGAAGTGAACTGCGGGTCCTGCTTGCGATTTCAGCTTATTCCTCAGAACCAGACTCAGTCTCCGGCTCCTCTCCAGCGGGGATGGTGGTGATGAGATCGGGGTTCTCGGTGGTCACGGCCTGGGGCTCTGCCTCGGTTTCGGGAGCGGTCTCGGCTGCGGGAGCGGGCTCCTCAGCGGGCTTTTCAGCGGGGGTTTCCTCGGTCTCGGCGGGGTGTACGCCGGCGGTGACGGAATCAATCTTGCCGTCGCCGTCCAGATCCTCCAGAACTACGTCGGTGACGCCGTCGCCATCCAGATCCAGCAGAATGGTATCCTCGGGCTCGGTCTCCTTCTGAGCCAGCTTCTGGGCGGCGACTACTGCGGCTGCGGCCGCGGCACCTACGCCCAGGACGGCCAGACCGCCCAGTACATGCTTCTTTTTCATGGCATGCTTCTCCTTTCAAGCAGCTTGAGGGATAGAATCCTCATTGTTTTCTTTTTCCTCATTATACTACTGAATTTCCACCTGTGTGTGAACAAATTATCAATTTTACTGGCCCTTGAACTGAGAGGGCGTGGCCCCCTCGTACTTCTTAAAGGCACGGTTCATAGAGAGAAAGCTGGTGTAGCCCACGGCCTGGGCGATCTGCTTCATGGTCTTGTCGGTATGGAGCATGGATTTCGCCGCAGTGAGGCGGATGTGCTGGATGGTCTCGTAGATGCCTCGGCCCGTATACTGCTTGAAGACACGGGTGGCGTAGGAGGGCGTGATGCCAAAGGCAGAGGACACCTCCGTAAGGCCCAGGGTCTCGTCGGTGTAATGAGCGGCGATGTAGGCGGACATCTTGTCCACCCACTGAGGCTTTGGCTCCTGGGACTCGGCGTTCTGGGCCCGGCAGATGGCGTCGAAGATCTCGTCCATGGCGCCGGTGAGCTCGGAAAGGGTGTTGGCCTCAGCGATCTTGGGGCCGGGGTCCAGGGCATAGTAGAGGCTGGCGCCGATTTTGTCCCGGAGGTCGTCCAGGGCGTCCAGGATCCGGCAGCAGATGCCGCCCAGCCGCACCCGAAGGATCTTCACCGTGGGCACGGTCTGGATGAACTCCCGGTCGATCATTTCGTGGAGCACATATTTGGCCCCGGCCACGTCGGTGGCCTGGAGCTTGGAGATGAGCTTCTTGTCCAGCTCCATGAGCTCAGAGCGGATCATGGGATGGGCGGCGTCGCACAGCGCCTCATAGGAGAGGATCTGCTGATCCCGCCCCAGAAAGTCGTTGTACCACAGGGCGTCCTGGGCATGAACGTAGCAGTTGGGCAGCTGACACAGGCCGTGGGCCCGGTCGCTGAGGGCCATGGTCACGCTGATGTCGAACTCCGTCTCCAGCACCTCCATGATCTGGAGCAGCATGGGCTCCAGGGCCTGGCAGAACTGCTCCCAGGGCTCGGTCAGGTTGATGATGCAGACCATTTGATGGTTGGTCTCCGCGGCCACGGCGATGTTCCGCTGGTTCAGCAGCTCCGTGAGCATGTTGGAGAGCACAAAGAAATGGTGGCGGATGGCCTCCTGCCAGCCGGAGGTGGAGAACACACTGCTCCAGCGCTCGATGCGAACGGTGAGCAGGCAGTAGTCCTGGGTCTTCGGGTAGAAGCCCGCGTTGCCGCAGATTTTGCGCAGCTCGGCCTCGTCGGTCACGGGCAGGGGATTGGTCAGATGGGAAACTAGACGTTCCAGTGCGTGTGTATCATGAGGATGGTCCGTCAAAACGATTCACCTCTCTCTTTTATTAGGTATATAGTATCAAAAATGATAGTCAAGAATCAAGACTTTTTCACTATCTAGTCAAAAATTCATAGGGTATAACCAGATTTCTGTCAGTTTCCATACCAGAAAAGATATGCTATCATAACCTTGGGGGAATGACCGCCCCATGAGTTTGCCTATGTGCATTTGAAATGGAGGAAACAAAATGAAAAAGATGAAATGCCTGTCCCTGCTGCTGACCCTGGCCCTATGTCTGGGACTGCTGGCGGGCTGCGGCGGCGGAAGCGCCAGCGCGGCTCCCGCGGACAGCAGCAAGACCGAGACCAGCGAGAAGGCTCCGGCGGCTGAGCCTGCGGCGCCTGCCCAGGCGGACAGCGCGGAGGAAGAAGCATCCCTGGCGGATTCCGCCCAGGAGCCCGCAGAGCCTGAGGGACTTCAGTATGTAGAGCTGCCCATCGAGACCGATGCGGTGCACTATTCCTGCTGGATGCCTGTGGCCCCCTATGTCAGCACCATGATGGATCTGGAGGACTTCTCCCAGCAGGTAGCCATGGTGAAGATGATCAACGAGGCCACCAACGTCTACATCGACTTCAACGCGGTGGCGGGCGGCTTTGTGGAGCAGGAGGCCTTTAACCTGATGATCGCCGGCGGCGACTACACCGACATCATCGGCGTAATGAACTATTATGGCAGCTCCGGCGGCGCTACCGTGGGCAGCGCGGGCCATGAGAAGGCCATTGAGGACGGCATCATCATTGATCTCTACGACGACCTCAAGGAGTATGCGCCTAATTACTGGAGCCTTCTGACCTCTGACCCCAACGCCTATATGACCATGCGTACCGAGTCCGGCCAGATGGGCTGCATCGCCCAGCTTCTCAAAAAGCCCGGCACCGAGAACCAGGGCATGATCGTCCGGAAGGACTGGCTCCAGGCCTCCGGCGTTGACAGCTTGGATACCCTGGATCAGTTTGAGCAGTACCTCGCCTACAGCAAGGACAACTACGGCGCATACGCCTACCTCCAGTATGAGGGCCTGGACACCGACTGGGGCTCCGCCTTCAACATCACCCCCGGCGCCTTCAATGTGGTAGACGGCAAGGTGGTTCACTCCTACACCACCCAGGCCTTCCAGGATTACCTGGCCAAGATGAACGACTGGTACAAGAAGGGCCTGTTCAACGACGACTTCTACAACGATACCGACATCACCACCGTCCGCACCGACATGGCCAACGACATGTGCTCCTTCGTGGACGGCTCCGCTGAGGGCATGAGCAACATTTTTGATATGAACCCGGAGAACACCGCTATGGAGCTCCAGGCTGTGGCCTATCCCAAGGCCGACGGCGTGGACGAGATCCATGTGGGCTTCGAGTCCAAGCTTATCAAGAATACCGACACCTGGGCCGTTTCCACCGCCTGCGGCGACCATATCCCGCTGATGAAGCTGGTGAACTGGCTGTACTCCGAGGAGGGCCAGCTCATGTACAACTGGGGCGAGGAGGGCGTTGCCTTTGAATACGACGACAATGGCGATCCCCAGTGGACCGACCTGGTGGTCAACAACCCCGACGGCCTGAACTTTATGTTCGCCTCCTACCTGTATGCCACCGGCGTGGGCTCTGTGTACTTCCCCGGCGTGTACGACATGGAGAAGGGCTTCTACTCCTACAACGACGACCAGCTGGCGGCGGTAGACACTCTGGCCTCCCTCACCGACGGCGCCAACAACCTGCCCACCTATGTGAGCCTGGACAACGCCGAGCAGGAGCGCTATAACAGCTACGCCACGGATCTCAACACCTATGCCAAGGGCATGATCCTGAAGTTCATCCTGGGCGACGAGCCCCTGAGCAACTACCAGACCTTCCTGGATACCTGCAACAGCATGGGTCTCCCGGAGATGACTGAGCTGTATCAGGCGGCTTATGACCGGGGCCAGGAAGCCCTTGCGGAACTGAGCGCATAAGCGGACGCGGCACCTCAAAGATCGAATAAAGTGTCCGGCTCCTGTACGGGGCCGGGCATTTTTTCTGGATCTACACAAAAAAGTGGAGAAAAATAAAAAAAGACTTGCACTGAGCTTGCAATTATGGTATGCTAACAGTTGCCTAACTTAAAATCAGCGTAGTGCGCCATAAACGGCGATTTCTTTTTGGCTGACTAAGCAGGACTTCACTTTACACGAAGGAAGTGCAATATGGCAAGCACAAATAACACTCCAGAAAAACTGAGTGATGAGGCAAAGGCGCCGGTGCTGGCGCTGCTGGCAAAGGGACAGAAGGCCGGCGTACTCC
The DNA here is from genome assembly GCA_934546685.1 of uncultured Oscillospiraceae bacterium. Classification (GTDB taxonomy): domain Bacteria; phylum Bacillota; class Clostridia; order Oscillospirales; family Oscillospiraceae; genus HGM13006. Next base: position 15,281 of record CAKTEB010000057.1, read on the forward strand.
AGTCCTCGGAGATCCTGAGCGTGCTGGAAAAGCTGGATATCAACGCAGAGCAGATCGAGCATATCTATGATACCATCGAGAGCATGGGCATCCAGATCACCGGCGCGGAGCTGGAGCTGGACGCGCCTGAGGGCGCAGTGGCCGAGGAAGAGGAAGAACTGGTAGACCCGGTGGAGCTGGCCGCTGAGTACAACCTGGATGATCCCGTCCGGATGTATCTGAAGGAGATCGGCCAGATCCGGCTGCTCACCGCCGAGGAGGAGCAGGAGCTGGCGGCCCGGGTGGCCCAGGGCGATAAATACGCCAAGGACAAGCTCACTGAGGCCAACCTCCGTCTGGTGGTCTCCATCGCTAAGAAGTATTCCGGCCGGGGCCTGCACATCCTGGACCTGATCCAGGAGGGCAACACCGGCTTGATCCGCGCGGTGGACAAGTTCGACTACACCAAGGGCAACAAATTCTCCACCTATGCCACCT
>CAKTEB010000058.1 GCA_934546685.1 uncultured Oscillospiraceae bacterium
TAGGCGCACGGAAGCGGCCGTTTTTCTCAATGACCTGATTCCAGGTATAAATGATCTCGTCCACGGAATCCCATAGCGTTCCGTCTAAATCAAATAAAATACTGTCGCAATTCATTGGATCTTGTCCTTCCGTGCTCAGAACAGATTGGTGTCCCGAATGGCGGGCGTCTCGTATTTGTCCTCGTCTGCCGCTTCCTCGGCAGGTGCTTCTTCCTCTTCCATGGTCTCCCCTGCCTCCTGGGCCGCCTTTGCCTTTTCCTGGGCCTGCATTTCCTCAATGGGCTTTACCAGATATTTGTCAACCAGCGGATAGCAGGCGCTGATGGACAGAAAGTTCGTAAAGCTGTACAGGAACATGCCCAGCAGTACGATCTCCAGGAACGGATGCACCGCCATGATCAGCACATAGGCCACGATCCAGAGCAGCAGATTGGCAAGGCCGCTGAAAAAGTTCCGAAAAATTCCGATAAATGCCAGCAGCCAAGCGTTCTGTATAATGGAGCGCAGGTTCAGCTTTACCGTGACGATCATCAAATAGATGTATTTGCGCATGAACGCATAGAACATGCCCACCAGCAGGGTCACATATTTGCAGACGCGCATGATGGCAGCCATCTCCGCCGTGGGCCGGAAGGTCAGGTTGAAGATCACCAGTGCTGCGACCAGGCAGTCCAGCACGCCGAAGAACATCCCCTGCTTCCAGTTTTCCTTAGCCTTGTCCCAGATATCGCTGAGCCAGGAGTGGGACTCCCGGGAGTAGTTCCGGAGCACATAGGTCACGCCGCACTTGGCCGGGCCATAGCACAGCACCGAGGCGATCAGCAGGATCACCTGAATGGGCATGGGCACATACTGATAATAGAGCATAGCCAGATACAAAAGCGGCGTAAACAGGCTCATGAGGCCGTTGCCGCCGGACAAGCTGGCCTCCCGGATGGTCTTCAAGGGCCCGCTGCCAGAGAAGGTCACATAGTCGTTGTCATAGGCTGTCAGCTCGTCGATGGTGGAAACGCCCTCCAGCGTGAACCAGGTATCGATGGTGTTGCTGGAATCCTTGGCGGCCTCTCCCCTGTCGGTGTAGAGCTTCACCGTAAAGGTGCCGTTTTTGTCCTGGGTGATATCCAAGGTATAGTCGTTGCCGCTGGCACCAGGATCCTTGGCTGTTACGGTCAGGTCTCCATTGGTATAGGAGGCGTAGGTGCCAGTGTAGCCCAGCCGCTGGAAGGTGGTATACATGGTGTCATAGACCTCCGTGTAGACAGCCAGCAGGATCGGCAGCATGACCAGCAGAAAAATGAAGTTTACCTCGATAAAACGCCAGAATTTCCGGCCATAAAGCTCAAAAAAGTGGAAAAAAGCGTTTTTCTTGGGTGCGTCCTTCTCTACGCCCTTGCCAGGCTTGTAGTAGCTTTTATACGAAAATAGTCCCATGAAACGGCTCCTTTATTCGTCAGTATCCATATATTATAGCATCGATCCCAGCTTCCTGCAAGCCTGAGTTATAGGAAGAACTGCAAGGCGCGCTTTGCCTTGCAGTTCGTAGCTCCCGCTATATCACAGCCGCTGGATGGCCGCCGTCAGCTCTTCCAGCTGCTTATCCGTGGTGGCCCAGCTGGTGCAGAATCGGACGATCTCCCGTCCATCCTCCGTCTCCCCCTGGTGCTCAAACAGGAAGTCCTGCTTCAGCCGTTCTGCCTGCTCCGTCGTCAGGACCACAAACTGCTGATTGGTGGTGCTGTCCACCGACAGCGGTATTCCCGCCTTTTTGAAGGCCTCCCGGAGCTCCATAGCCTGCCGGTCCGCCTTCCGGCCCAGCTCAAAATAGAGGCCGTCCCGAAGCAGCGCCAGGAATTGCAGCCCCAGCAGCCAGCCCTTGGCCAATACCGCACCATTCTGCTTCATAAAGGTCTTGAACCGCCGCTTCAGCGGGTCGCTGGTAATGACCACCGCCTCGCCGAACAGGGCCCCGCATTTGGTGCCGCCCAGATAAAACACATCCGTAAGCCGCGCCAGATCCGGGAGCGTCACGTCATTGCCCTGGGCCCCCAGGCCATAGGCCATGCGCGCGCCGTCGATAAAGAGATACATATGATATTGGTCGCAGACCCGGCGGATATCCTCCAGCTCCTGGAGCGTGTACAGGGTCCCCAACTCCGTGGGAAAGGACAGGTACACCAGCTTGGGCTCCGTAAGATACTCCGGCTCCCCTGCCTCATAATAGGTCCTCGCGCAGTCCGCGATCTGCTGGGCGGTGATCTTTGCCTCCTTGGAGGGCAGCGCCTGCAGCTTATGGCCGATATGCTCCACCGAAGCCGCCTCATGGCAGTTGATGTGCCCAGTGTCCGCGCAAATCACGCTTTCCACAGATCGTAACGCCGCCCCGCACACCACGAAATTTGCCTGGGTCGCGCCCGGGAAAAAGTGAACGTCCGCCTCCGGCGCCTCACATAATTCCCGGATCAGCCCCGCCGCCTCCCGGCAGAATCGGTCCTCCCCGTAGCCCCCGAAGCTCTCCCCTGCCGAGGCCTGGATCGCCGCCAGCACCTGGGGATGCGCGGCACAGCTATAGTCATTGTTCATTCGGATCATTAGGATCCCTCCATTCGTATCATTTATAGAGATCAAGCAGATGTAAAAGGGGCCGCCGCACTGCGGCAGCCCCGGATATGTACTTACATAGCCTTTGGATGGCTCTTATTATAGACGGATTTGAGCTGCTGCTTCACCAGCTGGGCATATACCTGGGTGGAGGAAATATCGCTATGGCCCATCATCTCCTGAATGGAATGAAGATCCGCGCCGTTTTCCAGCAGATGCGCCGCGAAGCTGTGCCGCAGGGTATGGGGCGTGATGTCCTTGTCGATATGGGCCTTTTCCTGGTAGCTCTTGACGATCTTCCAGAAGCCCTGACGGCTCATCCGGTCGCCGTTCATATTTACAAACAGAGCCTGCTCATCGATATCCGCAATCATCTTGGGCCGAATGTTCTGCATATACACCGCCAGTGCGTCCACCGCGGCAGGATACAGCGGAATGCTCCGCTCCTTGCCCTTGCTCTCGCAGCGGATGAAGCTGCCCGCCAGATTCACGTCGGTAATGTTCAGGGAAATGAGCTCCGTGACCCGGATGCCCGTGGCATACAGGAGCTCCAGCATGGCCTTGTCACGATAGCCCTTCATATCGGTGCACTTGGGCTGAGCCAGCAGCCGCTCCACCTCTTTGCCGGTGAGCACCTGGGGGAGCTTTTTCTCCGCCTTTACCGCCGCCACATTGGCCGCCGGGTTGGACTCCACCTGCCCCCGATCCGCCAGATAGTGATAGAAGCCCTTAATGGAGGCCAGACTCCGGGACACCGTAGCCGGGGATTTCCCCTGACCGGACAGGAAGTCCAAATAGGTGCTGACCCGCGTTTCTGTCACTGCCGTCAGCGGGATCTGACGCTCCGCAATGTATGACGCGAACTGCCTCAGATCCCGCATATAAGAGGAAATCGTGTTGGCAGACGCGTGTTTTTCGTCCGTCAGATAGCGCTGATAATCAGCCAGAAAGGTCTCCATACTTTTATCAAACTCCGAATTTCAAAGAATAGGCCGCACAGCCAAAACGCGACAGCGTGCACTCCAGTACCGATGCCAGCAGCACCGCCAGTATCGTAATCAGCAGCACACCGCCCACATCCCGCCGGTTCTCGCCCCCGAACTCCAGGGACTGCCGCCAAGACCAGCTCCCCAGCAGGAACCCATAGGGCACCACCAGTAGAAGCCGAGGCAGCAGCAGCAGGATCAGCGCCAGCAGCCCGCTTTTTCCGCACAGGGAAAATGCGCCGCCGCAGAGCAGCCCCAATAGCGCGCCCTCCGCGCCCAGTATCACCGGGATCAGCATAGCGCCACAGCGGGTAAAGCCCAGAAGAAACAGCAGGATCAGAAACTTCGCGTTCCGACTCAAACTCAGAAGCACCTGTCTCCGATCCGGCAGGCTTTTCCCGGACTGCGGCAAAAGCTCCAGCTTTACCCCCAGCACTCGCGCTAGTACACAGCCCAGTACCAGCCCCGTCAGGAACAGCGCCAGCAGAAAGCACCGCCGCCGGGCGGCCCCCAGGCCTGTACACGCCTTTGCAGAAGCAGCATCCATCCTTCTCACCCCATAGATAGTATGGGGGATGGGGCTGTGATATACCGTATGTTGTGGAAAATTATTTAATCCACAGAGTTATACACAGCGCATTTCCGTCTCTGCAAACATAATATACTGCAAACTTCCTGAAATAGCAATACTTTTTTGTATTTTTGTTCATTATGCCATATTGTTATGTATATATGGTTATGTAAACTTCGTAACTTAAAAGGCGTAAATAACATCTTTTCCGCTACATCTTGTGGTCAAGTTGCACATTTTTCAGCTATTTAGGGGGCGCAGAAACGCCCCGCACGATATTGTGCGGGGCGTAAACACTATTTACAGTAACTCAGAGTTCCGGGACGTCTGCCAATCCGGCCTCAATGGCCCGCATGGCAATGGCGCATTCCAGCCGCTTCCGCTGCATATCGCAGCCCAGCGCATAGGGCTTCTTCATATCGCCGTTGGCGTTAAGGTTGGCCGCAGAGCAGCCGCCGCTGCAATAGAACCGAGCCCAGCACTCCTGGCAGTCCTCACGGGTATAGATGTTCAGTCCAGCGAAGGAGTTGGCGATATCCGTATCAAAGGAGCCGTCCAGGACACTGCCCATGCGGTACTCTTCCTTCCCCACGAACTGATGGCAGGGATAGAGCTCGCCGTCAGGGGTCACCGCCACATACTCGCAGCCAGCGCCGCAGCCCCGCATGCGCTTAATAACACAAGGGCCCTGGGTCAGATCCACATTGAAGTGGAAGAAGTTGAAGTCCTTCCGATGGAGCATGATCTTCGCCAGCTTCTCATACTCGGCGTAGATAGTGGGCAGATCCTCCTGCCGAAGGGCGTAGGGATCAGAATCATCCGCCGTTACGGGCTCCACAGAGATGCTGTCCACGCCCAGATCCGCAATGCTCAGCACGTCCTGAGAGAAGTCCAGATTCTCATGGGTGAAAGTGCCGCGGACATAATAGTCCTTGCTCTTGTCCCGCTGCTGGATCAGCTTCAGGAACTTAGGTACGATCAGATCATAGCTGCCCTTGCCGTTGACAGTGAGCCGGTTCCGGTCGTTGACCTCCTTCCGGCCATCCAGAGACAGAACACAGTTGTCCATATTCTCGTTGAAGTATTTGATATTCTCGTCGCTGAGCAGCACGCCGTTGGTGGTCATGGTAAAGCGGAAATGCTTGCCCCACTCCTCCTCATGAGCCCGGGCGTACTCCACCGTTGCCTTTACGGTGTCCATAGCCATCAGCGGCTCACCGCCAAAGAAGTCCACCTCGATATTGTGGCGCTTGCCGGACTTCTTCACCACCCAGTCAACGGCCCGAAGGGCAACCTCAGGGGGCATGATCTTCCGGCCCGTGCCGAAATCGCCAGTGGAGGCGAAGCAGTATTTACACCGAAGATTACAGTCATGGGACACATGGAGACATAGAGCCTTCACCGGAGCGTCTTTAGGCACCGCCTGCGCCGGATCCACATAATCCATAGGGGTGAACAGCAGTCCCTGATCCTTCAGCTCCATCAGCTCCCGCCAAGCCTTTTCCGCCTCCGCCTTCGGTACGCCCTCCAGCTCCGGCATGGTGTCGGGACAGTCCCCAGCCGCCGTCAGCAGATCATAGCTCAGCTTATCGAGCACATGCACCGCGCCGCTGTTTACGTCCACCGCAATGTAGCAGCCCAGCACAGAAAACGTATGTACCATAAATGTTTCTCCTTATTGTTCAAAATAACCAGCAAACGGGGAGGGACATACGCCCCTCCCCCTTTTTGCCAAAAATCACGTTAATCAGCGATCCTTGTTCTCGCACTTCTGGTTGGCAACCGTGCAGGAAGTTTTGCAGGCAGACTGGCAAGAGGTCTGGCACTCGCCGCAGCCGCCCTTACATGCGCTTTCCTTCAGGGTAGCGCCGGTCAGAGTTCTAATATGTTCCATCATCTTAACCTCCCCGAATGATATTCTGGAGCCATTATAGCATAGGAAAAGTAATATTTCAATCGCTTTTTCACGATTTCTGCATTCGTACTTCCATTTGCGCTATACCCGGTACCTTTTCTTCCCGTTTTTGTATCTGCCGCCAGAGCTCAAAACACCGCCCGCCAGAGCCGTCAGCAGTACCAGCGCTCCATGGATCGCCGCCTCGCGGCCTGTCCAGCCCGACAGCATCGTTCCGGCCCCCAGCGTCACAGCCAGATAGCATCCCGCCCCAGCCAAAGCCGACGGGATCGCGCTTTTTCCAGCCCGCCTTACTGCCACAGCCCCGGTCACGAATCCCGCCAGGGCTGCACCGATCCAGCCGCCATAATTTATGGCCGCCTCCGGTAGCGCGCCCTCGTGGATCAGCGCCGTTAAAATCGCCCCGGTCACCAGGGACAGCAGCACCCCGGCCATCATTCCCAGCACGGCAGCCTTGGGGATCTTCATCTGCTTCATAAGAAAAACTCCTCTCGCAATACTCCGTAAAGAGTATGCGGGAGGAGCTTGATTCTTGCTGGATTACTTGGACTCAGTGGTCTGGGTGCCCTTGGTAGAGATGGCCCAGCGGGTCAGCTGAATGCGGACGCGGTCCTCGCTGGTCTCGATGGTGACCAGATCGTCCTTGATGTGAACGACCTTGCCCACGACGCCGCCGATGGTGGTGACCTCGTCGCCCACGGACAGGGAATCCCGCATCTCGCTGAGGGCTTTCTTCTTCTTGTTCTCAGGCCGGATCAGCAGAAAATAGAAGACTACGATCAGCACCACAAAGGGCAGCAGCGTGGTCAGCAGGCTGGCCGTGGTGTTGCCAGCCGTAGACGTCAGAATGGAAAAAGACATGATAATTCCTCCGTTTTATTTCATCAGTATGATATTATACGGTGCCTTGCCGGGAATTGCAAGGACTATTTATATCTTTCTTGCCAGCTTCTCAGAATACTCCGCCCGGAAGTCGTCAAAGGTATCGTTGTCGATGGCGTCCCGGATGCGCTCCGCCAGCTTATTATAGAAATAGAGGTTGTGCATCACAGACAGGCGCATGGCCAGCATTTCCTCCGCCTTGAACAGATGATGAATATAGCTGCGGGTATACCGGCGGCACGCCGGACAGTCGCACTGGGGATCGATGGGCCGTTCGTCATAGGTATACTTGGCGTTTTTCATATTGACTGCGCCTTCCCAGGTAAACAGCCGGCCATGTCGGGCATTCCGAGCTGGCATCACGCAGTCGAAAAAGTCCACGCCCCGGGCCACGGCCTCGATGATGTTGCTGGGCGTACCAACGCCCATGAGATATCTAGGCTTGTCCTCCGGGGTATAGGGAGCCAACTCGTCGAGAATGTGATACATCGTCTCCGTAGGCTCGCCCACCGCCAGGCCGCCGATAGCAATTCCCGCAACGGGCATCTGGGCCAGCTGCTTCATGTGCCAAATCCGAAGATCCTCATAGGTGCCGCCCTGGTTGATGCCAAAGAGCACCTGGCCGGGATTCACAGTGTCCGGCAGCTGATTCAGCCGATCCAGTTCCTTGATGCAGCGCTCCAGCCACCGCTGGGTGCGCTCCACAGAATCCTTCACATACTTTCTGGGGGCCGGATTCTCTACGCACTCATCAAATGCCATGGCAATATCCGAGCCCAGGTTGGACTGAATTTGCATACTCTCCTCCGGGCCCATAAAGATCCGGTGTCCGTCCAGATGGGAGGCAAAGGTCACGCCCTCCTCCTTTATTTTCCGGAGACCCGCCAGGGAGAACACCTGGAATCCGCCGGAATCCGTCAAGATTGGGCCGTTCCAGGTCATGAATTTGTGGAGCCCACCCATGGCCTTCACCACCTGATCACCGGGACGCAGGTGCAGATGATAGGTATTGCTGAGCTCGATCTGGGTACCGATGTGCTCCAGATCAAAGGCGCTGAGGCCGCCCTTGATGGCTGCCTGGGTCCCCACGTTCATAAATACCGGCGTCTGTACCGTGCCGTGGGGACAGGTGAATTCGCCCCGACGGGCCAGGCCCTGGGTCTTTAATACCTTAAACATAGCTTCTCTCCTATTTTTATTCGATCAGCATGGCATCGCCAAAGCTGAAAAAGCGGTACCGTTCCTTCACCGCCGTATTGTAGGCATTCAGGATGTGCTCCCGGCCCGCGAAGGCGGACACCAGCATCACCAAGGTACTCTCCGGCAGGTGGAAGTTGGTCACCAGCGCGTCCATGGCCTTGAACCGATAGCCGGGATAGATAAAGATATCCGTCCAGCCGGACTTCTCTTCAAAGGTCCCGTCCTCATGAGCAAAGCTTTCCAGGGTCCGGCAGGAGGTGGTACCCACGCAGATGATCCGTCCGCCCCGCTCACGGGTCTTGTTGAGGAGCTCCGCGGTCTCCTTGGAGATCATGCAGAATTCCGAATGCATATGATGATCCGTGACCTCTTCGGCGGACACAGGCCGGAAGGTGCCCAGTCCCACATGGAGGGTCACATAGGCAATATCCACGCCCATTGCCTGGATCTTTTCCAGCAGTTCCTTGGTAAAATGGAGGCCGGCGGTGGGCGCCGCGGCGGAGCCGGTGACCCGGGAATAGACCGTCTGATACCGCTCGCCGTTTTGCAGCTCCTCTTTGATATAAGGCGGCAGCGGCATTTTGCCCAGCCGCTCCAGAATCTCCAAAAAGATTCCCTCATAGTGGAACTGCACCAGCTTTTTGCCCTCCAGCAAATCCTCCGCAATGGTGGCGGTTAGCTCTCCATCACCGAAGGATACCTCCGCGCCGGGCTTCATCTTCCGCCCAGGCCGGGCCAGGCATTCCCATTTGCCGTCCCCTTGATCCTTTAGGAGCAGCAGCTCCACCGCGCCGCCGGTGGGCACCCGATGACCGTAGAGCCGTGCGGGCAGTACCCGGCTGTCGTTGAGCACCAGCGTGTCGCCGGAACGCAGATGCTCCGGCAGATCGTAAAAATGCTGATGGGATACCGCTCCGGTGGCTCGATCCAGCACCATAAGCCTGGAGCCGTCCCGGCGCTCCAGAGGCGTCTGGGCGATCAGCTCCTGGGGCAGATCATAATAAAAATCACTGGTTTTCATGCTTCGAAACCCTCTAACTTCTTTGTAGTAGGCCGGTGTTTTCCGGTAAAGAATATCATAATACATGAGAAGAAAGAATGCAATCGTTTTCTTGCTGCTATGTGCCGCAGCCTTCCCGCAACGTACTGTAACATTGTATTTTTCTACAATGTTACAGTACATATAGACATAGATTTTGTTCTGTGCTACAATAGGGCCGAGGTGATCTTATGTCAGAGTCTAAGAATTCAAAGGCGCGGATCCGCGCCAATAACAAATATACCTCCGCCCACTACGATCGGATCAACATGGCCCTGCCCAAGGGCAGTCGGAAGCTCATTGAAGCCTGCGCTAAGCGGCACGGAGAAAGCCTGAACCGTTATGTCTGCCGCGTGGTTTTAGAAGCCGTCCGTGAGGAGACCCGTCAGCTGGAGCGTGAACGGGCCCAGCGTGACGAGTTCTTCGACCAGTTCTGAATGTTACACAACAGCGCGCTAAATTGCGTAAATTTCTGTGGGTTCTGCCGCCTTGACAGTCCCCCTCCCCTATGCTACTATACAGGTAAATTGGGGATGAATGGATCAAATGTCCCCGCGCGGGCCGGCGGGATATCCAGCCGGTCATTCTTCTATATACAAGGATAGGCACACTTTTTGTTTTTCTGCCTATACTGCCATAAGGAGCGATGCAATCATGGAAAAGTACAAAGTCGGCATTATCGGCGCCACCGGCATGGTGGGCCAGCGGTTTATCACCCTGATGGACGGCCACCCCTGGTTCGAGCCGGTGGTCCTGGCTGCCTCCGGACGTTCTGCCGGGAAGAAGTATCCCGAGGCCGTGGGCAGCAAGTGGTGCATGGACGAGGAGATCCCCCAGTGGGCCAAGAATATTACGGTGATGGACGCTCAGGCAGACGCGGAGAAGATCGCCGAAATGGTAGACTTCGTCTTCTGCGCTGTCAATATGGATAAGGAGACCATTCGGGATCTCGAGTACCGGTACGCCAAGCTGGAGTGCCCCGTGGTATCCAACAACTCCGCCCATCGGGGCACCCCGGACGTTCCCATGGTGATCCCGGAGATCAACGGCGATCATCTGAAGGTCATCGAGGATCAGCGGAAGCGGCTGGGCACTCAGCGTGGCTTTATCGCCGTGAAGTCGAATTGCAGCATCCAGAGCTACGTTCCCGCCCTGTCCATCCTCAAGGAGAAATACGGCCTCACCAAGGTGCTGGTGTGCACCTATCAGGCCATCTCCGGCGCTGGCAAGACCTTCGAGACCTGGCCGGAAATGGTGGACAACGTGATTCCCTACATCGGCGGCGAGGAGGAAAAATCCGAGCAGGAGCCCCTGAAGGTCTGGGGGCACATTGAAAACGGCGAGATTCGGAACGCTGATTCCCCCTCCATCACCACCCAGTGCCTCCGGGTGCCGGTATCCAACGGCCACATGGCCGCAGTCTTCGCCTCCTTTGAAAAGCCCGCCGATCTGGAGGATTTCAAAAAAATGTGGAAGGAATTCAAGGGCCGTCCTCAGGAGCTGGAGCTCCCCCACGCGCCCAAGCAGTTTATCCACTATTTCGAGGAAGACAACATGCCCCAGACAAAGCTCCAGCGGGATCTGGAGGGCGGCATGGCCATCTCCGTGGGCCGTCTGCGTCCGGACACCCAGTATGACGTAAAATTCGTATGCCTGTCCCACAACACGCTCCGCGGCGCAGCCGGTGGCGCGACGCTGCTGGCGGAACTGCTCTGCGCAGAGGGGTATATCACCCGCCGCTGAGCCCTGCGTTTTTGTGAGGTTCTGCTATGAAAACGCCCCTGTTTACTGGCTCCAGCGTGGCCCTAGTCACGCCGATGCACCAAAGCGGCGCTGTAAACTATGAACAGCTCACAGCCCTCATTGAACGCCAGATCCAGGGTGGCACCTCCGCCATCACCATCTGCGGCACCACCGGTGAGTCCTCTACCCTGACGGATCAGGAACGCATCTCCGTGATCGCCCATACCGTAAAGGCCGTCCATGGCCGTATTCCGGTTATCGCTGGTACCGGCAGCAACAATACCGCCCACACTGTTGTCCTGAGTCAAAGGGCCCAGGAGGCCGGAGCCGACGGTCTGCTGCTGGTCACCCCCTACTACAACAAGTGCACCGAGGCCGGGCTCCTGCGCCACTATTTCGCCGTGGCGGACAGCGTGGAGATCCCGGCCATCGTGTACAACATCCCCTCCAGGACTGGAGTCTCCATGTCCGCCGACAGCTATCGGGCCCTGTCCCGGCACCCAAACCTCAACGGCGTCAAGGAGGCCTCCGGCAATACAGATCTTGTTCTGCGCACCCTGGATCTCTGCGGTGATGCATTCCACATCTGGAGCGGCAACGACAGCCAGATCCTCCCGCTGATGGCCATGGGCTGCAAGGGCGTGATCTCTGTGCTGGCGAATCTCTGCCCGGAGGCCGTCTCCCGGCTGGCAGCCGCTTGCCTTTGCGGTGACCTGGCAGCCGCCGTAAAGCTCCAGCGGCATTACCGTGCGCTCATCGACGCGCTGTTCCGCCAGGTGAATCCCATTCCGGTGAAAACCGCCATGAATTCCGTGGGACTGGATGCCGGGCCGCTGCGGCTGCCCCTGTGTGAGCTGGAGCCCGCGGAACGGGAGCAGCTGGCCGCTGTCCTTGACCGTTACGGACTGCTGCCGAAATCTGAATCGCATTGATACGTTTCGCCCTCGCCCGGAAGCACCGGACGGGGGCGATTTTGTGTTCTCCCAGTACATGTTTTCCCGTCAAATGCGCATACTACCGCCAAAAAACAAGTATGGAGGCGTATCATGACCAGAAAACACCTGGGGCGGCAGTCGATCCGCTTTGATTTTCCCCCATCCATCCTGTCCTATGCCTCAGTGGTGGGAAAAAAGGAGGGCCAGGGCCCCCTTGCCGCCTATTTTGACGAGATTAGCGAGGACACCAAATTCGGCCAGGAGACCTGGGAGAAGGCCGAGAGCCAGATGCAGTCCCTTGCTCTGCAATCGGCGCTGAAAAAGGCATCTCTGTCCCCTGCCAATGTGCATATGCTCTTTGCCGGAGATCTTCTGAATCAGTGCATCGGCACTAGCTTTGCCGCCCGGGGCACGGACATCCCATTTTATGGGCTCTACGGGGCCTGCTCCACCATGGCGGAAGGCCTGGGGCTGGCCGCCATGGCCGTGGAGGGCGGCTACGCAGAGATTGCCGCCGCCATGACCTCCTCCCACTTTGCCTCGGCGGAGCGACAGTATCGGCTGCCCCTGGAATACGGCGGCCAGCGGACTCCCACGGCCCAGTGGACCGTCACCGGCTCCGGGGCCGTGCTTCTGGGGCCCAACCAGGCCCCGCCCTATATCCGCGGCATCACCACCGGAAAGATCTGCGACCTGAAGATCACCGATGCCAACAACATGGGGGCGGCCATGGCCCCGGCCTTTGTGGATACCGTGGCGGCCCATTTCCGGGATACCGGCCTCACCCCCTCGGATTATGACCTCATCATCTCCGGGGATCTGGGTGCGGTGGGCCTGGAGCTGGCAAAGGATCTCTTCCGCCGGGAGGGCCTGAGCCTGGGTGACAAGCTCCAGGACTGCGGCATGCTGATCTTCGATCCGGTCCAGCAGGACGTCCACGCGGGCGGCTCCGGCTGCGGGTGCAGCGCCGTGGTGCTCTGCGGCTATCTCATGGAGAAAATGAAGTCCAGAGCATTGCGGAATATCCTGTTCTGCGGCACCGGCGCCCTGCTATCCCCGGTCTCTACCCAGCAGGGGGAATCCATCCCCGCCATCTGTCACGCAGTGGCCATCTCTATGGAAAGCGGGTGTATGTAAATGGAATATTTGAGGGCATTCCTATGCGGCGGCGTGCTCTGCGCCATCGGCCAGATTCTCATGGACAAGACAAAGCTGACGCCGGCCCGGATCCTGGTGAGCTATGTGGTGGCTGGGGTGATCCTGGGCGGCCTGGGACTCTACGGCCCCATCCGGGAATGGGGCGGTGCGGGAGCAACCATTCCTCTGACAGGCTTCGGCTACAATCTGGCCAAGGGCGTCAGGGAGGCCATCGACCGGGACGGCTGGATTGGCATCTTCACCGGAGGCTTCACCGCCGCGGCGGGCGGCGTAACAGCGGCCATCGTCTTTGGCTATCTCTGCGCGATTTTGTTCCACCCCAAGGATAAAACCTGAAAACCTGGTCATACTACAGCTGCGGAACCAATCCGACATCAGCACAAGGAGTAACATCATGGACGAGAAACGTAATCGCAGAGAGCAGAAGCAGCAGGACCAGAATCAGCGGGAGCAGAAGCAGCAGAACCAGCAGGAGCAGAACCGCCGGGAAGAGCAGCTCAACCGCAGATAAGTGTCCCGCAAATAGAATTAGGGCGTGCCGCAAGCGCTTTGCGGCACGCCCTAACTATTTATTTACTTATGCCTCATCCTGGCCCGTTGTATCCAGGTAAAAAGTGCCGACCACATCGGAGCCCATCTCCGGGATCGTGGGAGCCGCCTCAGCGGGCTCTGCGGGAGCCTCGGGAGCTTCCGGCTCAGCAGGGGTCACCTGTGCTTCCTCAGTCTCCTGGGCGGGCTCAGCGGCCTCAGGGGCCTCAGGGGCCTCAGGGGCCTCAGCGGGCTCTGCATGCTCGGCAGCCTCAGCAGGCGCTTCGTCCTCCAGATCCGCGAAGATGGAGGTATCCTCCTCCACAGTCTCCTCAGCAGCCTCATGGGCCTCAGGCGCTGCGTTCTCCTCCTTCGGAGCCTTGGACTCAGCCTTGAGCTTCTCCAGCTCCTCGGTAAGCCGCTGGATCTGCTCCCGGGCATCGGCAGCCTTGCCGCACCAGGGCAGATATTCGGTCATGTCCGCCTCAGCCTGGGCCTCATAGTCCCGGTAGAACAGACGGCCCAGCTCGGTATAGGCCTTTTTCAGCTTGTCCTCCTCGCTGGTGATGGCCAGCTTTACCCGGCCAATGGAGGCCATGGTCTTGGTCTTGTTTACCGCGGTGTCCGCAGTGGCGGCGGCCACCTGAGCCGCCACATTGGCAGTCTGCTTCAGCTTATCCAGAAACGACATAAAAGCATCTCCTTTTTCAGAATCGGGGGCCGGATCGGCGGAATACCCTCCAGCCGCAGGTTTATTTTCTCAAATTGTATGCTTTTTCCGCAGAATTGTCAATACACATCCACCGGGAACTGTGTCAAAACAGGCCGGTGATCACGCCGTTTTCGTCCACGTCGATTTTCTCCGCCGCCGGGACCTTGGGCAGGCCGGGCATGGTCATGATATCGCCGGTCTGGGCCACAATGAAGCCAGCGCCCGCGGAGACCTTCACCTTGGTGACGTTGATGGTAAAGCCCTGGGGGCGGCCCAGCTTTGTCTGGTCGTCGGACAGAGAATACTGGGTCTTCGCCATGCAGATGGGCAGGTTTCCATAGCCCAGCTCCGTGAGCTTCTTGATGGAGTCCTTGGCCGCCTTGCTGTAGGTGACCCCGGCGCCGCCGTAGATCCGCTTGACGATGGTCTCGATCTTCTCCTGGATGGGCAGCTCCAGGTCATAGACAAAGCGGAACTCATGGGGCTGCTCGCAAAGCCGCAGCACCTCCTCCGCCAGCTCTATGCCGCCCTCGGAGCCCTTGCCCCAGACCTCGCTGAGGGCAACGTTGACCCCGTACCGGGCGCACTGCTGCCGGATCAGCTCCAGCTCCGCATCGGTGTCCTGGCTGAACCGATTGATGGCCACCACCGCAGGCAGACCGAACACCTGGGTGATATTCTCCACATGCTTCAGGAGGTTGGGGATGCCCTTCTCCAGGGCCTCCAGGTTCTCCTGGCCCAGCTCGGCCTTGGGCACGCCGCCGTTGTACTTCAGGGCCTTCACCGTGGCCACGATGACCACCGCGGAGGGCTCCATGCCCGCATAGCGGCACTTGATGTCCAGGAACTTCTCCGCACCCAGATCCGCGCCGAAGCCCGCCTCGGTAACTACATAGTCGCTGAGCTTCAGGGCCGTATCCGTGGCGGAGACAGAGTTGCAGCCGTGGGCGATATTGGCAAAGGGGCCGCCGTGGACGATGGCCGGATTGTGCTCCAGGGTCTGAACCAGATTGGGCTTGATGGCGTCCTTCAGCAGAGCGGTCATAGCCCCCTCGGCCTTCAGGTCATGGGCGGTGATGGGGTCGCCCTTACGGCTGTAGCCCACGATCATCCGGGAAAGACGCTGCTTGAGATCCATCAGATCACTTGCCAGGCACAGCACCGCCATGATCTCGGAGGCCACGGTGATATCAAAGCCGTCCTCCCGGGGCACGCCCTGCATTCTGCCGCCGATGCCGCAGATGATATTCCGGAGCTGCCGGTCATTCATGTCCACACAGCGCTTCCAGGTGATGTTCTTCACGTCGATATCCAGAGCGTTGCCCTGCTGAATGTGGTTGTCCAGCATGGCGGCCAGCAGGTTGTTGGCCGCGCCGATGGCGTGGAAGTCGCCGGTAAAGTGCAGGTTGATGT
>CAKTEB010000059.1 GCA_934546685.1 uncultured Oscillospiraceae bacterium
AAAACCTTGAAATACACAAAGTATGTCTGCGGTTTTACACCTTTTTCTGACGAAAAATCTCTCGCCAAACTCTCTTGGCGATTTGTGCGGTGTTACCCGAGATATTACCCGAGATGTTACAATTTCCTTAAGAGACTGGAAGGAGAGTATAGAATGGCAAAGAAAACCGGAAGCCCCGGCGCTTCCACCAAGGCTGCCGCCAAATCCCGGCAGTCCTCGGCACCGAAATCCAGCCGGAAGCACGAGCCGGAGCCCGAGGACTACCAGTCCCGGAGCAGCCTCACCGCCCGGATCGTCTCCGCCCTGGTGATGACCTTCCTGGCGCTGTTCCTGCTGCTTTCCATGGTGGGGGTCCACGCGGCCATGCTGGACGCGCTGCGGAAGTGCGTCCAGGGCCTCTTTGGCTACGGCTTTTATCTGCTGCCCTTCGCCCTGGGGTATCTGTCCTGGATCCTGGTGTTCCGGAACCATGAGCCCTTCCGGGCACGGATCTTAGGCCTGACCGGCATTGTGATCTCCTTCAGCGCCCTGCTCCATGTGATCCTCTGCTATGCGGGTCTGGAGAAGGGCATAAAGCTCATCGGCTCCCTGTGGCGCACCGGCATGTCCGGGGCCTCCGGCGGCGTGATCCCCGGCCTTCTGGCCCAGGGCCTCGTGAAGCTGGTCAGCAAGATGGGGGCCATTCCGGTGTTCCTGGTGCTGCTGATCGTGTCCATCTTCCCGGCCTTCCGGCTGTCCGCTGCCACCCTGATCCACAAGCGGGCGGAAAAGCGCCGGGAGCAGCTGGAGGAGCTGGAGCCCCAGCCGGAGCCCCAGCCCATCACCCAGGAGATGACCATGGAGGATCTCCGGACCCTGGCAACGCCTCCCGCCTGGGTGCGCAAGACCGGCGACGGCGGCGTGTTCTCCGGCCTCAAGAAGAAGACCGGGGTGGATTCCCCCTTTGATGATGACGAGGACGCCGCGCCCTCCCAGCCCAAGATCCGCAGGGCCAAGATCCTCCGGGAGGACGAGCCGGAGCGGGACGATGACTTCCTGTTCCTGGGCGGCGGAAAACCCGAAAAGCGCCCGAAGAAGCAGAAAGCAGCGTCCCAGGATCCCTTTGAGGCCCTGATGGAGGAGGACTACACCGCCCAGGTGCAGTCCCTGGTGCAGAACGCCGATCCCATCCCCGAGCCGGAGCCCCAGGACGACTGGATGACCCCGGAACCCCCGGCCCAGCCGGATGCTGTCCCGGAGACCCTCACCGATGCGGACATCGCCCAGGGGGCCGAGACGGCGGCGAAAAAGGGGAAGGTCACAAGCGACCAGGCCGCCCAGGCGGCGGAGCAGGTGGCCCGGGAGATCGAGGCCCGCACCGACGCGGAGGCCGAGGAGGAAATCACCCCTCCCTACCAGTATCCCCCCATGACCATGCTCTCCGAGGCCCTGGGCTCCAAGGAGGACAACACCGAGGAGATGCGCACCAACGTTCTGCGGCTGGAGGAGACCTTCAAGAGCTTCAACGTGGATATCAAGATCGAAAACGTGGTCCGGGGCCCCACGGTCACCCGGTACGAGATGGAGCTGCGCCCGGGCGTGAAAATGAGCAAGATCACCTCCCTCCACGAGGATATCGCCCTGGCCCTGGGCGTCAGCGGCGTCCGGGTGGCGGCGGTGCCCGGCAAGAGCTCCATCATCGGCATCGAGGTGCCCAACCGGATCACCACCAGCGTGCCGATCCGTGAGGTGCTGTCCTCCCGGGAGTTCCAGAAGAACGAATCCCCCCTGGCCTTCACCGTGGGCAAGGACATCGGCGGCAACTACATCATCGGCGACATCGCCAAGATGCCCCATCTGCTCATCGCCGGTACCACCGGCTCCGGTAAGTCCGTCTGCATGAACAGCATCATCGTGTCCCTCCTGTACCGGGCCACCCCGGAGCAGGTGCGGCTCATTATGATCGACCCGAAGATGGTGGAGCTCAGCATCTACAACGGCATTCCCCATCTGCTGATCCCCGTGGTCACCGACGCGAAAAAGGCCGCGGGAGCCCTCCAGTGGGCCGTCACCGAGATGGAGCGCCGGTATCAGCTGCTGGCGGACTACAAGGTCCGTGATCTCAAGGGCTACAACAAGCTGGCCCGCCGGGACGATTCCATGACCCCCATGCCCCAGATCGTCATTATCATCGACGAGCTGGCGGATCTCATGCTGGTGGCCGCCAAGGAGGTGGAGAACTCCATCGTCCGCATTGCCCAGAAGGCCCGTGCCGCGGGCATGCACCTGGTCATCGCCACCCAGCGTCCCTCCACCAACGTGATTACCGGCATTATGAAGGCCAACATTCCCTCCCGGATCGCCTTCGCCGTGGCCTCCGCCATCGACAGCCGCATTATTCTCGATGAGGGCGGCGCGGAAAAGCTGGTGGGCAAGGGCGATATGCTCTATGCCCCTCTGGGGGCCGGAAAGCCCACCCGCGTCCAGGGCTGCTTCATCACCGATGAGGAGGCCGAGGAGGTGGCGGAATTCGTGAAGACCTCTTCCGAATCCGACTATTCCGACGAAATTCTAAGAGAGATCGAGCAGAACGTCTCCGCCTCCGGCGGCAAGGATTCCGGGGGAGACCCGGATCAGACCGCCATGACCCTGGACGGGGACCCTCTGCTGCCCGATGCGGTGGAGGTGGTCCTCGACACCGGACAGGCCTCCACCTCCATGCTACAGCGGCGGCTGAAGCTGGGCTATGCCCATGCCGCCCGGATCGTGGACGAGCTGGAGGAGAAGGGCATCGTGGGCCCCTTCGAGGGCTCCAAGGCCCGGCAGGTGCTCATTACCCGGGACCAGTGGGATACCATGGTGGGGCTGAACCCCAAGGCCAAGGCCCCGGAGGAAGCCGCCGACCCGGAGGGGGAGGGGACGGAACCCGCTGACGATTGCCCTTTTGACGAAGATTAGGGGGAACGATTGTGAAGCATATTTTGTTACTTAGTACGGGCGGCACCATCGCCTCCCGGCCCGGCTCCGACGGCCTGGAGCCGGAGATGTCCGGCCAGGAGCTGCTTTCCTGCCTGGGCGACCTGACCGGCCGCTTCCAGGTGGAGGTGCAGCAGATCATGAATCTGGATTCCTCCAACGTCCAGGCGGAGGAGTGGCGGATCATGGCCCGGAGCGTCTACGAGAATTATGACCGCTACGACGGCTTCATCATCACCCACGGCACCGACACCATGGCCTACTCCGCCTCCATGCTGAGCTTTATGCTGAAAAACCTCCGGAAGCCCGTGGTGTTCACCGGCTCCCAGATCCCCATGGACAATATGCTCACCGACGCCAGAAACAACCTGTTCTGCGCCCTGGCGGCGGTGGAGGCGGACATCCAGGGTGTCTCCGTGGCCTTCAACCGCCACATCATCCGGGGCTGCCGGGCCGTGAAGGTCAGAACCATGGGCTTCGACGCCTTTGAGAGCGTCAACGCCAAGTATCTGGGGGAGATCTTCGCCGACGGCCTCCGGGTCTATGACCGGCAGCTGCCCCGGGAGGATGGAGAGCTCCAATTACTCGACAACGTGTCCACGGACGTGTTCCTCCTGAAGCTGATCCCCAACACCAACCCCAGGCTCTTTGACCATCTGGCCCAGATCGGCTATCGGGGCGTGGTATTGGAGACCTTCGGAGCCGGAGGCATGCACTTCCACCGGCGGGATCTTCTCGAAAAGCTCCGGATGCTGGAGAAGAAGGGCATCCTGGTGGCGGCGTGCAGCCAGTGCCTCTATGAGCCCAGCAACTTCACCATCTACGAGGTGGGCCGGAAGCTCCTGGAGACCGGGGCCATCCCCGCCGGGGATATGACCACCGAGGCCGCCGTCACCAAGCTCATGTGGGCCCTGGGCCAGAGCGGGGATCCGGGAGTCGTCCGGCAGCTTTTTCTGAAAAATTGCACTGGAGAGATCTCTGAATAACAAAAATAACGCACTATGGTGACTTGGTTCCATAGTGCGTTATTTCTTATCCATATCTGAGTGTGCAGGTCTCAAATAATAAGGAAAAATGAAAAAAGGAAGAATGAAGAAAAGGGTAACACCACATGAATCGGCGGCGAGCATTCAGCCAGAGATTTTGCGGCGGAAAAAGGCAGTTTTCCGATGGCATACTTTGTGTATGTCGAGGAAAAATAACGCATTTCCGACGTGAAAGATCGGCTGTAGGCCGCCGACGCATTTATGGGGGGTTGCCCCAAAGAAGAAATGAAAAGAGAGTATATAATAAAGGAGAATTGTCAGAAATTTAGATCAAAAAACTACTTGATTCCCACCGACCTTTCCTCCGGAGCCGGGCTGTCAGCATATCCGGGGATGTTTCCCCGGCGATCAGCTTACCGCCTCCGGTTTTTATGGTCTTATGATAACCTGACTTTATGAACGTGTAATGAACGAAGATAGAACATTGTTTTAAGGATCAGCGGGGTTTCAGCCCCTCTGTGTCCAGAATTTTAACGATGCCATACCCCGTCTCAATGAGCCCCGCTCTGGCCATGGAGCCCAGCAACCGGCTCACCGTCACCCGGCTGACCCCCAGCGCCGCCGCCAGCTCCTCGTGGGTCACATGGAGCTCCGGGGCGTCCGGGTGGTTGAGGAGCAGGCCCCGGAGCCGGGTCTCCGCGCTCTGGAAGCTCATGGTGTCCACATGGCCGCTGAGCAGCCGCACGGTTCGGGCCAGATAGGTAATCATGGCCGAGGCCAGCTCCGGGTGCTGGGCAAAGAGCCGATCCACGGTGTCGTGGCTCAATCTCACAATCACGCAGTCCGCCGCCGCCTCGGCGGTGGACACCCGGGGCATGCCGTCGAAGAAGGAGGCCTCCCCAAAGATGCTGCCGGGGCCGTAGGTGGTCAGCAGCTTTTCCTCCCCCTGATCCGAGGTGATGTAGGTGCGCACGGCCCCGGTGCGCAGGCAGTAGAGATACCCCGGCTCCTGGCCCTGGAGGTAGATGATCTGTCCCTCCTGATAGGTCACGGGCCGCCCGGAGGCAAACAGGGGGGCAAAGAGGCTCCGGGGGAGGCCTAGCTCCGGGGAGGAAAAGCTGTCGTAATACATAATATATTCCACCTTTTTTAGGGCAAAACCACACAAATGTGTCTGCGGCCCTTAGCCGCCAATTTATGTGGTATTGCCCTGACGTTCTAAATTAAATTTCCAATCTGATTGTAACATGTGTTACATTCTTTTTGCAAGGGTTATGTCATAATGGGTATCAGAAAAAACAATGGCGGAGAAAATCCATAGCCGCCGCAGTATAAAAGGAGGAATCACCATGGGAATGACCATGACCCAGAAGATCCTGGCGGCCCATGCCGGTAAGGCATCCGTGACCGCTGGAGAGCTCATCGAGGCCAAGCTGGATCTGGTGCTGGGCAACGACGTGACCACCCCCGTCGCCATCACCGAATTTGAAAACGCTGGCTTCACCAAGGTCTTCGACAAGGACAAGATCGCCATTGTCCTGGACCATTTCACCCCTTGTAAGGACATCAACGCCGCAAAGCTCAGCATGCAGGCCCGGAATTTCGCCCACAAGCACCACATCACCAACTTCTTTGACGTGGGCACCATGGGCATCGAGCATGCCCTGCTGCCGGAAAAGGGCCTCATCGCCGCCGGTGAGCTGTGCATCGGCGCGGACTCCCACACCTGCACCTACGGAGCCCTGGGGGCCTTCTCCACGGGCATCGGCTCCACGGATATGTGCGCGGGCATGGCCTCCGGTCTGGCCTGGTTCAAGGTCCCCGCGGCCATCCAGTTCCATCTCACCGGATGTCTTCAGCCCTGGGTCTCCGGCAAGGACGTGATCCTGCACATCATCGGCATGATCGGCGTGGACGGAGCCCTCTACAAGTCCATGGAGTTCACCGGCCCCGGCGTCGCGTCTCTTACCATGGACGACCGGTTCACCATCGCCAACATGGCCATCGAGGCCGGCGCGAAAAACGGCATCTTCCCGGTGGACGAGAAGACCGAGGCGTACATGACCGGCCGGGTCAGCCGCCCCTGGACGGCCTACGAGCCCGACCCCGACGCGGAGTACGAGCAGACCATCGAAATTGACCTTTCTAAGATCGAGCCCACCGTGTCCCTGCCCCATCTGCCCAGCAACACCAAGACCGTGAAAGAGGTCGCTGGCATGGACATCCAGCAGTGCGTCATCGGCTCCTGCACCAATGGCCGGATCTCCGACCTGCGCATTGCCGCGGAGGTGATGAAGGGCCATCAGGTGGCCGAGAACGTCCGCTGCATCGTGATCCCCGCCACCCAGGACGTGTATATGCAGGCCCTGAAGGAGGGTCTCATCGAGACCTTTATCACCGCCGGTGCCGTGGTCTCCACCCCCACCTGCGGCCCCTGCCTGGGCGGCCATATGGGCGTGCTCTATGAGGGGGAGCGGGCCATTTCCACCACCAACCGGAACTTTGTGGGCCGCATGGGCCATGTAAAGAGCGAGGTGGTGCTGGCCTCTCCCGCCGTGGCCGCCGCCTCCGCCGTGAAGGGCACCATCTGCACCCCGGACGACATCTGAGAAAGGAGCGTTTTCCCATGAAAATTACCGGTAATGTACATAAATACGGCTCCAACGTGGATACGGACGTGATCATCCCCGCCCGGTACCTCAACGAGCCCGACCACAAGGCCCTGGCCTCCCACTGCATGGAGGACATCGACGCGGACTTCTCCCGAAAAGTCCAGCCCGGGGATATCATGGTGGCCGACTGGAACTTCGGCTGCGGCTCCTCCCGGGAGCACGCTCCCATCGCCATCAAGGCCAGCGGCATCTCCGTGGTCATCGCCTCCAGCTTCGCCCGGATCTTCTATCGGAACTGCATCAACATCGGTCTGCCCATTATGGAGTGCCCCGAGGCAGCCCAGGGCATCGAGGCCGGGGACAAGGTCTCCGTGGACTTCGAGACCGGCGAGATCGTCAACGAGACCAAGGGCCAGACCTACCACGCTGCCGCCTTCCCGCCCTTTATCCAGGGCATCATCGAGGCCGGCGGTCTGCTGAAATCGCTGAAGGCCCGGGGCCTGGCGGAATAAGGAGGAACATACCATGGATTATAAAATCGCACTGATCCGGGGCGACGGCATCGGCCCCGAGGTGGTGGGGGAGGCCGTGAAGGTCCTGGACAAGATCGGCGAGAAGTTCGGCCACACCTTCACCTACACCGACGTGCTGCTGGGCGGCTGCGCCATCGACGCCTGCGGCAAGCCCTTCCCCGATGACACCGAGGAGAAATGCAAGGCCTGCGACGCGGTGCTCCTGGGCGCGGTGGGCGGCCCCAAGTGGGATTCCTGCCCCGCCGACATCCGCCCGGAGAAGGGGCTGCTGGCCATCCGCAAGGCCCTGGGCCTCTACGCCAACCTGCGCCCCGCCACCCTGCGGCCCGCCCTGGCGGACGCTTCGCCCCTGAAGAAGGAGACCGTGGACAAGGGCATCGACCTGATGATGGTCCGGGAGCTCACCGGCGGCATCTACTTCGGCAAGCGGGACCGGTATGAGACCGAGGATCGTGGCACCGAGTGTACCGACCTGATGGCCTACTCCGAAAAGGAGATCGAGCGCATTGGCCGCCGGGCCTTTGAGCTGGCCCGGCTCCGCCGGAAGAAGGTCACCTCCGTAGACAAGGCCAACGTGCTGGAGACGAGCCGCCTGTGGCGGAGCGTCATGCACAGGCTTTCCGAGGAGTACAGCGACGTGGAGTATTCCGACATGCTGGTGGACAATACCGCCATGCAGATCGTCCGGGATCCCAGCCAGTTCGACGTGGTGGTCACGGAGAATATGTTTGGCGATATCCTCTCCGACGAGGCTTCCATGGTCACCGGCTCCATCGGCCTGCTGCCCTCCGCCTCCATCGGCGATACCGCCCCGGGCCTCTATGAGCCCATCCACGGCTCCGCCCCGGATATCGCGGGCCAGAACAAGGCCAACCCCATTGCCACCATCCTGTCCGTGGCCATGATGATGCGCTATTCCTTCCACCTGCCCGCCGAGGCCGACGCCATCGAACAGGCCGTGGACGCGGTGCTCTCCGAGGGCTGGCATACCGCCGACATCGCCGGAGAAGGGGCGCCCATCGGGACAGTGGAGATGGGAAAGCTCATCTGCGAGCATATCTAAAGATATAGTCTTCTGCGTGCGCACCGGCGGTTTCGCCGGTGCGTTTTGCCGCGGCGCATGGCCTTGTGCGCCGCGGCTGTTTTGCTTGTTGGGGTTCGACAATTAAGAGTGTGGTACAATTTCTCGTCTTGCGTGGCACATATTGCGGGCGCAGCCTCCCCTGTGCAAGGGGAGGTGCCCCGGCTCAAGCCGGGGTGATGTAGATGGGCAACTGGCTATGAGTTCTATAGCGCTCTGAAAGACCCACGGTCTCCGACGGCCCTCTTTCTGCACCGGCAGAAAGAGGGGAAAGAACGGGCAAGGGGCCCCGCCCCTTGCATCCCTGGCGGGGGTTCATCGGGACAGGATTTGACGAATCGGTGCCAGACGAATTCGCCTAACTGCCTAGCCCGAATTCTAATCGCAAGGGGCGCTCCGCTTATCCCCCCTTGCTCGTGCGTACTGCCAGTGCGTGGGGCGCAGTTGTGCCTACATAGAGCTCAAAGCGTGGACGCAGTAGGCACGAAGGGGGCGGAAGCAAGAATTGGGGGCCCCAGCGAAGCGGGTTCGCTGGGGAGAGGAGGATCAGCGGAGCGACTGAGCTTTTGCCCGAAGGGCAAAACGAAGGATGCGGAGCTTGTGACGACGCACCGCAGGCCCCCTTGGTGTGTCTTTCTTCCATATCTTTCTTCACACAAAGAAAGATATGGCCGCCGGAGGCCGTTGGTTCTCGCAGTGCGGCAGAGATAAACCAGAACACCCATCCATATGCAAGATTTCGCCATCTCCAAACCATTTCCCTTCTGCATCATCCCTTGCAAAACGCAAAATAACCCCATCTTTCTGCAACTTCCCTTGCATGAAGAATCCTCTCAAAATGAATGAATCTCCGTCTACATTGCAAAAATACCGAAAATCACCCTTCCAAACCCCGAAAAATCCGCGAATTTAGAAAAATTGCAGAAAACCTCTTGCGTTTTCTCCCTCCTTGCACTATAATAGCCACCAGAAAGAAACGTATGTGACATTTGTACTCACGCGAAGGAGCGATTTTGAATGAAACCTCTGTCCACTCTTGCAGAAGCAGTCCACGCATCCTCTACCATGGCCATTGACACCATGTATAAGAATATGAAGGCCCAGGGCATCGACGTGGTGGGCTTCGGGGCAGGGGAGCCGGATTTCCCCACCCCCGACAACATCAAGGAGGCCTGCATCCGGGCCCTGGCGGAAAACAAGACCAAGTATACCGCCGCCTCCGGCATCATCGAGCTCAAGAAGGCCGTGTGCCAGCGCATGAAGGAGGACTGCGGCCTCGACTACCAGCCCTCCCAGGTGCTCATCGCCTCCGGCGCCAAGCACAACGTCTATCTTGCCGTCCGGGCTCTGGTAAATCCCGGCGACGAGGTGGTGATCCCTGGCCCCTACTGGGTCAGCTACTCCGAGATCGTCCGCATGTGCGGCGGCGTTCCCGTCATCGCCCATACCCGTGAGGCCGACGAGTTCAAGCTCACCCCCCAGGAGCTCAGCGAGGCCATCACCGACAAGACCAAGTGCGTCCTCTTTAACTCTCCCTCCAACCCCACCGGCATGATGTACACCCGGGAGGAGCTCCGGGCGCTGGCCGACGTCTGCGTGGCCCACGATCTCTATATCATCGCCGACGAGATCTACTACAAGCTGGTCTATGACGGCCGGGAGTTCGTCTCCCTGGCGGCCCTGGGGGAGGACGTGAAGGAGCGCACCATCCTCATCAACGGCGTGTCCAAGTCCTATGCCATGACCGGCTGGCGTATCGGCTACTCCCTGGCCCCTGAGCATATCACCAAGGTCATGAGCAACTATGTGAGCCATTCCACCGCCGCCCCCTCTACGCTCTCCCAGTGGGCCGCCGTGGAGGCGCTCACGGGTCCCCAGGACACCGTGGAGACCATGCGCCAGGCCTTCGAGCAGCGCAGAAACTACATGGTGGATCGGGTCAATTCCATGGAGCTGGTCAGCTGCCTGAAGCCCGAGGGCGCGTTCTACATCATGATGAACATCCGCAAGGTCCTGGGCAAGAAGCTGGACGGCGTGACCATCGACTCCTGCGATACCTTCGCTTCCCAGCTGCTGGAAAAGGGCCTGGTGGCGGTGGTTCCCGGCAGCGGCTTTGAGGCCCCGGATTTCGTCCGCTGGAGCTACGCCACCTCCATGGAGAACATCCGGGAGGGCATGGATCGGCTGGAGGCCTTCCTCAGCAAGCTGACGGACTAATTTTGGCCTGATTTTTTGCCGGAAAATCGCCGGAACCACTGGAAAAACCGAGACAAATACGCTATAATATGCACGGACTTTTTGTCCGTGCATATTTTTGCGCCCAAATGGAGAAGTTCGGGCAGGGGCAGGGCCCTTGCCTTTTGCGCGGTGCTACCCATAAAACGAAAGGATGATTGTTATTAGCACTTCTGTATATGAAAGCCCCCTTTCCTCCCGCTATGCCAGCGACGAGATGCTGTACCTGTTCTCCCAGGACAAGAAATTCACCACCTGGCGGCGGCTGTGGATCGCCCTGGCCCGGGCAGAGATGGAGCTGGGCCTGCCGGTGACCCAGGAGCAGATCGACGAGATGGAGGCCCACAAGGACGACATCAACTATGAGGTAGCCCGGGAGGAGGAAAAGCGCCTGCGCCACGACGTCATGGCCCACGTCCATGCCTTCGGCCAGCAGTGTCCCAAGGCCATGCCCATTATCCACCTGGGGGCTACCTCCTGCTATGTGGGCGACAACACCGACGTGATCCTCATGCGGGAGGGCCTCCAGCTCATCCGCAAGCGCCTGGTGAACGTCATCGCCGCCCTGGCGAGGTTCGCCGAGGAATACAAGGCCATGCCCACCCTGGGCTTTACCCACTATCAGCCCGCCCAGCTCACCACCGTTGGCAAGCGCGCCACCCTCTGGCTCAATGAGCTGCTCATGGACCTGGACGAGCTGGACTACCGGATGACCACCCTGAAGCTCCGGGGCGCCAAGGGCACCACCGGCACCCAGGCCTCCTTCTTAGAGCTCTTTGACGGCGACCACGAGAAGGTCAAGGAGCTGGAACGCCGCATCGCCAAGGAGATGGGCGTAGACGGCGTGGTACCCGTCTGCGGCCAGACCTACTCCCGGAAGATGGACACCGGCGTCATCTCCACCCTGGCCGGCATCGCCTCCTCCGCCAGCAAGTTCGCAAACGATATGCGGCTGCTGGCCCACATGAAGGAGATCGAGGAGCCCTTTGAGAAAAACCAGATCGGCTCCTCCGCCATGCCCTATAAGCGCAATCCCATGCGCTGCGAGCGCATCTGCGCCCTGGGCCGCTATGTGATGGCCGACGTATTAAACCCCCAGATCACCGCCGCCACCCAGTGGTTCGAGCGTACCCTGGACGACTCCGCCAACAAGCGCCTGTCCGTCCCCGAGGCCTTCCTGGCCGTGGACGCGATTCTGGGCATCTACCAGAACGTGGCCTCCGGCCTGGTGGTGCATCCCAAGGTCATTGAGAAGCACATTCTCGAGGAGCTGCCCTTCATGGCCACCGAGAACATCATGATGGACGCGGTGAAGCGGGGCGGCAACCGGCAGGAGCTCCATGAGCGCATCCGCATCCACTCCCTGGAGGCGGGCCGTCAGGTGAAGGATCTGGGAATGCCCAACAACCTCATCGACCTGATTGCCGCGGATCCCCTGTTCGGCATGACCAAGGAGGAGCTCACCGCCCACCTGGAGCCCAAACACTACATTGGCCGCAGCGTGGAGCAGGTGGAGGATTTCCTAAGCGGCTGCGTGCAGCCGGTGCTGGATCAGTACCGGGATCTCATCGACGTCCAGGACGTGGAGCTGAAGGTCTGAGGACGAGCCCGCAAAAATCCTCACCATTGACTTTCGGCCAGAGAATGGATATAATTTACCCTATGTGTGCAATGACCCCTAAAAGCGGTCAAAAGTATTAGGAGGCACGGACAAGACATGAAAAAGAGTATCATTACCTACGTGGTCGTGATCGCGCTGATCGTGCTGCTGGGATTTACCGCAGCGTTCGGTCTGGATCTTGGCTTTGTGAAGATCCCCAGCGTAGAGGACGGCGTCACATTGGGCCTGGACCTGGTGGGCGGCTCTGAGATCACCTATCAGGCGCAGATCCCCGACGGCACCAGCGATGCCGACGTAGAAAGCGGCATCGGCAGCGCCATCACCATGCTCCGCCAGCGCCTGGATTCCCTGGGCTATTCTGAGGCTACGGTCCAGAAGCAGGGCACCGACCAGATCGTGGTGGACATCCCCGCCGTCAGCAACCCCGAAGAAGCAGCCAGCCAGATCGGCACCACCGCAGTGGTGGAGTTCCGTACCTCTGACTACAACGCCGACGAGGGCACCGGCATGATGGTGGACGGCAAGGCCATTAAGTCCGCCAAGGCCGAGTACAGTGCCATCGACTCCACCGGCAATCAGCAGTGGCATGTGGTTCTGGAGTTCACCTCCGAGGGCCAGAAGCAGTTCGCTGAGATCACCAAGTATGCCGCCAACATGGCCTCCGGCCAGAACTATGTGGGCATCTACCTGGATGACACCGCCATCTCCACCCCCCAGGTGGGCTCCGAATTCAAGGAGAACGGCATCAACGACGACAGCGCCATCATCACCCTGGGCAATAGCTCCGGCTCTGATTACGCCACCTACCTGGCCGATATCATCTCCGCCGGCAAGCTTCCCTTTGCCCTGGAGAACGTGAAGATGGAGAGCGTGGGCGCGTCCCTGGGCGAAAGAAGCCTCTCCACCTCTCTCATGGCAGGCGCCATCGGCGTAGCCCTGGTGATCCTGTTTATGATCCTGGTGTACCGGCTCCCCGGCGTCATCGCCAGCGTGGCTCTGCTGCTCTACACCACCCTGTTCCTGGTGGTCATCTCCGTGGCCAAGCTGAACCTGAGCCTCCCCGGCATCGCAGGCGTCATCCTGACCCTGGGCATGGCCGTGGACGCCAACGTCATTACCTTTGAGCAGATCAAGGAGCAGATCCGGGGCGGCAAGACCATCCGGGCTGCCATCGACTCCGGCTACAAGAACGCCATGAGCGCCATCATCGACTCCAACGTCACCACCATCATCGCCGCCGTGGTCCTGTGGCGGCTGGGCACCGGCAACATCGTGGGCTTCGCCAAGACCCTGTTCATCGGCGTGATCCTGTCCATGATCGTGATGCTCTTTGCCAGCCAGATCATGATGAAGGCCCTGGTGGGGGTCAAGGCGGTAAAGCCCGGCCTCTACGGCGTGAAGGCCCAGAAGAAGGAGGAGATCTAAGATGTCTAAGAATCATACCTTTAGCTTTGTAGGGCATTTTAAGCTCTTCCTGGTGATCTCCGCCATTCTGGTGGTCACCGGCGTGGCGGGCCTTGTGACCCTGCCCTTCGGCCTGAACCTCTTTAATATGGACGTTGACTTCCTGGGCGGCGTGACCATGACCTATGACCTGGGCCAGCAGGCCGACACCGCCAAGGTGGAGGACATCGCCAAGGGCGTGCTGGAGGGCAAGCTCTCCTCCGTCACCACCTCCGGCTCCACCGGCACCCAGGTGGTGGTCAAGGCCCTGTATGTGCCCAACGAGACCCGGGACAGCCTGTTCGACGCCATTGAGGCGGAGTATCCCGACGCCGCCGTGGTGTCCTCCAACTCCGTTTCCGCCTCCGTCAGCAGCGACCTGCGGAATTCCACCATGCTGGCCGCTCTGGTGGCTGTGCTGTGCATGCTGGTGTATATCGGCATCCGGTTTGACTTCCGTTCCGGCCTGGCCGCCGTTGTGGCCCTGTGCCATGACCTGCTGGTGATGCTGTCCGCCTATGTGATCTTCCGGATCCCCTTCAACGCCAACTTCATCGCCGCGGCCCTGACCATCCTGGGCTACTCCATCAACGCCACCATCGTGGTCTTTGACCGGGCCCGTGAGAACGCCAAGGCCAATCCCAGAGCCGACTTTGCCGACGTCATGGATCAGTCCGTCTGGCAGACCATGGCCCGGAGCATCAATACCACCATCACCACCCTCCTGACCATCACCGTGGTCATCATCATGGGTGTGACCTCCATTCGGAACTTCTGCTGGCCCCTGTTCGTGGGCGTGCTGGCTGGCTGCTATTCCTCCGTCTGCATTTCCGGCAACGTGTGGGTGCGCCTGCGCAAGCACAAGAAGAACAAGGCCGAAAAAGAGGCATAATTTCAGTCGCTCAAATCCCGTACCGCTTCGGCGGTGCGGGATTTTTGCCTTTTGGGCAGCACCACGCCAATGCGTCGTCGGCCTACAGCCGATTGGTGTGGTATTGCCCTCGGTATTGTTTGCGGTGTTATCATAAGACCGCCGCCCCGCACATAATCTTGTAGAGCAGGAGGCGGTACCTATGAAACTATCAGCCCTGACCCCGGAGCTCCAAGGGGCTCTGGACGGTCTTCCACCCCGGCGTTCCCGGGCCATTTCCGAGCTGCGGCTCCGCCGGGGCCAGAATGCCGCCGGGGTCTATCCCTGGGGCGAGGAGCTGCTGACCCTTCGTGGCCGGCCCATCCCGGTGACGGCGGAGCTCCTCAAGACCGTTTTAGACCGGGCCACAGGCTTTTCTCCCTATGCCACGAAATTAGAGGAGACGGGCTTATATCTGCCTCTGGAGGGGGGCTGCCGCCTGGGGCTCTGCGGAGAGGCGGTGATCCGGGACGGGAGGCTCTGGGGCCTCCGGCACATCTCCTCCCTGGTGGTGCGGCTGGCCCGGGAGGTTCCCGGGGTGGCGGAGACCACGGCGGAGATTCTGTGCCGGGGCGGAAGCGTCCATTCCGCCGTGATCTTATCGCCTCCCGGGGGCGGCAAGACCACGTTTCTCCGGGATCTGATCCGGTGCCTGAGCAAAAGGGGCTACCGGGTCAGCGTGGCGGATCAGCGCCGGGAGCTGGGGGCCCAATCGAGGGGCGAAAACGGCCTTGACTTAGGCCCCTGTACGGATCTCCTCTCCGGCTGCCCCAAGGAGGAGGCCATGGAGCTGCTGCTCCGGGTCATGAATCCCCAGGTGCTGGCGGTGGACGAGCTCTGGGGAGAAGGGGAGCTCCGGGCGGCGGAGGAGGCGGCGGCCTCCGGGGTGGCGCTTTTATGCACCGCCCACGCCGGGAGCCTTTCGGAGCTGAAAAAACGTCCCGGCCTGGGGCAGCTGCTCACCCGGGGCGTTCTCCACTACGCGGTGGAGCTGGAACACTATCAGGTAAAGAGAATGGAGTGGATCGGAGATGGTGCTGAAG
>CAKTEB010000060.1 GCA_934546685.1 uncultured Oscillospiraceae bacterium
GGCCGTCATACTCCCTTCTTCAACAACTACCGTCCTCAGTTCTACTTCCGTACCACTGACGTAACCGGCATCATCACCCTGCCCGAGGGCACCGAGATGTGCATGCCTGGCGATAACACCGAGATGAGCGTTGAGCTGATTACCCCCATCGCTATCGAGGTTGGCCTGCGTTTCGCTATCCGTGAGGGTGGCCGTACCGTTGGCTCCGGCGTTGTTACCGCTATCAACGAGTAATTTCGTCTTTCAAAAATGCTGCTCCTTCGGGGGCAGCATTTTTTTGCCTCGGGGAAGGATACGACAGTTCCCATGAAAAAGCACTTCCATTTTCTCCTGAAATACGGTATAATAGATAGATATATGACAAGCTACTTTGCTTCTTGGTGAAAGGATTTGGACGGATGGAACTGATGCGGCATCTACTCTATGTATTCGGATTGGCCATGGTGCCGGTATTTGAGCTCCGGGGCGCAATCCCGGTGGGCTTTGCCGCGGGACTTCCCATCTGGGCCACGTTTATCGCGGCGGTTCTGGGGAACCTCCTGCCCGTGCCCTTTTTGATCCTGTTCACCCGGCGCGTGTTTGAATGGCTTCGGAAAAAGAGCAACGGTCTGGAGCGGCTGGTGTCCAAGCTGGAGAAGAAAGCCGCCTCCAAGGAGGATCTGCTGAAGAAATATGAGCTGCTGGGTCTATGTATCCTGGTGGCGATCCCGTTGCCTGGGACCGGGGCCTGGACAGGCTCTTTAGTGGCGGCGGTATTTGATATCCGGCTGAAGCACGCATTTCCGGCCATTGTGCTGGGCGTGCTGATCGCGGGACTCATTGTAACGCTGATCTCTTACGGTGTGACCATCGTATTGTGATGGGAGCTTGGAACCAGGAACATGGAAAACGCATATACTGATCCAGGGGGATCGGTATGGAGCTTTTTGTGGGTATTCTTGCGGCCTGGGGATTATTGATGCTGATATGGACGGCGGCTGGCACCCTGCTTTTGCCGCTAAGGCGCAGAGATCATCTGCGCCTTACTGCTCTGATTCAGGGGAAGGGCGATTGGCCCAAGCTGGAGCGGTGGCTGAGAGGCGTTCTGTGGCTCAGAGAGAGCGGCTTTCTGTGGTGCGATATCGTAGTGTTCACCCAAGAGCTGGATGAGGACTGCATATGCTGCCTCCAGGGCTTTGCGGAGCGGCATCCCCAGGTGACGTTGGCGGCAAGCAGAACGGAATGGACGGAAGAAGGTACATGATGACAGAAGGGAAGCCTCAGGAGATCATACGCGGCACCGTGCTGGCGGTGCTGTTTCAGAACCAGGAAAATGGGTATACGGTCGTGCGGTTCACCACCGAGGAGAACGTGACCATCACAGTGGTGGGCACGATCCCTCTGTGCACGCCTGGGGAGCATCTGGTGGTTACCGGACACTGGGAGGATCACATGACCCACGGACCTCAGTTCCGGGCGGAATTCCTGGAGCGTGTGATGCCCTCTGGAGCGGAAGCTATTGAGAAGTACCTGTCCTCCCGGGTCGTTAAGGGCATCGGCCCAAGAACCGCCAGCCGGATTGTCCGACTCTTTGGCGACGAGACCTTTGAGATCATGGAGCAGCATCCGGAGCGGCTGGCAGAGGTGCCGGGGATCAGCCCGCAAAAGGCTAGAGCCATCGGGGAGAGCTTTCAGAAGCAGTTCGGTATGCGGAAGCTGCTGGAATTCCTGCTGTCCAATGGCCTTCCGGGAGATCTGGCCATGCCGCTGTACAAGGCCTATGGAGATCTGGCCATGGACGCGCTCCAGGACGATCCCTATCTTCTGACGGAGGATTTCTTTGGAGCCAGCTTTGCCTTAGTGGATCAATTCGCGGTAAAGCAGGGGGTAGAGGCGGAGGATTTTCGCAGGGTACAGGCGGCTACCGTCTACACCCTGCGTCACAATTTGGGCAACGGACACACGTTTTTACCCACGGATAAGCTCTGTCAGGCCACGGCCATGATGATTTCTGTCAGTCTTGACGCGGTGCAGGAGGCATTGAGCGAGCTGGACATGGCGGGAAAGCTGGTGCTGGATACCCTTCGGGACCGGTCTATCTGCTATCTGCCGGAGTACTATCAGGCAGAGACCTATGTGGCGGAGCGGATGCTGGAGATGGCGGCCCTGCCCCAGGAGGCTCCGGATCGGCTTGAGGGCACCCTGCGGGCGGTCCAGCGAGAAGTGGGCACCGACTATGCTCCGGATCAGGTAAAAGCCATTCTCACGGCGGCCAAGAGCTCCGTGATGCTGCTCACCGGCGGCCCCGGCACCGGTAAAACCACCACGGTCAACGGCATTTTGGGCCTGTTTGACCATCTGGGCATTAAAACCCTGCTGGCGGCCCCTACGGGCCGGGCCTCAAAGCGCCTCAGCGAGCTCTGCGGCAGGGAGGCTGCCACCATTCATCGGTTGCTGGAGACCCAGTTCGACCCGGACAGCGGCAAGCTGTGCTTTATGCACGACGAGTCCGAACCCCTAAAGGCCGATGCGGTGGTGGTGGACGAGACCTCCATGGTGGATATTCTGCTGATGGAGGCGCTGCTTCGGGCGTTAAAGCCCAACTGCCGGCTGATCTTAGTGGGTGACCCGGATCAGCTGCCCTCGGTGGGGGCGGGCAATCTGTTCTCTGACCTGATCCGCTCCGGGAAAATCCCCACAGTGCGGCTCACGGAGATCTTCCGGCAGGCCCAGGAGAGCCTCATCATCATGAACGCCCACGCCATCAACGCCGGCAAGATGCCGGAGCTCACCGTTAAGAACAAGGACTTCTTCTTTTTGCAGCGCAGGGACATGCTCCGGTCTGTGGATACGATCGTGGATCTCTGCGTCCGGCGGCTGCCCCAGAACATGGGCATTCCCGCGGATCAGATCCAGGTGCTGTCACCTACCCGAAAGACCGAAGCGGGCACCGCGGCCCTGAATCTGCGGCTCCAGGCGGCCCTCAATCCGCCGTCTCCCGAAAAACAGGAGCATAAGCGCGGAAAAATCCTGTTCCGGGTGGGCGATCGGGTGATGCAAATTAAGAATAACTATGATATAATGTGGAAGAAAACCGAAGGCTTCGGTGTGGGAACCGGCGTGTTCAACGGAGACGTGGGAAAAATCACGGCCATTGATCCCGCCGAGGAGACCCTCACTGTGGTCTACGATGACCGGCAGGTGGAGTACACCTTTGACTTGCTGGGGCAGCTGGAACTGGCCTATGCCATGACCGTACATAAGAGCCAGGGCAGCGAGTACCGGGCCGTGATCCTGTCGGTGTCCCAGGCCAATCCCTATCTGCTCACCAGAAGCATCCTCTACACCGCTGTGACCAGAGCAAAAGAGCTGCTGATCCTGGTGGGGGATCCCAGCGTGGTTCAGCAGATGGTGGAGAATAACCGTCAGTCCCGCCGCTACAGCGGACTGAAGCTGCGACTTGAAAAGGACGGATGAAAATGGGCATTCTTTCCGGGGTACTTGATTTTCTGTTTCCACCCAAGTGTATGTTCTGCCACCGGGTTCTCAAAACCGGAGAAACGGGCTGCTGTAGCCAATGCGCCAAGGAGCTGGTCACAGCGCCCAGCCCCAGGTATGGCATCAGCTTTGACCGATGTCTCGCACCCATGGTATATGAGGGGAGCGTCCGCAGTGCCCTGATCCGGTTCAAGTTTGAGAATCGTCCCGGCTACGCCACCGGTCTGGGCCGGATCCTGGCCCATTTTATCCGGGAAAATCTGACGGGACAATACGACCTCATTACCTGGGTGCCCGTGAGCTCCGAGCGACTGAAGCAGCGGGGCTATGACCAGGCTATGCTGCTGGCCATGGCGGCGGCCCTGGAGCTGGGCGACGTGGCCGTGGAGACTCTGAAAAAGTGCCGGGACAATCCGGCCCAGTCCAGCCTGGAGGATGCGGATCAGCGCAGAAGCAACGTAATGGGCGCTTATGCGGCGGTGGATCCGGAGCTCATTGCCGGAAAGCGGATCCTGCTGGTGGACGATATCATCACCACCGGCTCCACGCTGGAGGAGGCCAGCCATACCCTCCGTTCCGCAGGGGCCAAAAGCGTACTGGCTGTGGCCGTGGCCCAGACCAGCAGGAAAAATAAAACTACCGAAGAGGAATCGTCATGATAAAACTATCTCGTGATATTGGAATCGATCTAGGCACCGCCAACGTACTGGTATACCTGGACGGCAGAGGCATCGTCATCAATGAGCCCAGTGCCGTGGCATTGGATAAGAACTCAGGCAAGGTGCTGGAGGTAGGCGCGGCGGCGAAGAAAATGCTGGGCCGTACCCCCGGCAATATCGTCGCGGCTCGACCCCTGGAGCATGGCGCTATCTCCGACTATGATATGACCGCCACCATGCTTTCGGTGTACCTGCGGCGCATCACAAAGATGTCCCTGGTGAAGCCCAGAGTTGTGGTATCTGTACCCAGCGGCATTACCGAGGTCGAGGAGCGTGCGGTCATCCAGGCCGCCATGGAGGCCGGAGCACGGCGCGTGTACCTGATGGAGGAGCCCCTGGCAGCGGCCATCGGCGCAGGCATGAACATCAAGAGCACCGGCGGCAATATGGTTATCGACATCGGCGGCGGCACCACGGATATTGCGGTGCTGAGCCTCAACAATGTGGTGCGCTCCACCTCCATCGACGCCGCTGGCGACGCCTTTGACAACGCCATCATCCAGTATATCCGGGAGCGGTATCAGGTGCTGGTGGGCAGTCAGACCGCTGAGGAGATCAAAATGGCCATTGGCTGCGTGAACCCCAGACCGGAGCCCCTGGTCATGACCGTCAAGGGCCGGAACCTGTCCTCGGGCCTGCCCCAGGAGGTGGATGTAACCTCCGTGGACGTGATGCACGCCCTGACCACCCCATGCAGAGACATCCTCTATGCGGTGCGCACGATCCTCGAAAAGACGGATCCGGAGCTGGTGGCGGATATCTCCAAAAACGGCATCACCCTCACCGGCGGCGGAAGCCTGCTCTACGGCTTTGACCAGCTCATCTATCGTTCCACCGGCATCGCCTGCCATGTGGCCGATGACGCCATCCTATGCGTGGCTTTGGGCTGCGGGAAAGCGCTGAAATGGATCGACGAGATGCAGGAGGGAACGGTAAACTTTGCCCGCCGGAAGCTCATGGACGAATAATTGAAATCTGTACCTCAAAAGGAACTGACGCATTCGATGCGGCGGTTCCTTTTTGCTTTCGGATTGTGACTTTTTGGTTGGTTTGTGCGGGGTGCATTGACAGGAAGGGGAGAGGAACGGTACAATTTGAGAAAGCATGTAAAATCTATGTAAAAGGCCCGGGGAGCGCTTTCGTTACGATTCGTTCACAGTTTCTCCGAAAAGTTTGGAAAAATCTTTATTTTTCACACAGAAGCTATACAATCGAATGATATATTTTACATAGACTTTACAGGGGGGTGAATGGATGGGCCAGGATATCATATCCTCCTTCCGTCGCTATGAGGTGAAATACTTCCTGACGGCGGAGCAGCGGGCAGCGCTGCTGCCGGAGCTAGAGCGGCATTTTCAGGTGGATCAGTACGGCCAGCATACCATCAGCAATCTCTATTATGATACCGATACCTTTGACATCACACGGAACTCTGTGGAGAAGCCGGTATACAAGGAAAAGCTGCGGGTGCGGGCCTACGGGCTCCAGGATCCGGAAACCGGGCGGGTCTTCATTGAGCTGAAAAAGAAGTATGACCATGTGGTATATAAGCGGCGCATTGCGGCGAGTGTGCCGGAGGCCAAGGCTTTTCTGCACGGCGGTCCGGATCCGGCGGGAGCTGACAGGCAAATCGCCGGGGAGATCCGCTATTTCATGGAGCGGAACCGTCCGGAGCCCAAGGTCTATCTCAGCTACCGGCGGATCGCTATGGCGGGGACAGAGGATCCGGAGCTGCGGCTCACCATGGATCAGGAGCTCTTATGGCGCACCGAGGAGCTGGATCTCTGCAGGGAGCCCTACGGGACGCTGATTCTGCCGGATGAGATGACCCTCATGGAGATCAAGGTGCCAGGGACCATGCCCCTATGGCTGGCGCGGCTGCTCAGCGACCAGAGAATCTATCGGGCGTCCTTCTCCAAGATCGGCACCTGCTATACCAAATTCCTCCTGCCCCAGATATTTGATAAAAAGGTTGTGACCACGCATGTTTGAATCTGTGATCCTGGGCGGGCTAACTGTCCAGAGCTTTCTCATCTGTACCGGCGCGGCGCTGATCTTAGGCCTGCTGACTGCGCTGTGCTTCTCCTTCCGGGCCAGCTTTTCCGGGAGCTTCTGCCTGACGCTGGCGATCCTACCCGCCATTGTGGAGGTCATTATTATGATGGTCTCCGGGAGCATTGGGGCCGGCGTGGCCGTAGCGGGGACGTTTTCTCTGGTGCGGTTCCGCTCGGAGCCCGGAACGGCAAGGCAGATCGCGGCGCTGTTCCTGGCGGTGAGCCTGGGCATCGCTCTGGGCATGGGCTATGTGCTCCTGGCCGTGGTCTTCTTCGTGATCGTGACATTGTTCTTTCTGGTGCTGACTCTGGCAGGGCTGGGAGAGAAGCGGGGGAGCCGCCGGGATCTCCGGATCACCATTCCTGAGAACATGGACTATGAGGGCGTTTTTGACGACCTGTTCCAGCAGTATACCACCGCTCATACCCTGGAGCGCGTGCGCACCACCAATATGGGCACCCTCTATGAGCTGCGCTACACCGTGTCCCTGAAGGACGAGAAGAATTTGAAGGCATTCATGGATGAGCTCCGCACCAGAAACGGCAACCTGACCATCGTGTGCGGCCGGGTGGGCACGGAAAGCGCTTTGTAACAACGGCAGGACTCCCTGGCAGAAACGCCAGAGAGTCCTTTCCCGTTTCCGCCTATCATTTTGCAGAATTCGGTTGCATTTTGGCTGTTTTCAGGTTAAACTGGAGGGGAAAAATGTCGCTGGCGGACACGCAGCGGAAGAAATAGGAGGATACTATGCAGTATACAACAGAGCTTTTGGTCATTGGCGGCGGCGCGGCGGGACTGGCCGCCGCGGCGGCAGCGGCAGAGCAGGGGACAAAGGTCATCGTGGCGGAGGCCATGGCGGCGGTAGGCGGCAACGGATTGTTTCCGCGGGGCGTATTCGCCGTGGACAGCATGCTCCAGCGGAAAAGGCTGATCTTCGCGGACACCGACGAGATCTTTACCCGATGCATGGAGTATTCCCACTGGAAGATCGACGGGCGCATCGTTCGGCGGCTCCTGGACAAGAGCGGTGACACCATCTCCTGGCTCATGGACAAGGGCGTGGAGTTTTGCGACGTGGTGCACCACACCCCCAACCAGGCACCGGAGGTATTCCACATTACCAGCGCCAAGGAGAATGCGGGCAGTGTGGTGGTGCGGCAGCTCAAAAAATTCTGCCTGGAGCATGGGGTGACGCTGCTGACCAAAACCCGCGGCGAGAAGCTCCTGAAGGATGAAAGCGGCGCGGTCAACGGTGCGGTCTGCCGGGATAAGGACGGGAAGGCCGTGGAGATCCAGGCCAAGCGGGTCATTGTCTGCACCGGCGGCTTCTCGGGTAATCAGGAGATGATCCGGAAGTATTATCCCAACTTCAAGCCGGAGCGCGTGGCCCGGGGCGGCGGCATGCGCCATCCCGGCGACGGCGTGCGCATGGCTCTGGAGGCCGGGGCGGACATCGAGGGCAACTTCGCCATGGAGATCGCGGCCCCCAAGATCCAGGGCTACGGCGCCCTGAACCTGGTGCTGGGCAAGCCCTATCATATGTGGCTCAACCGGTTTGGCCAGCGGTTTGCCAGCGAGGGCATCGTCTATAACTTTGCCCTGGCGGCCAATGCCTGCCTCCGTCAGCCCGAGGGCAAGATGTGGGTGGTGTTTGGCCAGAACCAGCTAGACCGGGCCCTTGCCGATGGCCGGGATATGATCGAGCTGATCCACATCGATCCAAAGGCCGAGGAGCAGCTGCCGGAGACCATGGAGCAGGCCATCCGTGACGGCGTGATGGTCAAGGCCCAGAGTGCCGCGGAGCTGGCGACCTTCATCGGATGCCCCCAGGAGGCTGTGGAGGAAGCGGTGGCAGAGTATAACCGCTTCTGCGATACCGGGCGGGACGCTATGTTCGCAAAGGATCAGCGGTATCTGGAGACCCTGGGCGCCGGCCCCTACTATGCCATCCGGGCCGGTGCGGATATGCTCATCACCCACGGCGGCATCCGGGTCAACGAGTATTTCCAGGCCTTGGATGACCGCTACGAGAAGGTTGAGAACCTGTATGTGGCGGGCGTGGACTTTGGCGGCGTGGATGCGGACGAGTACAACGTGGAGATGAGCGGCCATGGCTTTGGCTTTGCGCTGAACTCTGGCCGGATGGCTGGAGAGCATGCGGCGATGGAGATTAAAAGGGAAGCATAAGAAATAGCAAGGGAGGCCGTTCGCATTTTGCGAACGGCCTCCCTTATCGCTGTGATTCATAGAATATGGCGTTCCTATTTTACTCCAAGCTTATAGCGGCATCAAACCTCGCCCGGATGGCCTGCGTCACCTGCCGGGAACTGCGGCAGTCACCGATGGAGGTGAGCTGGAGCAGCCGCAAACTATCGGCAGCGTCACGGTTTGCACGGAGGCCCAGCGCGCAGATCACTGTATCCCCAGGGAACAGCTTGATTTCTCCATTGGAGAGCTGTGCTTTGTCACCCTTCTCAAAATTAATAATTCTCAAACAATTCTCAAACAATGGAACAATATTGAAGCGGTATGATATAATCAAATTTGGGAGAGGGAGAAACGGCCGTGACACGATGGAACGCAATTTTCAAAAAAATATTGCATCCTAAATTGTGGAGCGTCCTTCTGGGAATTCCCATTGCGGTGGCCGGACTGTTTTTTTTATGAAAGAATCTCAGTCAACATGGATCGCCTATCCGATTTATATTTTCTCAGCCTACATTCTGACCGTAAGCTGAGTGCGGATCTGGCAGACTTCCAAATATACGAAGCAGAATATAGATACCGTTATGGACCGTGCGCCGGTGATCCGACGTTA
This sequence comes from uncultured Oscillospiraceae bacterium, assembly GCA_934546685.1. Classification (GTDB taxonomy): domain Bacteria; phylum Bacillota; class Clostridia; order Oscillospirales; family Oscillospiraceae; genus HGM13006. The sequence goes on from CAKTEB010000060.1 coordinate 9,070, forward strand.
TTTTACAGACATAACCTTTAACATGCACGTTTCCTTGTAAGGAGATTTATATGAAGGAACAAGCCTTTGAGAGCTACGATTACTTAAAGGTCACCGTAGAAGATGACCTTTGCTCTCAATATATCGACGGCTATACCAGCCTGGGCTGGAAGCCTCCAAGACCTCCGTTCCGACGATTGCGGCTCTAAGCTGTGGGCTGATTGGGTGTGCATTTATGGCTGGATCTGTATTTGCCGTTACCGCAGAAACACCGGTGATTTGGCTGACCGTGCTGCTGGGTATTCCGGGCATCGCCCTTTGGATAGCGGCTTATTTTGGCTATCAGCTTACCAAGCGTCACAGAACCGCAAAAGTCCTGCCGCTGATCGATGCCAAATATGATGAAGCCTATGCCGTCTGTGAAAAGGCACAGCATATCATACATGCTTTTGAAACCGCCGTGTGTGCGTTACACATGGCGGTTCTTCTTTTGACTTTTAATCATTCACAAACACAATTCAAGCAAATCACTAACGAATCGGTTGTATCATAGGCCCATCAACAATGAATGGTGCTAAGAAAAGGAGGCAGACCATGAACGCAAAAAAGTTGGCCGCTGCGATTGCAGCAGGTGTCGCTAGCATTGGCACGGCTGTGGTCAGTTTGGTCCTGTATCGCAGAATTCACGATTGATTTATTTACTCAGAAAATCCGAAATCGCGTTCAACATGATTTATTTCAGAAAGTGAGGACATTTATTATGGCAAAGTCGAAGTTGGTCAAGGCAAATGAAAAGATTGCCGAGAAGGTTGTCGGAGGGTATAAGAAAATCGAGGACACCGTTGTCGGCGGCTATCGGAAGATTGAGGAGGCATTTGTGGATCGGTAGCTGACCCACAATGGTGAATCCGTGGAGGACGCAAAGAAGCACCTTCATGCAGAACAGAAAGAGCGGCAGGCACAGGAAATGGCCCATGTGCCTAATCGCAATAAATAAGGAAGAAGGATTCAGAGATGAAAAAGAGTAGCTTTGTGGCGCTGATCCTTGGAACGGTCAGCAGTGTGTTCTTTGCCTTGGGTATGTGCATGTCGCTCCTCACGGAATGGGGCGCTCGTCAGCAAGGTATTGTCTGCGGCGTCATTGGTCTGGTGCTTGGTCTTATCACCTTGCTCATTTGGCGCAGGATGGAAGGTAAGGCTTCTGTCAAAATCAGTGATAAGCTGGTAGGAAGTGTTCTCCTGGGCGTCATTGGTTCGCTGATGTTGGGCGTCGGGATGTGCCTGAGCATGGTGTTCGGGAAGCTGATTCTCGGCATTGTGGTCGGTATCATCGGTATTGTCGTGCTGCTGATGCTGATCCCGCTGACCAAGGAGCTGCATAATTAAGAATCATCAAAGGGTAAGCCGCTGCACAGCCTAAAGTTGTGCAGCGGCTTTTTTGAAGGAGAGCGATAGAAAATGGACGGCGGGCAGAAATCACAGACATTGCCAGGGCGCTTTAACAGCAATTCTAGCTCAGATTCGTGCGCATAGCCCGGACATAGGTAGATATGGTGTTGTGGGCCAGTCCCGATCCCCGCATGGACACGATATATTCTCCAGAGTGCGCTTGTCCAGCTCTGCAAAGGGCATTTCAATATCTAGGTGCTTTGAAATGCTGTGAAGGTTATTTCGATAGTTGCGGATTGTAATATCCGACACGCCCAGCGCCGTTTTGGAATGAATAAAGTTTTCATAAATCTGTGAGATTGTCTCCTGCTTTGTTTGGGTCATTTGAATTCTTATGGACATAAATTAGACCGCATCCCTTCAAGAAATAGTAGTGAAAAGGGATGCGGTCTGAAAATTCATTAAGAATAAGCAAAAGCCCTTGAAAACCAAGCGTTTTCAAGGGCTTTGGAGCTGCTAGCCAGATTCGAACTGGCGACCTCATCCTTACCAAGGATGCGCTCTACCGACTGAGCTATAGCAGCATTCCAATTAGCCTGATTATTATATGAAACATTCCCGCGTTTGTCAAGCGTAAATTTTACTTTTTTCGCCCTGGAGGCCGCCAGTCATGCGGCGGCCTCCAGCATATTCTCGATAAAGATCCCGTAGCCGGTGGTGGGATCGGAGACCAGCACATGGGTCACCGCACCGATGAGTCTGCCGTCCTGGAGGATCGGACTGCCGCTCATACCCTGGACGATGCCGCCGGTGCACCGAAGCAGCGCGGGATCCGTGACCTCCAGCGTGAGATTTCGCCCGGTGCTGTCGTCCAGGGGGTAGATCCGGGTGATCTTCACGGAATAGCGGGACACCTGGTCGCCCTCAACATTGCACAGGATCTCCGCGGGGCCGGTGTGAACCGCATCCCGGGTCCCCACTTCCACGGTCTCACCCTGGGGGAGCTGGGTGAGCTGGCCGAAGATGCCGCAGGGGGTATTTTTCGTGACAAAGCCCAGGATCCGGCTGCTGTCAAAGGCACCCTGGAGCATGCCGGGGCTGCCGGCCTCACCCTTTTCCACCCTGGCCACGGAAGCGCTGCACAGATACCCCTGACGTACCGGGAAGAGCCGGGCGGAGGTACCCTCGGTGATCCCGTGGCCCAGAGCGCCGAATACGGAGGTGGCGGGGTCGTAATAGGTAATGGTGCCGATCCCGGCCATTTCGGATCGGACATTCGCGCCGATCAGGGACAGGCCGTCCTGCTGCTGGGGCCGGACAAGAAAGCTCTGCTCCTGCTGCCGCCGCAGGGCAGTGAGGGTCACCTGGGGCCTGCCTTGGAGCAGCGCCCGGAGATGGGCGGGCTCCTCCACCCATTGGCCGTCTACTTTAATAATGATGTCGCCCTGATGCAGGCCGCCGTCCCGGGCAGGGGAGTCCTCGGAGAAGCCCACCACCATCAGGCCGCTGCACTGGACGTCGATGCCCACGGCTTTGCCCACGGCCACCACCTGCTGGGGCATGGCGGCATTTACATTGATACTGAAACACAAACAAAGAAAGACAGCGATCATCGCGGTCCGTTTTTTCATGCCGATCCTTCCTTTCATTCAAGCGTCGGGTTTAATATGTCTTGATTGTGGGAAACTAGCCGAATGATCGGGCTTAAATGTCTGGAAGAACCGAAAATAAGATGAAATCCTGCTGGTTTATCCCCATGAAAATTCGAAAAAGCGCTGTGTTTTCAGCGCATTTTCCGGTGGGAAAAATAATGTCCAGCCCAGGATAAAAATGTTCAAAAATCCTTTACAATTCCCTATTGACAAACCTCCAAAACCGCGTTACTATGGACACAAAGAGAATTAGCACTCAAGACGAAAGAGTGCTAAAAGCGAGTTCCCTGGAAAGGAAGATGTTTTATGAACGTACAGAAATTAACGCAGAAGTCTATGGAAGCGGTACAGCTTGCTCAGAATATTGCAGAGGAACACGACAATCAGCAAATCGAACAGTGCCATGTGCTGCTGGCCCTGATGATGCAGGACGGCGGCCTGGTGCCCCAGCTGCTTACCAAGATGGGGGTCACCGCGGAATCTGTCACTGCTGCCGCCAAGGATCTGGTGTCCCGGCTGCCTGCGGTCACCGGCTCTGGCCGGGAGGCTGGCAAGGTCTACATCAACCGTGATGTGGATGCGGCCTTCACCGAGGCGGAGCATGTGGCCGAGAGCATGCGGGATGACTATGTTTCCGTGGAGCACATTCTGCTGGGCCTTATTACCAAGGCCAACAGCTCCATGAAGAAGCTGTTTGACGACTACCGCATCACCAGCGAGGGCTGCATGCAGGCGCTCAAGGAGATCCGGGGCAGTGCCCGAGTCACCACCGATAACCCCGAGGGCACCTATGACGCCCTCAATAAATACGGCACCGACCTGGTAAAGCAGGCACGGGACAAGAAGATGGATCCTGTCATTGGCCGTGATGAGGAGATACGAAACGTGATCCGGATCCTGTCCCGGAAGACAAAGAACAACCCGGTGCTGATCGGTGAGCCCGGCGTCGGCAAGACCGCCATCGCCGAGGGCCTGGCCCAGCGGATCGTCCGGGGCGACGTTCCTAAAAACCTCCAGAACAAGACCATTTTCTCCCTGGATATGGGCGCCCTGGTGGCTGGTGCCAAGTATCGGGGCGAATTCGAGGAACGGCTCAAGGCTGTGCTGAACGAGGTCAAGAACAGCGAGGGACAGATCATCCTGTTTATCGATGAGCTGCACACCATCGTGGGCGCGGGCAAGACCGAGGGCAGCATGGATGCGGGCAACCTCCTAAAGCCCATGCTGGCCCGGGGCGAACTCCACTGCATCGGCGCGACGACTCTGGACGAGTACCGCCAGTATATCGAAAAGGATCCCGCCCTGGAGCGCCGGTTCCAGACCGTATTGGTGGCGGAGCCCTCTGTGGAGGACACCATCGCCATCCTCCGCGGCCTGGAGGAGCGCTACGAGGTGTTCCACGGCGTGAAGATCACGGATCCCGCCATTGTAGCGGCTGTGACTCTGTCCAACCGCTATATCACAGATCGCTTTCTGCCGGATAAGGCCATCGACCTTATCGACGAGGCCTGCGCCATGATCCGCACGGAGATGGACTCCATGCCCACAGAGCTGGATCGTGTCCGCCGGAAGATCACCCAGATGGAAATTGAAGAGGCCGCTCTGAAAAACGAGGAGGATGAGCTGTCTGAGGGCCGTCTCAAGGAGCTCCGGAAGGAGCTGGCCGAGGAGCGTGACAAGTTTAGTACCATGCAGGCCCAGTGGGAAAACGAGAAGAACGCCATTGGCCGGGTACAGAAGCTCCGGGAGGAGATCGAGAAGCTGAACCGTCAGATCGAGGAGGCCGAGCAGAACTACGATCTGGAGCACGCCGCCGAGCTGAAATACGGTAAGCTGCCCGAGGCGAAGCGGGCCCTGGAGGAGGCCGAGCAGGCCGTCCAGAACCAGAAGGGCGACAACTCTCTGCTGCGGGATAAAGTCACGGAGAACGAGATCGCCAAGATCATCGAGCGCTGGACCGGCATTCCGGTGGCACGGCTGGTGGAAGGGGAGAAAGAGAAGCTCCTGCACCTGGAGGATACCCTCCACAAGCGTGTCATCGGCCAGGACGAGGCAGTACGCTCTGTGGCGGAGGCCATCATGCGCTCTCGTGCGGGCATTCAGGATCCTGACCGGCCCATCGGCAGCTTCCTGTTCCTGGGCCCCACCGGCGTGGGCAAAACCGAGCTGGCAAAGGCTCTGGCCGAGTGCCTGTTCGACGACGAGAAGAACATGGTGCGGATCGACATGTCCGAGTACATGGAGAAATACAGCGTCTCCCGGCTCATCGGCGCGCCTCCCGGCTATGTGGGCTATGAGGAGGGCGGCCAGCTCACCGAGGCAGTCCGCCGCCGTCCCTACAGCGTCATCCTGTTTGACGAGGTAGAGAAGGCCCATCCCGATGTGTTCAATGTGCTCCTGCAGGTGCTGGACGATGGCCGGATCACCGATTCTCAGGGGCGCACTGTAGACTTCAAGAACACCATTATCATCCTGACCTCCAACCTGGGCTCCCAGTACCTGCTGGACGGCATCGGCCCCGACGGCTCCATCACCGAGGAGGCCAAGGATCAGGTGAACGCCCTGCTGAAGAAGAGCTTCCGGCCGGAGTTCCTGAACCGTCTGGACGAAATCGTATTCTATAAGCCGCTGACCCGGGAGAATATCACTGGCATCATCGACCTGCAGATGGCAGACCTGAACCGCCGCCTGGAGGACAAGCAGCTCTCCTGCGTGCTGACTACGGAGGCCAAGCAGTTTATCATCGACGCGGCCTACGATCCGCTCTATGGTGCCCGGCCCCTGCGCCGGTATCTCCAGCACACGGTGGAGACCCTCATCGCCCGGAAGATCCTTACCGGCGATATGCCCACCGGCAGCGTCCTGGAGATCCAGGTGCAGGACGGCGAGCTGGCCGTGGAGGTCCTGGCTCCCGCCGAGTAACGCGTACAATTCAATCACCCTTGCGCCGGACAGAGCTTCTGTCCGGCGCTTCTCTATCCAACTTCATAAAAGTTGACAGCTCAAAAAAAGAAGGGTATAATTGTATCTAATAAAGTGGTGTTTTATGCCCAAAAAGATTTTACGGGGGAACAACATGGCAAAGAAAAAGACGAACTATGGCAACGAAAGCATCTCCATGCTGAAGGGAGCGGACCGCGTCCGGCTCCGTCCAGCTGTTATTTTTGGCTCTGACGGCCTGGAGGGCTGTGAGCACGCGGTATTCGAGATCCTTTCCAACGCCATTGACGAGGCCAGAGAGGGCCACGGCAGCGAGATCCTTG
>CAKTEB010000061.1 GCA_934546685.1 uncultured Oscillospiraceae bacterium
GTCTGGCCGTTGTCTGCCAGGACGTGGACAGCCTCTTCGATGTGGACACCGTTATGAACATCACCAACAAGGTCACGGAGATCACCGGCGCCAGCTACGGCCAGAGCAAGGACAAGGACGTTTCCCTGCGCGTCATCACTGACCACATCCGCTCCGCCACCTTTATGATCTGCGACGGCGTGCTGCCCTCCAACGAGGGCCGTGGCTATGTGCTCCGCCGTCTGCTCCGCCGGGCTGCCCGCCACGGCAAGCTTCTGGGCGTCAACGAGCCCTTCCTCTACAAGGTCTGCGACACTGTAGTCCATGAGAACGAGGGCCACTATCCCGAGCTCCGGGAGCGCCAGGCCTATATCACCAAGGTCATCCGTGTGGAGGAGGAGAACTTCGACAAGACCATCGACGCCGGTCTCCGGATCTACAACGGCATGATCGAGGAGCACAAGGCCAAGGGCGAGACCGTCTTCTCCGGTGCCGACGCCTTTAAGCTCTATGACACCTATGGCTTTCCCATCGACCTGACCATCGAGATGGCCCAGGATGAGGGCATGACCGTGGATCAGGAGGCCTTCCAGGCCCTCATGGAGGAGCAGCGTGTCCGCGCTCGGAAGGCCCGTGAGGCTCTGGGCGATCTGGCCTGGGCCGGTATCGATCTGGGCCTGGACGACGCCAATCCCACCGTGTTCACCGGCTATGAAACCGGCCTCACCGGTCAGGGCAAGATCCTTGCCATCGTCACCGACGGGGAGCCCTGCTCCTCCATCCGCCAGGGTCAGGAGGGCATCATCGTCCTGGATCAGACCCCCTTCTACGCTGAAATGGGCGGCCAGTCCCCGGATGAGGGCACCATGGTTCTGGGCAGCAGCCGCTTCACCGTCACCAATGTCCAGAAGGATAAGGCAGGAAAGTACCTCCACTACGGCGTCATGGATAATGGCACCCTGGAGGTGGAGCAGACCGTGGACTGCACGGTAGACAAGGAGCGCCGAGACGCCATCTCCCGCGCCCACTCCGCCACCCATCTGCTCCAGACCGCCCTCCAGCATGTGCTGGGCGACCATGTGCATCAGGCTGGTTCTCTCAACACCCCCGACCACATCCGCTTTGACTTCACCCACTTCTCCGCCATCACCGAGGACGAGATCAAGGAGATCACGGAATTCGTCAACGACGCGATCCTGGTGGGCCTGCCCATCACCACCCAGGTCATGAGCATCGACGAGGCCAAGAAGGAGGGCGCTATGGCCCTGTTTGGCGAGAAGTACGGCGACACCGTCCGGGTGGTCTCCATGGGCGGCGTATCCAAGGAGCTCTGCGGCGGCACCCATCTTACCAACACCGCCAAGATCGGCGCCTTCACCATCATCACCGAGGGCTCTGTGGCCTCCGGCGTCCGCCGGATCGAAGCTCTGGTGGGCAAGGAGAGCCTGCGTCTGGCCGCCGCCAACACCTTCCAGCTCCGGAAGGCCGCCGCTGTTATGAAGACCACGCCCCACGAGGTGCTGGTCCGCCTGGATCAGGTGATCCGGGAGGGTAAGGAGCTCCGGCAGCAGCTGGATCAGATGCAGAGCAAGCTGCTGGCCAGCGATGCCGAGCGGTTCCTGTACGCCGCCAAGAAGGTGGAGGGGCTGAACGTCATCACCACCACCCTGTCCTCCATGAGTGCCGGCGCCCTGCGGAAGATCGGCGATATGCTCCGGGAGAAGGACGACAGCGTGGTCGCGGTGCTGTCCTCCGTTTCCGACGAGAAGATCACCTTCAACGCCGTCTGTGGCAAGAAGGCCGTAGCTGCCGGCATCAAGGCCGGTGACCTGATCCGCACCGTTACCGCCATTACCGGCGGCTCCGGCGGCGGCAAGCCCGATTCCGCCATGGGCGGCGGCAAGGATCCTCTGATGCTGGACAACGCCCTGGCCGTGGTAGACAACTTTGTATCCGAGCATGTGAAAAAGTAAGGAGGACAAGGACAATGGAAGACTGCATTTTCTGCAAGATCATGGCCGGTGAGATTCCCACCACCAAGGTCTACGAGGACGACCTCTGCTTCGCATTCAAGGACATCGAGCCCCTGGCTCCCATGCACTTCCTTGTGATCCCCAAGCAGCACATCGCCTCCGCCGCCGAGATCGGCCCGGAGATGGCTCCTGTGGTGGGCCACATCTATGAGGTCATCGCAAAGCTCAGCCATGAGATGGGCTTCTCTGAGGGCTTCCGGGTGGTCACCAACTGCGGCGCTGACGCGGGTCAGACCGTTCACCACCTGCATTTCCATGTGCTGGCGGGCAAGGCCTTAGGCAGCTTCAATTAAATCGCGCAACGCGGCTGGGATCTGAAACGATCCCAGCCGCATCTTTTGCCGAGCCCAAAGGGGCTCGACAAGGCTCCCGGAACATGGTAAAATGATGCCATCACACTGGAGGGAGGGCGAGGTATGCGGCGGCTGATGCGCATTTGTCTGGCCCTCTGCGCCGGTATGGCGCTGGCCCTTGCGCCCCTCCCAGGGATGGCGGTGGTGCTGGCGGCAGGCGCGGTGCTGGCACTAGGGCTGCTCCTGCTGGCGTTTCCGGCGCGGCGGCGGATCTCGCTGCTGCTGATCCCGCTGGCGCTAGGGCTGGTATGGGGCTATGGGCATGAAGTCCTGTTTCTCTCCCCCGCGAGGGCGCTGTGGGATCAGGAAATGGAGATCTCCGGCGAGGCTCTGGACTACGGCGAGGCCTATTCCGGCGGCCAATGGGTCACGGCAAGGATCGAGGTTGGCGGGCGCAAGCTCAAGGCCGCTCTGTTTCTCCGTTCCGCGGAGGAACTGCTGGAGCCCGGCGACAGCTTCACCGTCACCGCAAAGCTCCAATCCAGCGCTTCTGACGGTGACTACTACAGCTATTCCCAGGGTGTTTATCTGAGGGGCTATGAGCGCTCCGGCCTGACGGTTTCTCACTGCTCCCGCACGCCCGTTTCCCTTCTGCCCCGGTACATCGCCCATCAGCTGGCCGGTTCCATCTCCAGGGTCTTCCCGGAGGACGTACAGGGCTATGCCCTGGCGCTGACGACCGGTGACCGCACGGAGCTGACGCTGAAGCAAAAGGCCGATCTCAAGCACGCGGGCATCTACCATGCGTTAGCGCTGTCCGGCATGCACATGTCGGTGCTGGTAGGCATGCTGTTCTTCCTAAAAAAGCCCCGGAGGCGGGCGCTCATCGGCATGCCCCTGTGCATTGCCTTCGCCTTGGTCACCGGCGGCAGCCCATCCATGGTAAGGGCCTGCGTCATGGAGTGCTTTCTCCTGTCCGGCGACGCCCTGTCCCGGGAGGCGGACCGGCCCACCAGCCTGGCCTCCGCCGGTGCGCTGCTGATGCTCCAGAATCCCTGGTGCGTGCTGAACTGGGGCTTGCAGCTGAGCTTTCTGTCCGTCATCGGCATCTGTCTTCTGGTTCCAAAAATCTATAGGCCGCTGCCCCGGAAGGGCCCCAATAAGCGGCTCCGGCCTCTGAGGAGCTTCCTGCGGCTGAACCTGGCCGTGAGTCTTTCCGCCATCGCCTTTACTCTGCCGCTGATGGCGCTGTATTTCGGCTGCGTGTCCCTGATCTCACCCATAACAAACCTTTTGACCGGCACGGTGATCTCCTGGTGCTTCGGCGGAAGCCTGATCTCGGCGCTACTGGGGCTGGTGCTCCCGAGCCCGGCAAAGCTGTTGGGCGGACTGTTCGCCTGGGGCTTTCGGTATGTGGAGCTGGCCGCGGGATTCCTGGCGGATCTTCCGTTTTCCTGCATCTATACGGACACCTATTACGGCGTGGCCGCGGCGGCGCTGATCTACTTTATCCTGCTCCTTCTCCTGCTGGGCAAGGGTGTTCCCAGAACCATCCCCATCTGCTGCGGCATCGTGGGCGTCAGCGTGTGCATGCTCCTGCTATTTGTGGAAAGCGCCGCGCCGTCCTTTACCACCCTGGACGTGGGACAGGGGCAGTGCCTGATCTTCGAGACCGGCAGCGGCGTTGTCATGGTGGACTGCGGCGGCAATACGGACAACGCCGGGGATCTGGCGGCGGACCATCTGATCTCCCGGGGCGTCCGGCGGATCGCCCTGCTGGTGCTGACCCATTATGACCAGGATCATGTAGGCGGCGTGCCGGAGCTGCTGTCCCGGCTTCCAGCAGACGTGATCCTGATGCCGGATACCCAGGAGGAGGGCCGCCGCGAGATCGAGGCCGCCGCCTTCGGCTCCGGCGCTCGGGTCTATCCCCTATCCGGAACTATGGACGCAGCCCTGGGCAGCTGCCAATTCCAAATTTACGCCCCGGAGCTCGGCGGTACCGGCAACGACGCCTGCCTTGCCGTCCGGGCCCAGCTTCCGGCACTTTCGGTGCTCGTCACCGGCGACATGGATCTGGAGGCAGAGCGCCGACTGATCGCCCGCTGTCATCCGGAGAAAACAGATATTCTGGTGGCCGGGCACCACGGCTCCAAAACCAGCACCTCCACGGAGCTTCTCCGCGAAATTCAGCCCCAGGCCGTGGTGATCTCCGTGGGCCGCAACAGCTATGGCCACCCAGCCCAGGAGACGCTGGGGCGCATTGAACAAGCCGGGGCGGCCATCTGCCGCACCGACCTGACCGGCACCATCTACATCAAGGGAGGATCCCAATGGCATACAAACGTAAAAACACCGAGGACGGCTACCAGCGCTTTAAGGGCATCCTGAAATCCGGGGAATGGGGGCGGCTGTACATTCTCACCGGCGACGAGCCCTATCTGGTACAGAGCTGCCGCTCCACCCTCCGGAAAAAGCTGGTGGCGGGGCCCACCGAGGAGTTCAACTACCACACCTTCAATCAGGAGAACTGGGACATCGATGCCTTTGCGGAGGCCGTGGACGCCATTCCCATGATGAGCGAGCACAGCCTGGTGGAGGTAGTGGATGTGGATTTCTTCGCCCTGCCGGAGGCCCAGCGGAACCAAATGGCAGAGATCTTCTCGGATATTCCCGACTACTGCACCATTCTTTTCATCTTCGACGCAGTGAAATTCAAGGCCGACAAGCGCATGAAAAGGCTCTATGCCGCCATGGATGCGGCGGGACCGGTGCTGGAGATGAACAAGCAGTCCGAGACGGAGCTGGTGCCCTGGGTGCTCCGGGAGCTGGCCAAGGGCGGAAAGACCATGTCGGATCGGCTGGTGCGGTATCTGATCCTCCAGACCGGCGGCTCCATGACCACCCTGGCTGCGGAGCTTACAAAGCTCATCTGCTATTCCGATCAGCCGGAGCTCCGTCAGGCGGATATCGACGCCGTGGTGATCCCAGTGCTGGAGGCGGTGGTCTTCGATATCACCAAGGACATCGGGGCCAAGGACTTCGACAGCGCCCTGCAAAAACTCCGGGATCTGCTGCGCCAGGACACAGAGCCCATTATGATCGCCGCGGTCATCGGGCGGCAGATGCGTCAGATGTACGGAGCCAAGGTGCTCTCGGAGCACGGCAGGGACGCCTATGGATTGGTGTCCCTCTATGGCATCCGGGACTTCGCCGCCAAGGAGGTCTACCGGCAGGCCAAGGGCTACACCAAGGCCCAGCTGAAAACCGCCATGGGCCTCTGCGCCGAGGCGGACTACGCCATGAAGAGCTCCGGCGGCGATGCTGCCGTGGTGCTGGAGACCATGGTGCTGCGTCTGGGGCAGCTGGGGGCCGCCTCATGATCCGGGTCAGGGAGGCCATTTTAGTGGAGGGCCGATACGACAAAAACACCCTGTCTCAGCTGGTGGACGCACCCATTTTCGAGACCGGTGGCTTCTCCGTTTTGAAGGATCGGGAAAAGCTCCAATTTCTGCGGCAGGTGGCCGAAAAACGGGGGCTTATCCTGCTGACGGACAGCGATGGGGCGGGCTTTGTGATCCGGAACCGGCTAAAAGGGCTCCTGCCCCCGGAGAAGCTCCTGCAGGCCTACATTCCCCAGATCCCGGGCAAGGAGAAGCGCAAGCAGAAGCCCGGCAAGGAGGGGCTCCTGGGCGTCGAGGGCATGACCCCGGAGGTACTGCTAAGCACCCTGCGCCGGTGCGGCGCGCATATTCTTGGGGAGGATGAGCCAGCCCCCATAGGCGGCATCACCCGGCAGGATCTCTACACCTGGGGCCTCATGGGTGCGGACGGCAGCCGTGAAAGGCGGGAAACGCTGAAAAAGGCTTTTGCCCTGCCCTCGCATCTGGGCACCAGCGCCCTGCTGGACGCCCTGAACCTCATCGCCACCCGGGAGGAGATCCAGGCGATCTTGGACGAGGCATAAAAATACACCCTCAGACTACAGAAAAAGTCTGAGGGTGTTTTGCTGTGCAGGTTAGCCCAGGATCATCCGGTCGTTGCTGAACTCCTCGCCGGAGGCGGAATTGAACTTCTCCAGCAGATCCTCCACGGTGAGCTTCTTCTTCTCCTCGCCGGAGATGTTTAGGATCACCTGGCCGTCCTTCATCATGATCAGGCGGTTACCGTGGGCAATGGCGTCCTTCATATTGTGAGTAATCATCAGAGTGGTCAGATGATCCCGGTTCACGATCTTCTCGGTGGCCTCCAAAACCTTGGCGGCAGTCTTGGGATCCAGGGCCGCAGTGTGCTCATCCAGCAGCAGCAGCTTGGGCTTTACCAGGCTGGCCATCAGCAGGGTCAGCGCCTGACGCTGGCCGCCGGACAGCAGTCCTACCTTTGAGGTCAGCCGATCCTCCAGGCCCAGATCCAGGATCTTCAGCAGCTCCCGGTATTCCTCCCGCTCAGCCTTGGTGATGCCGGGCTTCAGGCTCCGCTTCTGTCCGCGGCGCTTGGCCAGGGCCAGATTTTCCTCGATCTGCATGGTGGCGGCGGTGCCGGTCATGGGATCCTGGAACACCCGGCCGATGTACTTGGCCCGCTTGTGCTCCGGCAGTTTGGTCACGTCGATGCCGTCGATGATGATGGAGCCCTGATCCACCTGGAACACACCGGCCACGGCGTTGAGCATGGTGGATTTACCTGCGCCGTTGCCGCCGATGACGGTGCAGAAGTCGCCCTCCTCCAGGTGGAGGTTCAGACCGTTCAGGGCCACCTTTTCGTTGACGGTGCCCGCGTTGAACACCTTTACAATATTGTTGATCTTAAGCATGGTCGGCACCTCCCTTTGCGCTTGCCTTCCGGCCGGAAAAATGCTTGCTCTTGAGATAGGGCACCGCCAGGAACAGCGCCACCACCAGAGCCGTCAGGAGCTTCAGGTCGTCGGTGGACAGGCCCATGCGCAGGACGACCTGGATCACCACATAGTAGATGATGGCGCCGATGATGGCCGCCAGCAGCTTCAGGCCGAAGTTGTGGAACACCTTATCGAAGATGACCTCGCCGATGATCACGGCGGCCAGGCCGATGACAATGGCGCCGCGGCCCATGTTGATGTCCGAGAAGCCCTGATACTGGCTCAGAAGCGCGCCAGCCAGCGCCACCAGGCCGTTGGAGATCATCAGGCCCAGTACCTTTGCGGTGCTGGTGTTGATGCCCTGGGCCCGGGCCATGTTCTGATTCGCGCCGGTGGCCCGGAGGGAACAGCCCATCTCAGTGCCGAAGAACCAGTACAGCAGCAGGATCACCACCACACATACGATGGCCAGCACCAGAATGGGGTTGCTGACCGCCAGATCCCGGACATACCGGGCGGAGACCAACAGGTTATACTTGTCCACGGAGACCGGCAGGTTGGCCTTGCCGCCGCCGGTGCCCCAGCCCATGATCCGAAGGTTCACGGAGTACAGGGCCAGCTGGGTCAGGATGCCCGCCAGAATGGCAGGGATGCCGCAGAAGGTGTGGAAAAAGCCGGTGACAAAGCCAGCGGCCATGCCCGCCAGAACGGCGCAGAGAATGGCCAGCCAGATGGGCGCGCCGTTGATGGTCAGGATGACACAGACCGCGCCGCCGGTGCCCAGAGAGCCGTCCACGGTCAGATCGGCGATGTCCAGGATCCGGTAGGTGATGTACACGCCGATGGCCATAACGCCCCAGATCATGCCCTGTGCTACCGCACCGGGCATAGAATTCAGCAGACTTACGAGAAAGTCCATAATACGATTCCCCTTACATAGTAAAGTTAAAAATGGGTATAGTCTGTTTTATTATAGCAAAAAACAGCGGAAAAAGGAAGCCCCTTTTTCCGCTGTTCTGAAAGTTCCAGAAAGGATTACTCCTCGCTGATGGCCTCGTAGTCGTCGGGAACAGTGATGCCCAGAGCCTCGCAGTTGGCCGCGTTGTACTTCTTGGTCACGTTCTTCGCGGTCTCAACAGGCATAGTGGTCACATCCGCGCCCTCGGTGAGGATCCGGGCAGCCATCTCGCCGGTGGTGTAGCCCAGGTCATAGTAGCTGATGGACAGGGTGGCCACGCCGCAGCCCTTGCAGATGCCCTCTTCGCCAGCCACCACGGGAACCTTAGCGGGCAGAACCACATTGGCAATGGCCTCGGTGTTGGAGGCGGCGGTGTTATCGGTGGGGATGTAGATCACGTCGGAGCCGTCGCAGGCGCTCTGGGTGACAGAAGCAACATCGTTGGTGTCGTTGAAGGCGTAGCGAGCGACCTCATAGCCCTCGTCCTTCAGGTAGCCCTCGATGGTGTCGCACTGATAGACGGAGTTGGGCTCAGCGGTGCAGTACAGAAGGCCCACGGTCTTAGCATCGGGGAACAGCTCCTTGATCATGGCAGCCTGCTGATCCAGAGGAGCCAGATCGGAGGTACCGGAGACGTTGGTGCCCACGGTGCCGGTCCAGTCGCTGATCTCGAGAGCAGTGGCATAATCCGTGACGGAAGTGCCCAGCACGGGGATATCGGAGGTGGCGGCGGAAGCAGCCTGGAGCGGTGCGGTGGCGTTGGCCAGGATCAGATCCACGTTCTCGGACAGGAAGCCGTTGACGATGGTAGAGCAGTTGGCGGAGTCGCCGGAAGCGTTCTGCTCGTCAAACTTGACCTTGTCGCCCAGCTTCTCGGTCAGAGCGTCCTTGAAGCCCTGGGTAGCGGCGTCCAGCGCCTCGTGCTGAACCAGCTGGCAGATGCCGATGAGATAGGTGTCGCCGTCGGCGGCGGCAGTCTCGGCGGCGGAGCCGGCCTCAGCGGGAGCGGCAGTCTCAGTGGCCGTCTCGGCAGCCGCGGGAGCTGCGGCGGAAGCTGCGTCAGAGCCGCCGGCGGCGGCAGAGGAAGCCTCGGAGCTTCCGCAAGCGGACAAAGCTGCGACCATGCCAATGGCAGTGAGCAGCGCAGTGAGTTTTTTCAGTTTTTTCATAATGAAACCTCCATTTTCCCGGCCATCCGCTTCGTTTCCTGGGCGGGGCCGCGGCGGCATTGGGAGATACTTCTCTACACTGCCGCCAAAACACTTTAATGCGTTACGTCACAGAATTATACATCAAAATTTCCATTTGTCAACTGATATTTTACAATGCTCCCAGAACTTCCGCGGATGAACTGCATATTTACTCACCGCTTCGCCGCTTTTATACGGCAAAGCGGCGTGTTTTTTCCAGCAAAAAGCACAATCCTGACAAATCCGCTGCGGACTTGCCAGGATTTTTGGTGCTTTTCACGATTTTGCGGGTGCATATAAAATTGCCGTTTTACAGGTCGATTTCCAGCTCCACTGGGCAGTGGTCCGAGCCCATCACCTCACTGTGGATGGCTGCCCCGGTGATCTTGCCCCGGGCAGCGTTGGACACCAGCCAGTAGTCGATACGCCATCCCGCGTTGTTCTTCCGGGCGTTGAACCGGTAGCTCCACCAGCTGTAGGCCCCGGTGCGCTCCGGGTACAGCTGCCGGAAGGAATCAGTGAAGCCGCTTTCCAGCAGCGTCTCCATCTTCTCCCGCTCCTGGTCGGAGAACCCCGCCTTGCCCCGGTTGGGGCCGGGATTTTTCAGGTCGATGTCTGTTCTTGCCACGTTGAGATCCCCGGATACCAGCACCGGCTTTTTCTCCGCCAGGGCCGTAAGATAAGCCCGGAAGGCGTCCTCCCATTCCATCCGGTGGTCAATGCGCTTGAGCCCCTCCTGGGCGTTGGGGGTGTAGCAGGTAGCGACGTAATAGTCCGGATACTCCAGGGTGATGAGCCGCCCCTCGGTGTCCAGCTCCGGCACGCCTACGCCGTAGGTCACGCCCACAGGCTCCTCCTTGGCGAAAATCGCCGTGCCGGAGTAGCCCTTCTTCTCCGCGTAATTCCAGAACTGATGATACCCCGGCAGCTCCAGTTCAACCTGGCCCTCCTGGAGCTTTGTCTCCTGGAGGCAGAAGAAATCCGCGTCCGCCTGGTTAAAATAGTCCTGGAACCCCTTGCCCAGGCAGGCCCGCAGGCCGTTGACATTCCACGAGATCAGCTTCATTTGTTTTTCGCCTCCTGTGCAGCCTTCCATTTGGCCAGCGCGTCCGCCATGGCGGTATTTCCGCCGCCGGTGTCCTGATTGGCCAGATATTTCCGTACATCCCGCTTGCCCGCGCCGGCATTGGCCCGGCGCTTTTTGAAGTCCGAGAGCTTTTCCCGGTAGCCGCAGACACAGGCAAACATCTGCTTCTCCCCTTCTCCCCGGAGCTCCATTTTCTTATGGCAGTTGGGGCACCGGGCGTTGGTGGTCTGGGTCAGGCTCCGGCGGTAGCCGCATTCCCGATCCGGGCACACCAGCATCTCGCCCCGCTTGCCCTTGACCCGCAGCAGGTATTTCCCGCAGTCCGGGCAGGGCGTCCGGGTCTGGTTGTCGTGGCGATAGGTCTTGTCGCTGGCCTTCACCTCTGTCACCAGCTCCGCGGCATATTTCCGCATACTGTCCACAAAGTCCGTGTCCTTTTCCCTGCCCTTGGCAATGGCCGCCAGCCGATCCTCCCACCGGGCGGTGAGCTCCGCGGAGCGCAGCTCCTCCGGGGCCAGCTCAATGAGCTGCACGCCCTTAGAGGTGGGCACCAGTTCCTTGCCCCGGCGCTCCACATAGAAGGTAGAAAACAGCTTTTCGATGATATCTGCCCGGGTAGCCGGCGTGCCCAGCCCGGAGGTCTCCTCCAGGATCCTGGAGAGATTCTTGTCGCTGACCTGCCCCGCCGGATGCTCCATGGCCGTGAGCAGCGTGGCCTCGGTGTATCGGGCCGGAGGAGATGTCCTTCCGGGCTTCAGCGCCGCGGACTGCACGGTAAGCCTCTGGCCCTGGGTGAGCTCCGGCAGGGACTGGCTCTGCTCCTCCTCGTCCGCTTCCTCCAGCTGGAAGGAGCGGTCATAGGCCCGCCGCCAGCCCTGACTGATGACGCGCTTGCCCTTGGCGGTGAAGGTCTCCCCGGCGATGGTCATGGTGACCTTGATCTCCTCATATTCATAGGGCTCCAGCAGCACCGCCAGAAATCGCCGCACCACCAGATCGTAGATATTCCGCTCCGGGCCGCTGAGGTCATAGAGCTGGGGCTGCTCCTCTGTTGGGATGATAGCGTGGTGGTCAGTGACCTTGGCATCGTTCACCAGATATTTCGTCTGTAGGGGCTTTTTTCGGAAGATCTCCTGGGCCAGGGGCTTATATTCATCCACCATGCAGCTCCGGAGCCGCTCCGGCAGGGTCGCCACCACGTCCTGGGAGATATACCGGGAGTCCGTCCGTGGATAGGTCAGCAGCTTATGGCGCTCATAGAGGCTCTGCATAAGCGACAGGGTCTCCTTGGCGGAATAGGCATACTTCTTATTGGCGTCCCGCTGGAGCTCCGTGAGATCATAGGCCGCCGGAGGGGGCGTCAGCTTCCGCTGACGCTCTACCTTGGTGAGCAGCGCCTGCTGGCCCTTGAGCTTGTTCAGGATGCCTTCAGCCTTCTCCCGGTCAAAGGTCTGGGCGTTCTTCCCCCCGTCCCGCCAGGTGGCTGTGAGCCCCGGCAGCTTGGCGGTGACGCCCCAGAACTCCCTGGGGGTGAACTTCTTGATCTCCTCCTCCCGGCGGACGATCAGGGCCAGGGTGGGCGTCTGCACCCGGCCAGCGGACAGCTGGGCGTTATACTTGCAGGTCAAGGCCCGGGTCACATTGAGTCCCACCAGCCAGTCCGCCTCGCTGCGTGCCTGGGCGGAGCGGAACAGATCGTCATACTGGGCCGCGGGCTTTAGATTCTGGAACCCCTCCCGGATGGCCTTGTCGGTCTGGGAGGAGATCCAAAGCCGCTGGGTCTTGCCCTTCCAGCCCGCCTTCATCATGATCCACCGGGCCACCAGTTCCCCCTCCCGGCCAGCGTCGGTGGCGATGATGAGCTCGCTGACGTCTCCCCGCTTCATAAGGGAGGACACCACCTGGAACTGCCGCCGGGATTCCGGGATCACCACCAGCTTCATATTTGGGGGCAGCATGGGCAGATCCTCCATGCTCCACTTCTCATATTTCTTATCGTACACGTCCGGATCCGCCAGGGTCACAAGATGCCCCAGGGCCCAGGTGACAATATATTTGTCTCCCTCCAGGCAGCCGTTTCCGCTTCTGGTGCAGCCCAGCACCCGGGCCAGCTCCCGGCCCACCGAGGGCTTTTCCGCCAGTACAAGGATCTTTGCCATATCGTTACCTCGTTTCTCTTGTCATTACGCTCAGTGTACCATATCCACAGGAAAAAGGAAAGGCCCGGCTCGCCGCCAGTGCATAAAAACACGCCTGTTCCACATACTACCGCCACAAGGAAAGGAGCCATAATCATGCTTACGGATATCGAACTGCTCTCTTACATTCACGAGACCGCCCAGATGGGCCAGGACGGCATCGACGCAGTGCTGAAATACGCCGCCTGTCAGCCCATCACCGACGCCCTCCGGCAGCAGAAGGCTGAGTACGGCGAGCTCTCCGCCAGCGCCGCAGAGATGCTTCGGGCCAGGGGCAGCGGCCCCGATCCCCTGCCCCTGGGGGCCAAAATGGGGCTGGCCATGAGCAAGGCCAAAAACCGCTTTGCCCCGCCCTCCACCTCCAAAATTGCGGAGCTGCTGATTACCGGCAATACCAAAGGGGTCATCAAGTCCATCCAGCACCATCGGCAGTATCTGGGGAAGGATGAGCGGGTCACGGATCTCAGCAAAAAGCTCCTGGAAACGGAGCAGGACAATATCCAGCAGATGAAGCCCTTTCTATGAGGCAGCACCGTGCAAATATAAAAAGATCAGGAACGCCAAACGTTCCCGATCATCCAAATTCCGTTTCCAACAATCTCTGTCCGCTGACCATGCGGCCAAAGGCTGTCCGGTGCCGCTCCATGAGCGCCCGGATCTGCCGCTGGGTGGGCGACTCCATGTCCGTCTGGATCACCACCCGGAAGGTGCTCTGCCGCAGCTCCCCATGCTCCCAGAGAAACTGTCGCTCCAGCAGGGTCAGGCCCAAATGGCTGCCGCCATTCTCCGCCGTCCAGAGGCTGCCGTCCCGGAGCTCCAGCATACAGAGCCCGTTTTCCCAGTCGATGGTGAAGCGCCCGGAGGTCTGGCGCCCCTGAGCAAGCTTTACCGCCAGCTCCGCCAGATGCAGGGCCCGCTGCTCCGGCCTCAGCTTTTTTCCGTCCGGCCCCAGCGCCCAAAGCCCCAGCAGCATCAGCGCCGCCAGCAGGATTCCGCAGAAGAACACGGTCAGCCACATGATGGCTCCCCCCTTCGGTTCCATCCGGCAGAGGATCCCTGGGCCAGACAACCATAATTATCTAATGTTTGCATTATATAATGCAATAGTCTATGTGTCAAGGGAAAGTCATTGGCTATTATCTGATATATTCATTAGATAATGGAGGCATATGATGGTACGACTGAATGTGCTGGAGCTGCTGCGGCAGCAGGGGCACACCAAATACTGGCTCTATATTCAGCTGGGCATGAGCTATCAGAATTTCAACCGCATGGTCAACAATCAAACCGCGTCCATCCGCTATGAGAACATCGAGGCGCTATGTCAGATCCTGAACTGCACCCCCAACGAGCTGTTTGTATTTGAGGAGGACAAGCCTTAGCAAAAGGGCGGCGCCTGACCGGCGCCGCCCTGGGCTTCTGCTGTTACTGGGTCATTCTCTCCATTTCCTGTACGCGGACCTTGATCTGACGAACAGAAGAATCCACCGCGGAGATCATCGGCGTTTTGGACTGATCCACATTCTCCCGGAAGTACCGCAGGAGCGTAATGCAGCGATCATTGCCGATCTTCCCCAGAGAGTCGATGGTCTCCATCAGCAGGTCGTCGCTGGCTTCCCGATCGTTGAGAATCACGCTCAGGAGATCAATGCAGCCAGATCCGCCTGCCGCGCCGCAGGCCTTGGCGATCTTCATTTTAGAGTCGCCGTTCGTCTCGCCCAGGTTGTGCAGCAGCTTATCCCACTGCCTCTTTGCGATGAGCTTATCTACCTTTTTATTGATGTTGCCCATAGGTACCCTTCTTTCTGCCGTTCGGCATGATTTTGCGGTCCCCCGGGTTTTCCTCTGCGGTACCCAAAGGCTGCCCCGGGGACCAGGAAAGATATTGTTCCTTCATGTTCAGTATAAGCCCGAAGCAAATACTTGTCAATATGTCCATCCAGGCTCATTTTGCACAAAGATTTTCGTATAAATTATACATTTTCATGAACGAAATATTTCGTAAGTATTACACGCAATGTGATGCACGCAGAAACTCCTTGACTTTTTTTCTTCATCATGTTACCATACGAAAAGATAAAAGCGACGATGGGGAGAAAACAGTCCCGGTTCACCTGTCAGAGAGTCGGCGGTTGGTGCGAGCCGATGGGAATGGTACTGTATATACTGGCCCCGGAGCTGTTCCGGCGAACCGATCAGTAGCCGGAAACGTGCGGCGGCGTTATACGCCAAAGCCTTATTGGAGGCTGAGGGCCGCGCATGCGGCTGAACCGGGTGGTACCGCGTGAACCTAAGCTCCACGCCCCGGAACGCAGAGTGGCTGCGTTCCGGGGCTTTTTGTATGTCCCGCCCGCTCTGACTTCATACATAACTACTTATTATAGGAGGAACCCACTATGAAACTGAAACCTGGCTGCCAGAAATACATTCCCTACGCCCCCATCGCCCTGCCTGACCGCACCTGGCCGGACAAGCAGATCAAGGAGCCCCCGGTCTGGTGCTCTGTTGACCTGCGGGACGGCAACCAAGCCCTCATCAATCCCATGAACCTCCAGCAGAAGCTGGAGATGTTCCACACCCTGGTGGACATCGGCGTGAAGGAGATCGAGATCGGCTTCCCCTCCGCCT
>CAKTEB010000062.1 GCA_934546685.1 uncultured Oscillospiraceae bacterium
CATTGGTACTCCGCCCGAATTTTAACCAGGGGGCGGCGTGCCTGCGGCACTGCTTCCGCCCCCTTCGTGCCTACTGCGGGTGCGTACCTTGCACAACGTTATTCAACCTTCGCAGCGCAGTAGGCACGAGCAAGGGGGGATAAGCGGAGCGCCCCTTGCGATTAGAATTCGGGCTAGGCACCGATGCGCCCACGTCTGGCACCGATTCGTCAAGGCCTGTCCCTATTAACCCCCGCCGGGGATGCAAGGGGCGGGGCCCCTTGCCCGCTCTTTTCCATCTTTCTGTCGGCACAGAAAGATGGCCCCCGGAGGGCGTTCAATTTTGCACTGCGGCAAGACGGGCGATTGCTAATCGCCCCTACCGGTGCGGCAAAAATCTTTAGACAAATCTTCTCATTCCCCCCAAAACGACAAGAAAGCAGACGCCGTTGCCAGCGTCTGCTCTCTTTTTCCATTCCATAACACGTCGGGTGCTCCCGACGCTTCATTATTGTAGCACATCCGAGAGGTTTTTTCTACCCCTTTTCTGAATTTTCCGCGAATTTTCCCCAGAAAAAGCTGATAGAATTACCGGTTCGCAATGATAATGGCCCGCACCGCGCTTTCCGGCAGGTCCAGCACCAGCTCCTCCCCTGCCCCGGACCGGCCTCTCAGCTTCCCGGCGGCGATGAGCGGATCCAGCTCCGCCCGGTATACCTCCGGCAGCTCCTTTAGATAGTGGTAGTACGCCTCCAGAGGCCGGAGTCTGCCGTCCCCGTCCAGGCCCACCATTCTATTCGTCATCATGGCGCCGTCGGAGCCCAGATAGTAGGTTCCGTCGCCGCCGAGCTTCCATGCGTCGTGCATCCTATATCCCTCCTCGTCAAAGCAGTACCATGTTCCGTCGATGTTCGCCCAGCGATTCTTCACATAGGTGGCGGCGGAATCCGCGTACCACCAGCCCCTGCTGTCCTGATGCCAGCCCGGGGTATAGGTCTTGGAGCCCAGCAGGCCGGCGTTTTTCAGGCGGCTGACGTCGAATTTGCCGCTGTGACCCGGGATCTGGTAGGCGCTGGAGAACTGCCACAGGTCATAGTCGTCGGTGCCCGCCTTGGCCGCGTACTGGGCGAACCACTGGACGTAGCCCCCCAGCCGGGCTTTGTCCACATAGCGGCGGAGATAGTCGAGATTGTAGTAGACCCCGGGCCGGTAGCCCGCCGCCTCCACGGCCTGGCAGAAGGCGGCGCTGTGATCGTTGAAGGCCTCCCTGCCCAGGGTCACGCCCTGTCGGGAGGCATACGAAATGGTATCATACTCAAAGTCGAAAAATACCGGCAGGGTGATGGAATTTCGGTAGGGCTCCAGGAGCTTGAGGGCGAATTTCGCCTCCTTCTCCGCCCCGGCCTTGTCCAGGGCATAGGAGAAATGATAGGCCCCCAGAGGGATCCCGGCGGCGATGGCGCCGGCCATGTTTTTCTTGAATTGCAGGTCCTCATGGGTGACCCCGTAGCCGACGCGGACGATGGCGAAGCGAATGCCCGCGGCCTGGATCTTGTCCCAGTCTAGAGTTCCGTTGTGCTCGGATACGTCGATGCCTATGATCTCCATTCAGGTCTCCTCCCTTACCTCCGGCAGACCGGAAAGGCTGGTGAGCACCGAGGCGATGGCCGCCAAAAGTGCTGTGCCCACAACGGTTTTCCAGTCCACCGCATCGATGGTGGCCGCAGCGGGCAGCATGGCGACTGCCGTCTGGGCCATGGTTCTGACAGCCCGGAGGGCGGCGGCCCTCCACCACAGCTTATGCGGATTCTTCATATTGCGCTCCTCTCCAGATCCCGGATCCGATGGTTGATGACCTTGATCTGCTCCTCCACCACGGGCATGCGGCGGGCGAAATTGTTGTGCTCCCGGACGGCCCGGGTCAGCTCCTCCAGCTTGGCGTCCGTCACCGCCTGACGGCGGCTGTTGGAGATCAGAACCCCCACGAGGCTGATGGCCCCGGTGATGACGGCCACAAGAATGGTTTCCATTGCTTCTCCTCCTTTTCGTGTGTTACTCCTGCTCCCAGAGGGGTTCATCGTCCTCTGGTATGATGTCGCCCTCGGCCTCCTTCAGGGCCTTTTCCAGGGCGGAGCGCCGGTAGGGGGCCACGATCTGCTCCAGCTCCCCCTGCTCGTTCCGCCGCTGATACACCAGATACCGCATCAAACGTAGTAGATCCGGGCCTGCCAGCGGTAGTCCGACCCCTGGAGCCCCTCGGAGCAGTGGAGGGTGAGGCCGGATTCGTCCACAGAGCAGGCGGCCCAGGTTCCCGTGCCGGGAACGCCGTAGGGCAGACAATACTGTTTGCCGCCGCCCTGGAGCTGGGCCTCCCAGCGGATCAAATTTTCCGGGGTGAAGTCATAGGCGGCGGTGCGGTGGGCCGGGGTGTCGGTCTGGCCGGAGAATTCGGCGTATTGGACGGTGGTATTCTCCGCAGAATCGGCGCTGTAGACCGCAGCAGCCGCGACCTTGGCGGACTGGGTGCCGGTGATGGAGGCAGCAGCGGCCTCCGCCCGGTCCGCGGCGGCTTCGGCCGCATCTCTGGCCTCATAGGCCTCGTCTCTTGCGGTGGTGGCCCGGGCGGCGGCGGACTGGGTGCCCCGCTTGTTGGTGAGGGCTTCCTCTGCGGAGGCGGCGGCCTCCGATGCGGAGGTGGCGGCGGCGGTGGCGGAAGCGGCGGCGGCGGTCTCCGAGGTGGCGGCAGCGGCGGCAGAGGCCTGGGCGGCCGCCACATCTGGCCCCGCAGTGGCAGTTTCGGCGCTGGCGGCGGCAGCGGTGGCCGATGCCTGGGCCGCATCTCTGGCCTCATAGGCCTCGTCCCTTGCGTTGGTGGCCCGGGCGGCGGCGGACTGGGTGCCCCGCTTGTTGGTGAGGGCTTCCTCGGCGGAGGCGGCGGCGGCGGTGGCAGAATTTTCGGCGTTGGTCTCCGAGGTGGCAGCGGAGGTGGCGGAGGTGGCCGCCGCTGTGGCGGACTGCGCCGCATTGTCCGCGGAGGTCTGGGCTGCCGATGCGCTGGCGGAGGCTTCCGTTGCGGAGGTGGCGGCGGAGGTGGCGGAATTAGACGCCGCTGTTGCCGAGCTTTCCGCGTTATCGGCGGAGGTCTGGGCCGCGTCTCTTGCCTCGTAGGCCTCGTCCCTTGCGTTGGTGGCCCGGGCGGCGGCGGACTGGGTGCCCCGCTTGTTGGTGAGGGCGTCCTCGGCGGAAGCGGCGGCCTCGGAGGCAGAGGTGGAGGCCGCCGTGGCGGAAGCGGCGGCGTTGGTCTCCGAGGTGGCGGCGGCAGTGGCCGAACTGGCCGCCGCTGTGGCGGACTGCGCCGCACCCTCCGCGGAGGTCTGGGCCCCCGTGGCGCTGGCGGCGGCTTCCGCTTTAGAGGAGGCCGCCGCGGTGGCCGAATTGGCCGCTGCGGTGGCAGAGGCCGAGGCATTTTCAGCGGAGGTCTCGGCGGCATCTCTAGCCTCATAGGCCTCGTCCCTTGCGTTGGTGGCCCGGGCGGCGGCGGACTGGGTGCCCCGCTTGTTGGTGAGGGCATCCTCGGCGGAGGCGGCGGCTTCCGATGCGGAGGTGGCGGCGGCGGTGGCAGAAGCGGCGGCGTTGGTCTCCGAGGTGGCAGCGGAGGTGGCGGAGGTGGCCGCCGCTGTGGCGGACTGCGCCGCGCTTCCCGCGGAAGACTTGGCATCCTCAGCGGAATTCTGGATCTTTTCCACCTGGGCCTTGGCTGTGGCCGCCGCCTCTATGGCCTTGGGGGCGGCTTCGATGGCCTGGCGGATCAGGGGGGCGTCCGAAGCGGACATGTCTCCGTCTTCCGGGAGCACCTCCGGCTCCACGGCCAGCAGAAAGTTGGCGGTTCCCACCCGGGATCCCTCCAGCTCCACCACCAGCTGGCATTCCACGTCCCCGGCCACGGCGGTCATCTGCCCGGTCAGGGGCACGGTGACCAGCGCGCCCGCATAGGATAATGTCTCATAGCGGAAAAAGCGCCGATCCGGCTTGCCGCCCTCGATGGCCACAGCCGCCCCCTGGGGCACCGGGAATTCCGCGCCATTCTGCACCAGCCGGAGCTGGAGCGCCCGGCCCGAATCCCCCTGGCTGGCCTGCACCCGGGTGGGATAGCGGCCCGGGGTCATGTCTAAAAAGTATTGCTGTGTCAGAATTGCCATTTTTGTCCTCCTCAAAGTTGTCTCCAGGTCTGATCGTTGGCGGAATCTCGCTGATAAATTTTTCCTGTGATGTACAGGCCCGGGCCCATGGACTCGCCGGTGGACAGGATCAGCTGGCCGCCGCAGGAATCCACCTGGAAGGCCCCGGCCTTGGTCATGTGCATGCCGTAGCTGCCGGTCTGCATCCGCGCGCCTGCGGAGGTGGCGATGAAGTAGCAGTCCCCGGCCTGGTTGCTGATGCCGATGCCGGAGGTCTTCCCGGCGGCTGTGGCCCCCTCCATGTAGCCCATGTAGCCGGAATTCGTGGTGGAATCGCCGTTTTTCGTCAGCAGCTTGCCGGACATGGAGATGGTGTTCGCGTCCAGGGTGCCGGTTTTGATGTAGCTGCCGTTGATGTAGACCCGGCCATCGGTGAGGTAGATGCCCTGGGTCTGGCCACCACCCGTGAGCCGGTTGAAGATCTTCTGCTGATCCAGGCCGGAATCATACTCCGAGACAGCCGACGAGGCGGCGGAGGCAGCGATGGAGCCCACGGTGCTGCCGCCCACGGTGGCGGAGGATGATAGGGCGAATTCGCCGGTGTTCAGGTTCCACTGGTTTTTCCCCTGGCCGTCGGTGAGGATCCCGGCTTTGACATAGCTGCCGTTGATGTACAGCAGGCCCCCGGACAGGTAGATGCCCTGGGTCTGGCCACCACCCGTGAGCCGATTGAAGATCTTCTGCTGATCCAGGCCGGAATCGTAGCCGGAGACGGCGGAGGCGGCGGCGGAGGCGGCGGCGGAATCGGCAATGGAACCCACGGTGCTGCCGCCCACGGTGGAGGCGGCGGACAGGGAAAACTCCCCGGTCTCCAAGTTCCACTGGTTTTTCCCCTGGCCGTCGGTGAGAATGCCCGCCTTTAGGACGCCCGCGTTCAGGGTGCCCACGGTGATCCGATCCGCCACGATGGCCCCATCCTTGGTGAGGGCCAGGGTGAAGGGGCCGTTATAGCCGGTATCGGAGTGGCCAAGTCCTCCTTCGTTCCATCTCCAGAGGCTTTGGGCGGTGGAAATGTCCTCAGAGTCTGAGAGGATACAGAGCTCCTCCGGCTTTCCATCCTCGTCCAGAACTGTCACCACATGGCCGCCCCGGCTGCCGGAGATCAGCTTCGTGGCGTTGGCGATGGCGGCCTCACGCTCGGAATTGAAGCTGCTGTTTGGATCTGAAATGGTCTCCTTCAGCTGGCCCAGGGCTCCGATGGCGGTGGCCGGGACGGAGCCGATGCAGAGGGTGTTCTCCTCCGGGCGGCCCGGGTGTACCACCTCCTCCACCACTAGGGCGGAGAGCTTCCGACCGCCCCAGCTGACGGTGACCTTCTCCCCCAGCACCGCCCGGTGGCCCTGCCACTTGCCGGGATCCCGGCGGTAGAGGTCGTAGATCCGGATCTCCCAGGCGGTCTCGGGGACGGCCAACGCGTCCACCATGGCCTGGGCCGCGTCCCGGAGGTGCTCGGGGATTTCGTAGCGCTCGTCCTTCCAGACCTTGGCGATGACCCGATCCGTGTAGCTGTGATTTTCCACGAAAGCCTTGCCATTGTTGACTTTTTCGATGGTCAGGCCATTGGCCCCCACCGGATAGACGCGGGTAACCAGGTCGGTGGATTTCCCCGTGTAGCTGGGGATCTCCCGGAGGTCGGCCCCCTGGGTCAGCACCGTATCCGTCAGGGCCCCGGCGTGGGGATAGGTGACGGTGAGCACGCGATCCTCCGGGTCGAAGTCCATGGCGCAGCCGTAGACCTCCTGGATGGCCAGGGCGATGTCCAGGGGCGTGCCCCCGTATTCCATGGTAATATCCGCCAAATTGCTGTTGAGGGCGGCATCGTTCACCGTCCAGCCAGCGGGCAAAATCTTCCCCAGGGCCGCCGAAATGGAGGCGTTTTTGCTCTGAAAGTAGGTGACGGCGGTGGCCTCCCAGTCATCCAAACGGAGCCGGGCGCTGAACTCTGCCGTGTCCCCCTGGATCTGGATGCCCTTGATCCGGTACAGGCGATTTTCCCAGGTTTCCCGAATCAGCAGCTCCTCCCGAAGTATGAGAGCCACCGGATCCTGGGCGGGAAGCACAGCCTCCAGAGTGTTGACCCCGGAGAGCCGCCGGGTGACGCCGTAATCCCCGTTTTGGAGGTTTAAGGGCAGTGCTTTGCCCTCTAAAATCAGTTCCAGCATGGCGCCTCCTATAAATATGTGGGTTCAAAGGTAATTTCAGCCTGCGGATCCTCCAGGCCCGTGACCTCCAGGGACACGGTTCCCGGGCGCAGATAGGGATATTCGGCCCAATCCATGATTCCCTGGGGCAGATTTCCGCCCCGGTACAGGTTCCGCTTGTCCTGACCGGAGAGTATGAGATCGCCGCCGGTGAGAGCGCCGCTCATACCATTCAGCGTCCATTTCAGGTAGTCCTTTCCGTCCTGCCGAAGGGCTATGGTCACAGAACCGCTGCAATTCAAGGCTTTCAGGGTCAGGGTACAGGCGGTCCTGGGCCAGGTGCCGGGGTTGAAGACGGTCAAGGGCGCGGAGCCGGAGACGGTGATCTCCTCCTTATGTCTCATACCCTTCAGCGCCAGAATCTGGGAGCAGAGGCACTCCCCGGCCCATTCCTCCCCGGAAACGCCGGTGAGACAGCAGCGGTACAGGAAGCCGTCCCCCAGATCCACCTCACAGATACCCCGGAGCAGGCCCCGGAGCTGGGCCATGTGCCCGGCGATCTCCCCCCGATCTTCCCCCAGGAAGTCCAGGGGCAGGGTCAGGGACAGGAGCCCCGGCTGGTCGTCCAGAAGCTGGAAGCAGCTGTCTCCGGGCCAGACCTGGAGGCTCTGGGTGGGCGCTTCTGGGGCGATCTCATAGTCCGTTCGGAGCCGCGCCCCGAACGTGCGCAGGGGCCTCCCCGCCAAATATACATCTTTTGCCATTTACAATCCCTCCAGATAGGCCATGCGGCGGCCCTGATACCGGGCCGAGGCCCGGGCGATCTCCCGGCCGTCTAAGTACACCGGGGTTTCGATGACCATGGGCTTCTGTGCTTCTCCCACCAAAGTATGAGATCCGGCGGATACTGCGGCGGCGGCTACGCCGGTTTGGAAGGCTCCGCTGGGCCGCAGGGCCGCCTTTCCGGTGTCGCTGAGCACCTGGACCGCACGGCCTACGGCCCGCTCTGCCTGGGGGGCGGCGTCCAAAATGCCCTGGGCCAGACCCGCCGGGATCTGCTGGCCCACCTCCACCCGGAACACCCGGGAGGGGGATCGAACGCCCAGAGTCCGCTTGGCGGAGGCCAGGGCGCTCTGGGCCGCGGACCGGGCGGCGGCGGAGATCAGGCCGCTTCCCCCTCGGACGCCGGAGGCCACACCGGCGGAAATGTTGTAGCCCAGGCCGTACCAGCCCCCGATGCTCATGGCGGCTTTGGCCTGATTTGCCACGCTGGAAGCGGCATTTGCCGCCGCGCCGGAGCCGGAGCCAATGCCCTGGGCATAGCCGGAGGCGGCGGCAAAGCCGCTCTGCCGGAAGGCCGTTTGGGCGGAATTCACCCCGCTGAGGGCCCCCTGGGTCAGGGCATGGGCGCTCTGGATCACCGGCCCCTGGGACTGCCGGAGCCCGGAAGCCATGGCGGCTCCGCTCTTACCGCCCACCTCCAAAAACCTTTGGGGCACAACGGATACGGCGTTTACCGCTCCGGAAGCCATGGCGCTGACGGCGCTCTGGGCCGCCGCCGATCCCGCCCGAATCCCGGCGGCCATACTGCTTGCCGCCCCGGAGGTCCGATAGAAGGCGCTCTGCAAGCCGGACAGCCCCGAGGCGCTGCTCCGGGCCCCGGCGGCGGCCTGGGAAAAGGCGCTCATGAGGGCGCTGCCCCAGCGCCGGGCCAGGGCCGAGGTGCTGGTGAGCTGCCCCGCCAGCCCCGCCATGGACAATTGATCCGTCTGGGCTCCGAAGGCGGTGAGATTCCCGGCGGCGGTGCGGGCGGAGGCGCCCGTCAGCTCCAGTGCCGCGGACTGGAGCCGCAGCGCCGAGGCGTGCCGGAGGCTGGAGCCCGCCGCCGCCTCCCCCGCCGCGCTCTGCCGGGCGATGGCCCCGGCGGCCTGGTTGGTCTGCTGGCGCACCTGCTCCAGGGTGCGCACCAGGCCGGAATCCTGGGCCTCGATCTCTATGATGACTCTGCCGTCTGCCATGGGCGTTCTCCTCCTAAAGTATGATTTCGCGCGATGATCTCGTCTAAGCGCTGTAGATGCTCCGCCAGGGTCTCTTTGGGCTCCTGAACGGCGAAGACCCGGCGCAGCCGCAGGAATTCCTGCCGGGCCGCCGGGTCCATGCCCCGGAGATCCCGGGTGCGGATGTCCGCCAGGGTGCCGAGATCCGGCCCCAGCAGCCCCTCCAGCAGGGCCATGAACCGCCACCAGTGGAGGGATAGCCCCGGATCCGTCAGATCCAGGCCGTAATGCTCCTGAAATCCCGCCAGAATCCGGTCCCGATCCTGCCGGAAGTCATAGGGGATGGGGCCGGAGCCCCCCTCCCCTGCCGGTTCGTCCCGGCGCAGGAAGAACCGGCGGACGCCCTCGGCGGCCTCCTCCAGATCCTCCGGCACATCTTCGGGAAAATAGAGCGCCCCCATGCGCGCCAGGGTCAGGGTCTGGGCCCGGGCCTCCTCCCAAAGTATGAGGCCGGTGCGGAAGTCCGTTTGGATGGGCCAGCACCGGCCCCGGAGCATCAGGCCGTTGGGCAGCTTCCAGAGACCGTAGCCCCCTTTCCCGCAGCCCGGAGGTTTTTTTCCTTTCCTCGGCTGTAGGCTTCCAGAATGTAGCAGCCAACCTGCCAGATGCCGTAGGAATCTCTGGTTTCTGCCCGGGCGGCGATGGCTTCCGCTGCTTTTTCGCCCAAAATCGGGTAGAGGGCCCGGGTGGCCTGGGCCGCGTCCCCGGCCTCGTCGAGGTTTTTCGCCATCTCCAGCAGCATTTCCTCGGTGTGATCCCCGATCAGAAGCTCCGCCTCAATGGGATCCTCCCGGAAAAATTGCAGGGGCAGGCGGCGGTCAATATAGGTGAAATATCCATCCATTTTCTCCACCTCAGCCTGCGGAATAGGTGAATTCGGCCACGGGGCCGGAGCTCTTGAGCTCCACCTCCACGTCCGCGGCGGAGGACGCGCCGCCGTTGCCGTCGTTCTTGACGATGACGGTGACGGTGCCCTGCTCGCCCTGTTTCGTGCCGCTGTGGAAGTAGACGTACCGGCGCTGGACGGCGGTGCCCCGGCCGAATTTCACGGCGAAGGAGCGGATGAAATCCATGAAATCGTCGGAGATGTAGGCCTGGCCGGAGATGGAGAAGGTGCGCTGGGTGGAGGTTTTGATGGTGCTGTCGCCCTCGTAGACGTAGCTCTTGTCCTGGGTTTTGGGGTCCAGCTCCGCGCCGTAGTCCTCGATGTGGGCGCCCACGTAGGTGAAATCGCCGGGGTCGGCGGCGGCGGAGGGGGCGGCGGAGCAGTCGAGACCCAGGACCATGTCGCGGCCCACGTATTCGCCGGTGGCAGAGGCCGCGGTGATCTTCTGCATGTATTCGGAAATTGTCATAGTGTGTTCCTCCTTAAAGGTTGATGGAAAGGTATGAGTTTTGGGGGTGGATGGGGGTGGCGGAGGGAGGGGGTGGGGGGGATGTTGAGGGTTTGAGGGGTGGGAGGCGGAGAATATGGGGGATTTTAACTAGGCGTGCTGTGAGGACCTACGCCCTCCGGGGGGGCGTTGATTAGCGTAGTGCGGCAATGGTGGGCGCACAGCTAGAACCAACGGCCTCCGGCGGGCATACTTTTGCCGCACTGCAAAAACCTGCGGCTTCCGGGGGCATACTTTTGCCGCACTGCAAACACCTACGGCCTCCGGCGGGCGTTGGTCAGCGCAGTGCGGTAAGGGTGGGCGCACTACGCGACCCGCGCCCTCCGGGGGCCATATCTTTCTTTGTGTGAAGAAAGATATGGAAGAAAGACACACCAAGGGGGCCTGCGGGCCCCCGTTGGATCCCCCGGACCTTATATGCGGCTTACGCCTTCCATGTCGGCGAATCGGATTTTACGAATTTCCCCCAAGGGGACTTCCTTCGGGCGCGCATTGGTGCCTAGCCCGAATTTTAATCGCAAGGGGCGCTCCGCTTATCCCCCCTTGCTCGTGCCTACTGCTGGTGCATTCCTTGCACTACATTGTACAGGATACTTCGTTCGGTGCTTTAGGCTACACGGTACCGCATCCTATTTTCAATCCGTCCCACCAGGGACACCTTCACCGCCCCATTGGGGCGATTTCATCACGCAGTGATTTCATCCAGCGCAGCTGGATTTCATCCGGCGCAGCTGGATTTCATCCGGCGCAGCTGGATTTCATCCGCCTCGGGCCGAATTTCATGGGGCGCAGCCGCCTAGGCGCCTTCAAAGTACACGCACCGCAGCGAGACCTGGTACCGCCCCAGCCCGTTGTCCCCGGCCTGGGCCACATACCCGCCGCTGGTCACTGCCAGCTCCAGGCACACCCGATCCTCCCCCAGCTCCGGCAGCGCCCCGGCCCGGCTTTTCTGCCGGAGCCAGCGCTCGAAGGAGGACAGCCAACGGTGGTTCTCCCCCTGCTGGGCGGTGTCCGGGCCGAAAAAGCACCGGCTGGCCAGGGTCAACAGGCACTGCCGCCGCTGGCTGCCGTCCATATACTCCGCCAGCACCGGGTCGCAGGGCTCCGGCTCCAGGCTGTAGGCTTTGGCCTCCTCAGGCAGGTGATCCAGGGACAGTTTTCCCTGCCGGAGCCCCGGATAGGTCTGCAAAAAGTCCAGAATTCCGTCTAATACAGTCATGGTTTCTCACCTCCCAGATAGGCCCCCAGCTCCCGGGCCAGGGTCTGCCCCTGGGCGGCGGCCATCCGGCGATCCCAGTACCGGCCCCGGCGGGGATCGGGATGATGATAGGGCAGATAGTATTGACTCCGGGCATAGGGGGCGGAATAGATCACCTGGGAGCCCCGGTTTTCCACCTTGGCGGAGCCTTTCAGCCGCCCGGTGTCATAGGGCACATAGGGATCCATGTAGTCCTTGGCCCGGCGGGCCAGAAACTGCTGGGCCTTGTTCGATTTTCCCAGGCCCATGCGGTTCAGAATATCGTTCGGGTCAAAGTCTACCCTGCATCGGAGCTTCATAGGGCCTCCACCTCCCAATGGTCCAGGCTGGAGCCGCGGACGTGGTCGGTGACGGTGCGGATCCGCAGGGCCCCGGGGATCTTCTGCCGGAGCTCCCCCGGGATCAGCCCCTCCTGGGATTCTCCCAGTACCACATAATCCCCGGGCAGCAGGGTGAAGTGGCCGGTTTTGTCCGTCTCCGCCGAAAATTCCTGGGCCCCGCGCCTGCCGCCCCGGGCGGGGATATACAGGATCGTGGCCCGATCCTCCAGCTTGGGGCCCGTGGGCGAAAGGCTCTGGCTCTGGATGCGGCGGATGGCGGTGCCGGTGAGGCGGGTGCCGAAATAGCCGTTTTCCAGGCGGCTATACAGGGTCAGGGTGTCGGTCATGGGATCTAGCATGGGGGCCACCCCCGGTAAAGGAG
The DNA here is from genome assembly GCA_934546685.1 of uncultured Oscillospiraceae bacterium. Lineage (GTDB taxonomy): Bacteria > Bacillota > Clostridia > Oscillospirales > Oscillospiraceae > HGM13006. Next base: position 11,770 of record CAKTEB010000062.1, read on the forward strand.
CGCCGAGGCCCCCAGATAGCGCCGGATCAGCCGCTCCGCCCGCTGGGGAAGGGGCGCGCCGCCGGTGCCGTCCCGGTATTCCACCCGCCAGTCCCCCAGGGTCTGGGACTGGAGGGCTTCGCCGCCCACGTCCCCGTGGACCAGCTCCACCAGGGCCCGGAAGCACTGGAGAAGCTCCGGGGTGACGGTCTCCTCCCCGGCGATGCGGCCCAGGGTGGCGGAGAGGAGATAGCCCCAGGAGAGGAGGGCGGCCCGGTCCAGGTCGGGGCCGGAGAGGGAGCCGCCGGCGCTTTGGTAGGCGGTGATGAGTGTTTCAATGGTCATGACATCCCTTCTTTCGTTTCTCTATTCACTGTTCTCTGTTCTCTTTTCTCTGAGAGGGTGCGGGGGTTGGGGCAGATAGTTGGATGGTAGGAAGTCCGACTTCGAAATGGTAGTGTTATGTTAAGTTTGCAACCACCTTCTCTACCGCGCTGCAAAACCCCACGCCCTCCGGGGGCCATCTTTCTGCACCGGCAGAAAGATGGAAAAGAACGGGCAAGGGGCCCCGCCCCTTGCATCCCTGGCGGGGGTTAATAGGGACAGGCCTTGACGAATCGGTACCAGACGTGTGCGCATCGGTGCCTAGCCCGAATTTTAATCGCAAGGGGCGCTCCGCTTATCCCCCCTTGCTCGTGCCTGCTGCGGGTGCGGAGGTTTCACAACGTTAAGCAAGGCACGCACCGCAGTAGGCACGAAGGGGGCGGAAGCAGTGCCGCAGGCATGCCGCCCCCTGGTTAAAATTCGGGCGGTGTACCAATGCGAATTCGTAAAATCCGATTCGCCGACATGGAAGGCGTAAGCCGCATATAAGGTCCGGGGGATCCAACGGGGGCCCGCAGGCCCCCTTGGTGTGTCTTTCTTCCATATCTTTCTTCACACAAAGAAAGATATGGCCCCCGGAGGGCGTGGGATATCGTAGTGCGGTAGAGGCGGGCGATTGATAATCGCCCCTACCGGTGCAGGAGCGGAGGCGAAACGCCGAACATGGGGCATACCGTGCGACTGATAACCGCCCCCTCCCCCACCGCCCGCAGGCGATTTCATCACGCCAGTGATTTCATATTGCGCAGCAATATTTCACTGGGCCCCTTTCGGGGCCGAATTTCACCCCCGCCGGGCCTTAGGCCTTGTGGTGTACATAAATACCCGCGGCCTTATTCTGATACACCCCGGCCACGCCCACGTTATGGTAACCGAACTTATAGGCGTCGGCGGTGGGGTTCTGCTGGGGCTCGATGATCTTGGGGGCCACATGCTTCTGGAACTGGATCACGGCGGGCTTGTGGATCACCATGAAATTGATGTCCTTGCCGCCCGTGGCCTTGGCATAGCCGCCGGCGGACTGGTCGTCGGTGGTGACGGCGTCCCCGGAGCCGGAGGTGGTGATCCGGCCGGACTTCTGGGTGATGGCGGTGTAGAACCGGGTCTGGGGCACGTCCACGATCTTCTGGAACCGGCCCAGAACCTCCCGGCTCTTGGTGGTGTCCATGTCGGCGATGAGGCCGTGGAGGGTGGGGGTGATGAACAGGTAGCGGTCCTCCAGGGGCACCTCGTCCTCGTCCAGCTTGGTGACGGCCTTGCGCAGGGCGGCCACGGCCTTCTCGCCGGTGTCCAGGGTGCCGGTGGCGCTGGAGATGCCGGAGGCGGAGGCGTATTTGCTCAGGCGGAAGGCGTCCAGCTCCGGAACCACCTTGGTGCGGATAAACTCGCTGGCCAGGCGGCCGAAGGCGATGCCCGCGGTCTCCAGGTCGTCCATGGTGTCCACGGTGAACATGCGGCCCCGGTCAAAATTGCAGGTGACGGTCTCGTTGGTGAGGGTCACGTCCCCGTCCACATAGCCGCTGTTGCGGCTGTAGTCCCCCAGGCCCTGGAGGCTCATCATGGGGATGATGAGCTCGTTGGCGTTGGCCCCCTGCCGGGCCAGCTCCGCCGCGCCGTCCAGGTCCGCGGTGAGAGACGCCAGGGTGTAGGTCTCGTCCAGCAGGGGGACGAATTCCTTTGCCAGTGTGATTGCGTTTGCCATATGTGTTTCCTCCTTGATTTCTTCAATTCCACCGATAAATGGAACTGAGTGTTATAAAAAATACAGTGCAAGTCAAATTGCACCGTATCTTTCCAAATGTGATCCGTCGCCAACGGCGACACCATCACCGCCCGCCAGGGCGATTTCATCTGGCAAAGCCAGATTTCATCCGCTGTGCGGATTTCACCCAGCGAAGCTGGATTTCATCCTCTGGGCGGGCGTCAGCCCAGACCAAAGGCTTTGCGCAAAAGCGACACCCTCGCGCCCCCGTTCCCCGGCGCCGTCACCTTCAAGGTGGCCCCGGAGGCCCGGAAGGCCCCGGGATCCTTGGCCCGGAACTCCGCCAAAAAGCCGTGGAAGCCCTGGAGCTCCCCGTCCTCCATGGGCAGCTCCGCCTGGTTCAGGGCCCCCAGGAATGATTCCCGGGCGGCATGACTGGAGAATTCCAGGCCGTCCAGGGCCTTTTCCGCCGCGGCGTTCCGGCGCTCCCGGGTCAGGGCGGCCTCCGCGGATTCCCGGCCCTGGCGGGCCTCGTCGGCGGCAGTGCGGAGGGTGGAGAGCTCGGATTCGTGCTGATTGAGGAGCTCTTCGAGGGTGGTTTCCTCCGCGTCTGGGAGGAGGAGCTGTAAATATGCCAGATCCATAGTGACTCCTTTCGTTGGGCGTTGTGCCCTGTCGCTGTTCTCTTTTCTCTTTTCACTTTTCTCTGATTTGTGGGGGGATGGGGCAGATGGTTGGTGGGGACGCCCCTGTTGGGCAGATATAGCGTTATGTGAAGTTTGCAACCATTTTTATTAAACGTTTCGCCTAAAATCAAGCAGCGCACTTGTAGGGGCGATTATCAATCGCCCGCCTCTACCGCACTACGTTGACCGACAGCCTCCGACGGCCCCATCTTTCGTTGCACGACGAAAGATGGGGGAGAAAGGCGTGGCAAGGGGGCCTGCGGCGCGTCGTCGCAAGCTCCGCATCCTTCGTTTTGGCCTTTGGGCCAAAAGCTCAGTCGCTCCGCTGCTCCTCCTTTCCCCACCAAACCCGCTTCGCTGGGCTTTGGCGGGGCCCCTTTTGTTGGATCCCCCGGACCTTATATGCGGCTTACGCCTTCCATGTCGGCGAATCGGATTTTACGAATTTCCCCCAAGGGGACTTCCTTCGGGCGCGCATTGGTACTCCGCCCGAATTTTAA
>CAKTEB010000063.1 GCA_934546685.1 uncultured Oscillospiraceae bacterium
GGGAGACCCTGGAGACCCTCACAAGGGCCTACGGGGAACTGAAGGCGGCGGCAGAGCCCGAAGATCACCCGATTTGATACGATTTTTCCAGAAAGGTTGTAGCTTATGGATAAAATTGATATGCACGTTCACACCACTGCCTCGGACGGTACCATGAGCCCCAAGCATGTGGTGTCCTTGGCGGCCATGCAGGGCCTCAAGGCCATTGCCATCACCGACCACGATACCATGGCGGGCATCGACGAGGCGGGACAGGCCGGAGAGCTCATGGGGGTCACCATCATCCCAGGCATCGAGATCTCCACGGACTATCAGGGCCGGGATGTCCATGTGCTGGGCTATTTCCTGGACGAGCACGCTGAGACCCTGGGGCAGTACGAGGCCTGGAGTCTGGAAAAGCGCCGGGAGCGCAACGAGAAGATCCTGGAGCGGCTCCGGAGAAAGGGCTTTGACATCACGCTGAAGCAGCTGGAGGAGGAGAACCCCGGGGCGGTGCTGGGACGGCCTCATATTGCCCGGAAGCTGGTGGAATTAGGGGCTGCGGAAAACGTCCAGGAGGCGTTCCGAAAATACCTCTCCCAGGGCCGCAGCTGCTATGTGGAGCGGGAGCGGATCCCCTTTCGGGATGCGGCCCGGCTCATCAAGAAGTGCGGCGGTGTAGCGGTTTTGGCCCATCCCCTCCAGTATGGCTTTGGAAAAAACGAGCTGGATACCCTGGTGAAAACTGCGGCCCAGTGCGGCTTCTCCGGCATGGAGATCTACTACACCGGCTATACCCAGGCGGATCAGAAGAAGCTCTTTGATTTGGCGGAGAAGTATACCCTGCTGCCCACCGGCGGCAGCGACTTCCACGGGGACAATAAGCCCGGCGTCCAGCTGGGCACTGGCGACGGCAATCTGTCTGTTCCAGCCTATTTTCTCATTATGCTGGCCCAGAGCCAATATCAATAAGAAGACCCAAAGGGGGCCGCTGCATGCCGCAGCGGCCCCCTTTTCTATGGATTCACAAATACCTTGGACACATAGCCCTCCTTGCCGCCATACTGGGCTCGGTACCAGTCTCCGGATTCTCCCAGCAGGGTAATGGCCGCGCCGTTGGGAATGGACAGGAGGATCGGGTATTCCAGCCCCGGCCCGCTTCGGAGATTCAGGGTGCCGTAGCTCAGAGCTACAGTCCCGGTGCGGGGGAAGGCCCCGCCGGGCTCCCGAAAGGGGATGCCAAAATACTCCGTGAGCGCAAGGACAATGGTGCGGGCGATGAGCCCCAGGTTCTCGGTGATCCAGTTGGCGTCCTCCTGATTGTCGTGATAGGCCAGCTCGATGAACACTGAGGGGGCTCGAGTCTGGCGTACCTCGCCGATGGCGGTGGTGCCCAAAGCCCGTACCTTTCCGGGCAGAGGATAGATGGCCTGTAAGGCCTGGGCCACCAGGTCCGCGGCCTTTTTTCCCTGGACGCTGGAGGGATAGTAGTAGACGTCGGTGCCCCGAACCTGGCCATACTGCCCTGGCGGGGCGGCGTTGGAGTGCAGGGCCAGATGCAGGTCGTAATTCCCACTGTTGCTCTGACGGATGGACTGGGCGGCGGAGCCCGTGGGGGAGTTCCGGGTGAACTGAATGCCGGAGGCGGTGAGATAGGGCTCCATGGCGTCCGCCAGTCGGTTCATCCAGTATTCCTCGGAATTCCCGGTGACGTAGAGGTTGCCCTCCTGGGTGGAGGGACTCAAAAAGATGCTGGGCATAGGCGACTCCTTTCCATAAATACCCCGGCGACGGGCCGGGAAACAGCTTTTTCGGAATATTCTATGCGCGAAGGGAGAAAAACTGCCCGGCAGCGGGGATAATTTTTCAGGAATAACGGTCATCGCCTGGTGCCGCCACATAGAATGGGCTGTGGAGCGGCCAAAAGCTCCATGATCTGACAGGAGGGGGATTCATATGGCTTCTTTTACCAACCAGGCCACGCTGCGATATAATGGCAATACCATTGACTCCAACGTGGTCACCGGGGAGCTCCTAGAGGTGCTCTCCGCAGCCAAGACCGCCGTCCGGGACACCTATGCGCCCGGGGAAACGGTCACCTATGTGATCAGCATCCAGAACACCGGAACCACGGCCTTTACAGGGCTGACGGTCACCGATGATCTGGGCGGCTACGCCTTCGGCGGGACGACCCTGTATCCGCTGGAGTATGTGACAAATTCTCTGCACTACTATTTGGGCGGCGTGCTCCAGACCGCGCCCACGGTGCCGGCGGGGCCGCCGCTGACCATCACCGGTATCACTGTGCCCGCTGGAGGCAGCGCGCTCCTGGTCTATGAGGCCCAGGTGACGGAGTTCGCGCCGCCGGGCTTGGAGCAGTCCATCGTCAATACGGCGGTGATCTCCGGCGGCAGCCTGGCCGCGCCCATCACCGTTACGGCCACGGTGAACTCCACCAGCCGTCCGGCGCTGACCATCAGCAAGTCCATCTGCCCGGCCACGGTGACGGCCAGCGGTCAGCTCACCTACACCTTTGTGATCCAGAACACCGGCAATATCCCGGTGACGGCGGCGGATCAGGCTGCGGTGACGGATACCTTCGATCCGATCCTGGACGCCATCCGGGTGACCTTCAACGGCGAAGCCTGGACGGAGCCGGAGGACTACACCTATGACCGGGAGCGGGGCCTCTTTGCCACGGTGCCGGGGAAGATCACGGTGCCCGCGGCTGCCTATACCCAGGATGCGACCACCGGCGCCTGGACCGTTACTCCCGGCGTCAGCGTCCTGACGGTCAGCGGAACGGTCTGAGCCGTCATGCATAAACAGCGGATTTTTGCGGATACTTCCCAGAAGAGTCTGCGGAAAAATCCAAAGTTTATGCAAATATCCCCTTGACCGGGGATTGGTTTGTATGTATAATTGGCAGTAATCTCATATTCCGAAAGGCTATGATGGGAAAAAGTAGTGGTATTCTCCGCCGTACAGAGAGCTGGGTAAGCTGAAAGCCAGCCGGCGCATTCCATGAACGAACATCCCGGAGCCGCAGCTCGAACGTCTATGGGCAAGTAGGGTGCGCCGCGGTCAGCGCGTTACAGCTGATGCTTAATCGCAATGAGCGGATTCGCAAGAATTCATATGGGTGGTACCACGGAAGTATGCTTATGCCTTTCGTCCCATGTTTCCCTACGGGGAAACGGGACGGAAGGCATTTTTGTTTTCTGCAATAGAATCAGAGAGGATGATTAGAATGCTCAAGCGCACCATTTACTGCGGCGCACTGAGAGAGACGGCCATCGGAAGGGAAGAGACCGTCTGCGGCTGGGTCCAGACCAAGCGGGACATGGGCGGCGTCGTATTTATTGACCTGAGAGACCGGGAGGGGATCCTCCAGGTGGTCTTTGATGCCAGAGAGCTGTCCCCGGAGGAATTTTCTGCGGCGGACCGGCTGAAAAACGAGACGGTCATCGCCGTCCACGGCTATGTGCGGAAGCGTGATCCGGAGACTGTGAATCCCAAGCTGGAGACCGGCACTGTGGAGCTCCGGGCCAAGCGCCTGGAGGTGATCTCCGAGGCGGATCCGCTGCCTTTCTCCGTGGAGGACGGCACCAGCAACGAGGCCCTGCGCCTCAAGTACCGCTATCTGGATCTCCGGCGGCCGGAGATGATCGGGCGGCTGAAATTCCGCCATCGGGTTCAGAAGTGCGCCGAGGATTATCTGGACGCCCACGGCTTCCTCTCTGTGGAGACTCCCATGCTCACCAAGTCCACCCCCGAGGGCGCGCGGGATTATCTGGTGCCCTCCCGGGTACACAACGGCAAGTTCTATGCCCTGCCCCAGTCCCCCCAGATCTTCAAGCAGCTTCTGATGGTGGGCGGCATCGACCGGTACTATCAGGTGGCCCGGTGCTTCCGGGACGAAGACCTGCGGGCGGATCGGCAGCCGGAGTTCACCCAGGTGGATATGGAAATGAGCTTTGTGGAGCAGGAGGATGTGCTCCAGCACCTGGAGAGCATGTTCAAATACATGTTTAAGGAGCTCATGGGGGTGGAATTCCCTGGCCTGTTCCCCCGGCACACCTGGACCGAGTGCATGGACAAATACGGCTCTGACAAGCCGGACCTGCGCTTTGACCTTCCGATTGTAGACCTGACGGAGACCGTCCGTGACTGCGGCTTCTCTGTGTTCAAGAATGCCCTCAAAAAGGGCGGCGTGGTGCGGGCCATCAATGTTCGGGGCCACGCGGACTTCACCCGGACGGAGATCGAGATGCTCACCGACGAGGCCCTGCACCTGGGAGCAAAGGGTATGGCCTGGATCGCCTGGCGGCCCACGGGTGAGATCTACTCCATCCTCACCAAGTATTTTACCCAGGAGCAGATGGACGCCCTGCTGTCGGAGATGGACGCGGCCCCCGGCGACTTTATCCTGTTCTCCGCGGATAAGCTCTCCACAGTACGGAAGGTGCTGGGCGGCCTGCGGCTGAAGCTGGCGGATCACCTGGACCTCCGCCGGGACGAGTGGAACATTCTGTTTGTCACCGACTTCCCGCAGTTTGAGTATTCCGAGGAGGAGGGCCGCTGGGTCTCCACCCACCATCCCTTCACCATGCCCTATCCCGAGGATGTGCAGTATCTCCTGTCAGATCCCGGACGGGTACGGGCCCAGGCATTTGACGTGGTGCTCAACGGCATCGAGCTGGGCAGCGGCTCTGTGCGTATCCACCAGAGAGAGGTGCAGAACCTGATGTTCGAGGCTCTGGGCTTTACCCAGGAGCAGATCGACGAGCGCTTCGGCTTTATGGTCAATGCCTTCCGGTACGGCACGCCGCCCCATGCGGGCTTTGCCTTCGGCTTGGATCGCTTTGTCATGCAGCTCACTAAGGCGGCCTCCCTCCGGGATGTGATCGCGTTCCCGAAGCTCAAGGACGCCTCCTGCCCCCTGACCGACGCACCCAACACCGTGGACGAGGAGCAGCTGGAGGTGCTGGGCATCGGCGCCCGGGACGAAAGCGGCGTCATGCGCGGAGCTAAGGCGGCCCGGAGTCAGGACAGCGGCATCGACATCCAGCATGTGGCGGATCTGTCCATGCTGAACATCCCAGCCGGAGAGCAGGAAAGCATCCGGAAGGATCTCCTGGAGGTGGTGGCCTTCGCGGATCAGCTGGCGAAGATCGACACCGAGGGCGTAGAGCCCATGGCCCACATCGGCGGACTCCAAAACGTCTGGCGGCAGGATCAGGTGCGGCCCTCGGCGGACCGGGATCTGCTGCTGGAGAACGCACCGGCCAAGCAGGACGGCTATATCTTTGTGCCCCAAGTGGTAGAGTAAGGAGGGCGGAACATGAACATTACAGAACTGAGCGTCCGGGAGCTGTCCCGGGCACTGGAGAAAAAGGAGCTCTCGGCCAGGGAAGCGGCCCAGGCCTATCTCTCCGCCATTGGGGAGAAGGACGAGAAGATCGGGGCCTATCTGTCGGTCACCGAAGAGCTGGCTATGCAGCAGGCGGCGGCGGTGGACGAAAAGCGGGCCAAGGGGGAGACCCTTCCGGCGCTGGCGGGCGTGCCCTGCGGCATCAAGGATAATATCTGCACCAAGGGAACTACCACCACCTGCGCCTCGAAAATGCTGGAGCACTTTGTGCCCCCCTATGACGCGGCGGTGATGGAGAAGCTCCAGGGCCAGGACGCTGTGATGCTGGGCAAGCTCAACATGGATGAGTTCGCCATGGGCTCCTCCACGGAGAACTCCTATTTTAGGAAGACCCACAACCCCAGAAACCTGGACTGCGTGCCCGGCGGCTCCTCCGGCGGCTCTGCGGCGGCGGTGGCGGCTGGGGAGGCGGCCTATACCCTGGGCTCCGATACCGGCGGCTCCATCCGTCAGCCCGCGGCCTTCTGCGGCGTGGTGGGCATGAAGCCCACCTACGGTCTGGTGAGCCGCTACGGACTCATTGCCTTCGCTTCCTCTCTGGATCAGATCGGGCCTCTGACGAAAAACGTATATGATAACGCCATGGTGCTGGAGGCTATCTGCGGCCATGACGGTCGGGATTCTACCAGTCTCCCCGGCTCGGAATTAAAGCTTCTGGATCACATTCAGGACGGCGTGAAGGGTATGCGGTTTGCTCTGCCGAAGGAGTATTTCTCCCAGGCCCTGAACCCGGAGATCGCGGCGGCCATCCGTGCCTCGGCCCATCGGCTGGAGACTCTGGGGGCTCAGGTGGACGAGGTGAGCATCCGGGAGCTGGAATATGCCCTGCCCGCCTACTACGTCATCTCCTCCGCGGAGGCCTCCTCCAACCTGGCAAGGTTTGACGGCGTGAAGTACGGCTTCCGGGCGGAGAACGTTAAGGAGATCCACGACCTGTATCGGGAAACCCGTACCCAGGGCTTTGGCGCGGAGGTAAAGCGGCGGATCATGCTGGGCTCCTTCGTGCTGTCGGCGGGCTACTATGATGCCTACTATAAGAAGGCGCTCCAGGTGCGGACGCTGCTGAAAAATGCCTTTGACCGGGTATTCGAGGGCTATGATGCCATCCTGGCTCCCGTGGCTCCCACCACCGCCTACAAGCTCGGCGAGAAGACCCAGGATCCCCTGGAGATGTATCTGGGCGATGTGTACACAGTGCCCGTAAACATTGCGGGGCTCCCGGCCCTGTCCCTGCCCTGCGGCACCGACAGCCAGGGGCTGCCCATTGGTATGCAGCTCATTGGAAAGCCCATGTCCGAGCCCACGCTGTATCGGGCCGGCTTTGCCTTTGAACAGGAAGGAGGTCAGGAAGCATGATCGCAAACTATGAAATGGTCATTGGTCTGGAGGTCCATGTGGAATTAAAGACCGCCACGAAGATCTTCTGCGGCTGCTCCACCAAGTTCGGCGCGGCCCCCAACACCCAGTGCTGCCCGGTGTGCACCGGTATGCCCGGCTCTCTGCCGGTGCTGAACGGCAAGGTGGTGGAGTACGCGGTGAAAGCCGGTCTTGCCACCGGATGCCAGATCGCCACCTTCTCCAAGCAGGATCGGAAGAATTACTTCTATCCCGACCTGCCCAAGGCCTATCAGATCTCCCAGTATGACCTGCCCCTGTGCAGCGGCGGCTACCTGGACATTGAGACCGAGGCTGGAAAAAAGCGCATCGGCATTACCCGGATCCACATTGAGGAGGATGCGGGCAAGCTGGTGCACCAGGAGGGCAAGGGAACCTTCATCGACTGCAACCGCTGCGGCGTGCCCCTGATCGAGATCGTATCCGAGCCGGATATGCGCTCGGCGGAGGAGGCCAAGGCCTATCTCCAGAAGCTCCGGGCCATTATCCTCTACACCGGGGTCTCCGACTGCAAGATGAACGAGGGCTCCCTCCGCTGCGACGTGAACCTGTCTATCCGTAAGAAGGGCAGCGACAAGCTGGGAACCCGCACGGAGATGAAGAACCTGAACAGCTTCCAGAACGTGGTCAAGGCTATCGAGTATGAGTATGCCCGTCAGGTCAGCGTTCTGGAGGAGGGCGGCGAGGTGATCCAGGAGACCCGGCGCTTCGACATGAACACCGGCAAGACCTCCTCTATGCGCTCCAAGGAGAACGCCGACGACTACCGGTACTTCCCGGATCCGGATCTGGTGCCCATTGTGGTGAGCCCGGAGTTCCTGGAGGAGATCAAGGCCTCCATCCCGGTGCTGCCGGATCAGCGGAAGCAGAGCTATCAGGAGAAATACGGCCTGAGCTCCCTGGCGGCGGAGATCCTGGTGACCCGGAAGGACATTGCCGACTACTTCGAGACCGTGGCGACCCAGACGGAATATCCCCTGCTGGCGGCCAACCTGGTCTCCGGCGAGGTGGCTCGGCTGTGCCCCGAGGAGCAGGCGGTGCCGGTGGAGCCGGAGCATATCGCGGTGCTGGCGGATCTGCTGGGACAGGGCAAGATCAACGGCGGCACCAGCAAGAAGGTCATCGCACAGCTGTTCCGGGAGGGCGGAGATCCGGTGGCCATTATTGAGTCCCAGGGACTCCAGCAGATCAGCGACCCGGCGGTGCTGCGGCCCATGGCCCAGGAGGTGCTCCAGCAGAACCACAAGGCCGCGGCGGACTACCGGAGCGGCAACAAAAACGCCTTCCATGCGCTGGTGGGCCAGATGATGAAAAAGACCCAGGGAAAGGGCAATCCCCAGGTCATCAGCCAGGTGCTCACGGAGCTTCTGGTAGCAGAATAAAGAAACAACGCCACCGGCTCAGGCCGGTGGCGTTGCTTTTCGGTTTAGTTGAATTTGAAGATCTTATGGGCCAATCGGTAAGCGCCCACCTCCACCTTCCGGCCTGCGGAGCCCGGGAGATTGCTGAGGGCGGCCAGGGAGAAGAGCTTCAGCTTCCGGTAGAGCTCCGGATGCTTGCCCAGCAGCTCCTGCCACAGATTCTCTTTCTTTTTCAGAGCCTCCGGACTGCCGTCCAGGTTCAGGAGCGTGGAGCAGATGGAGAGCATCATGGACAGATACCGGAACATGTAATTAGACAGCTTCGGCTCCAGCTTCTTGAGATCCTCCAGGTTATAATAGCCAAACATCAGCCGGGTGACCAAGATCTGCTGGTCCTGGCGCTGCACCATGACCTTCTCGTTGACAGACTGATCCTCCCGGCCAATGAAGTACCGGTACAGATCCACGTCCATGTAGTACATCCGCTTTACCTGGGGCAGGGGGTAGTACACAAAGATGTTGTCCACATAGAAGGTGTGCTTCGGCAGCTCCAGGCGGCAGCTGCGGAGCAGCTCTGTCCGGTAGATCACCGAGTGCATCAGGATATATTGGCTGGGCCGGAAGCGGCCGCAGTCCTTCCAGGAGAAGACCTGATCCTGGGGAAATACGTTGTGATAGTCGATGGTGTGGGAGGTATTGTCCGCCACATGCTCATAGACATAGTTGCACAGCAGCATGTCCAGGGGCTCTTCGCCCAGAGACTGGATCCGCAGCTGCCGCAGGACCTTTTGCAGGGCGTCGGCGTCCAGCCAGTCATCGGAATCCACTACCTTATAGTAGAGGCCGGTGGCGTGACGAAGCCCCTGATTGACGCCCTCTCCATGGCCGCCGTTGGGCTGATGGATAGCCCGGACGATCTCCGGGTAGTCCTGGGCGTACTGGTCACAGATGGCGGGGGTGTCGTCTTTGATGGAGCCGTCGTCCACCAGAATGATCTCGATGTCCTCTCCGCCGGTGAGCAGGGAGTCCACGCATTTTCTCATATAGGCGGCGCTGTTATAGCAGGGCACCGCAAATGTAATCAGCTTCAAGTGATCTCTCCGTTCCGCGCAGGGCCTCTGCGCTCCGTAATAGTACCGGAAAATTGTGAACAGACTATGAACGAAAACTTTAGATTGGGTAAATATTTGCCGAAGAGATATGGAATGTCAAAGCAGTTGAGGTTAACTTAGAAACGTGCTACAATAAGCCTGCGGCCTTTGGGCATACTTTCAAAGAAAACGCCGCTTTAGAAAGGAATGATCGATATGGCACTGAAAAACCGCAGGGACATGGACCCGGAATTCCAGTGGAGACTCAGCGATATATTCGGAACGCTTCAGGATTGGGAGCAGGCCTATGAGAAGGCAAAGGCGGCTGTTACGCAGCTGCCCCGGCTGGAGGGAACCCTGAAAGAGTCTCCGGCACAGCTCAAGGCGGCTCTGGACGAGATCTACGCCGCCACCCAGCAGGTGGAGCTGGTCTATCTCTACGCCAGCCTGAACAAATCCGGGGACAACGGCGATCCCCAGGCTCAGAGCCTGGAGGCACGGGCCATGAGCCTGTATGTACAGCTGTCCACGGCCATCAGCTTTGTGGATCCCGAGATCCTGTCCGTTCCCAAGGAGACCTTGGACAACTGGCTGAAGCTGCCGGAGCTCCAGGAGTACCGGCACATCCTGGAGGATACGGATCGCCAGCGGGCCTATAGCCTCCCGGCGGCCCAGGAGAAGCTGCTGGCCCAGCTGTCTGATGCGGCGGGAGCGCCGGACAACGCCTTTACCATGCTGGAGAGCGTGGACATGACCTTCCCGGATATCACCGGCGAGGACGGGAAGCCCGCCAGCCTCACCCACGGCACCTACGGCCTCTATCGGGACAGCCGAGATCGCCGGGTGCGCAGGGAGGCCTTTGAAGCCTATCATGGGGAGTTCCAGCGGTATATCAACACCATTGCGGCCATCTACGGCGGCCAGGTGAAGCTGGACGAGTATTTTGCACAGGCCAAGGGCTATGACAGCTCCCTGGAGAAAAGTCTATTTGCCAACAACGTGCCTGTGGCGGTGTATGATTCCCTGGTGGAGGCCATCCATAAGGGGCTGCCCACCATGGCCCGGTATCTCCAGCTGCGGAAGAAGGTCCTGGGGCTCCAGGAGCTCCATATGTACGACCTGTACTGCCCCATGGTGGAGGACGTCAGCTACGATATTCCCTATGAGGACTGCAAGGTGCTGGTAAAGAAGGCCCTGGCCCCTCTGGGCGAGGAGTACGCGGGACTGCTGGACAAGGCCTATCGGGAGCACTGGATGGATGTCTATGAGAACAAGGGAAAGACCACCGGCGCCTTCTCCTGCGGGGTCTACGGGGTGCATCCCTTTGTGCTGCTGAACTATACCAACGTCCTCGACGATGCCTTTACCATGGCCCATGAGCTGGGCCACGCCATGCACTCCTACTATTCCTCCGCCAACAACAGCTTCGCCAACCACGACTATCGGCTGCTGGTGGCTGAGGTGGCTTCTACGGTCAACGAGGTGCTGCTTACCAAGTATCTGCTGAAGACCGAGACCGATAAAAAGCGCCGGGCGTATCTCCTGAACCATCTGCTGGAGAGCTTCCGGACCACCGTATTCCGCCAGACCCTGTTTGCGGAGTTTGAGCGGGATGTCCACGACATGTACCGGAAGGGTCAGCCCCTGACCGCTCAGGCTCTGAGCCAGCGGTATCATGAGCTCAATGAGCTCTACTACCAGGGGGCGGTGGTGGATCCCCTCCAGGATGCCGAGTGGGCTCGGATCCCCCATTTTTACTCTGCGTATTATGTCTACCAGTATGCCACCGGCTTCTGCTCTGCCGTGGCCATTGCGGACAGCATCTATGAGACTGGCGACGCCTCCGGCTACCTGAAATTCCTGACCACCGGCGGCAGCGACTATCCCCTGGAGGAGCTGAAGCTGGCTGGGATGGATCTGACTCAGCCCCGGGTAGTGGAGCGGGCCCTGAAGGTGTTTGCGGACACCCTCACCGAGATGGAGCAGCTGCTGGACGAGATTTAAGGATCAGATAGGGAGGAACGATGACTCATGAAGGATCATGTACAGGGACTTTTTGACTTTATCGCCCAAAGCCCCACCTGCTTTCAGGCGGTGGACACTGCGGCCAAGACCCTGGAGGCCGCCGGTTATCGGCGGCTGGGCGAGGGCGATGGCTGGACGCTGAACGCCGGAGATAAATATTATGTCACCCGGAACCAGTCCAGTCTCATCGCCTTTCAGGTGCCGGAGCAGCTGGAGGGCTTTATGATCGGCGCGGCCCATACGGACTCCCCCTGCTTCCGGCTCAAGGACAACGCCACAGTGACCGTGGAGGGCTACAGCAAGCTGGATGCCAACAAGTACGGCGGAATGATCTATTCCACCTGGCTGGATCGTCCTCTGTCGCTGGCGGGCCTGATCCTGGCGGCCACGGATAAGGGCGTAGAGTCCATTCTGGTGGATCTGGATCAGGATCTCATGGTGATCCCCAGCCTGGCCATCCACATGGACCGAACCACCAACGACGGCAAGCGCATGACGGTCCAGACGGATCTGATGCCTCTGATCGGCAAGGGAAATGTAGATCCCATAGAGCTGGCGGCTAAGGCCGCCGGGGTGGAGAAGGAGCAAATCGTGGCCCAGGATCTGTACGTCTACAACCGGGAGAAGGGCACCCGGCTGGGGGCGGACCAGGAGTTGATCCTGTGCCCCAGACTGGATGATCTCCAGTGCGCCTACGGGCTGCTGGAGGGCTTTATTCAGCAGGACGCCCCCCGGCAGATGCCGGTGCTGTGCCTCTTTGACAATGAGGAGATCGGCAGCTCTACGGCCCAGGGGGCCATGTCCACCTTCCTCCAGGATGTGCTGCTGCGGGTGACCCTGGCGGAGGGTATGACCCAGCAGGATTATCTGCGGCTGCTGGCGGACAGCATGATGGTGTCCGCGGACAACGCCCACGGCGTCCATCCCAACCACCCGGAGAAGGCGGCTCTCACCAACCGCCCCAAACTGGGTGAGGGCGTCGTAGTGAAATACGGCACTGGCTATGCCACCACCGGAGTCTCCGCGGCGCTGCTGCTGCGGATCCTCAAGGAGAAGCAGGTCCCGGTTCAGAGCTTCTTTAACCATTCCGACGTGCTGGGCGGCAGCACCCTGGGGGCCCTGTCGGTGACCCAGGTATCCGTGCGGACGGTGGATATCGGCCTGGCCCAGCTGGCCATGCACTCCGCCAATGAGACCGCTGGCGCGGCGGATATCGACTACCTGATCTCCGCTATGACAGCGTTCTTTGGGGCAAAGCTCCAGGAGAACCAGGACGGAAGCTATGGCGTGAGTCTGTAAAAGCTTTTGTGAGAACCGGACCCGGCACGGTTTTTGCCGCGCCGGGTCTTGTGCTGCCTGGGAAAGAAAATCTCTCTGACCAATCGGGACGAAATTGTCCGATCCGGGCTAGGCAATTTTCAAGAGATCCGATATAATACCATCAAGCTGACGCCTAAGCGTTAGGCGATTTTTTATGACAATGGGTTAGGCTGGACTAATAACTGAGCTGTGTGCCCGGGAGGGGCGCATGGAATACGCCGCGGCGGCCAACGCCTTCTCCTACATCAAGGCCGGAGACATGAAGCTGGATCGGCGGCTGAGCCACCAGGGGAGATTTGTGTTCCCCTCCGGCCACTATCACGGCATTACTGTGGTGCTGGATTTAGATACGGCGGAGACATCCCTGGCCCAGCAGATGAAGGACTTCCCGGTATCTCCCCAAAAGCTGCCGGAGAAATTCGGGCTGGGGATCTATCCAAAGGTGTTCCACGGCGGCGAGCTGCCCCAGAATATCTTTGAGGAGATGTACCATGTGCCGGAACAGATCCGGCTGCCATACCTGAGGATCAAGGTGCTGGAGCTGCTGCTGTACCTCCAGGCCAAGGAGGCGCCGGAGCCCAGCGCTCCCGCGGCGGTCAAGGATACGAATGTGGAGCTCCGAAACGTTTATTTCTCCTATTCCCAGGAGGGTCCGGAGGTGCTCCACGGGGTGGATCTCAGCCTGCCCCGGGGGAGATTTACGGCCCTGGTGGGCCCCTCGGGCGGCGGAAAATCTACGGTGGCGAAGCTCATCGCACGGTTTTGGGATGTGACCGAGGGGTGCATCACCGTGGGCGGCTATGATATCCGGGAGCTCACCTGCGACAGCCTGTTGTCCAATATCTCCATGGTATTCCAGAACGTCTATCTGTTCCACGATACCATCCGGGCGAATATCTGCTTCGGCAAGCCCGATGCTACGGAGAAAGAGATGATCGCGGCGGCAAAAAAGGCCCGGTGCCACGACTTTATCATGGCGCTGCCCCTGGGCTACGATACGGTCATAGGCGAGGGCGGCGGCACCCTGTCCGGTGGCGAGAAGCAGCGGATCTCCATTGCCCGGGCCATGCTCAAGGACGCCCCTATCATCATTCTGGACGAGGCTACCGCCAGCGTGGATCCGGAGAATGAGTATCTGATCCAGGAGGCCATTTCCCAGCTGACCCGGGGCAAGACCATCATCACCATTGCCCACCGGCTGGCTACCATCGAGAACGCGGATCAGATTCTGGTGGTGGAGGATGGCCGCATCGTCCAGCAGAGGACCCATCAGCAGCTGATTGGTGTGCCGGGACGGTATCAGCAGTTTATTGCCATCCGGCGGAAGGCCGAGGGCTGGAAGATCTAAAGAAAACAGCGACAGCCCCAACTGCGAGATAAGCAGTTGGGGCTGTTTTGGAATTTTTGTAAACTTAGCCGCGCTCCAGCATGGGCCGGAGGTACTGACCGGTGTAGCTCTTTTCGCAGGCGGCCACCTGCTCCGGAGTGCCGGTGCAGACCACGGTGCCGCCGCCGGTACCGCCCTCTGGGCCCAGGTCAATGAGATGATCGGCGACCTTGATGACGTCCAGGTTGTGCTCGATGACCAGGACGGTATTGCCCTGATCCACCAGGGCCTGGAGCACCTCCACCAGCCGGTGCACATCGGCCACATGGAGGCCGGTGGTGGGCTCGTCGAGGATATAGAAGGTGTTGCCGGTGGCCACCCGGCTGAGCTCCGTGGCCAGCTTTACCCGCTGGGCCTCGCCGCCGGAGAGGGTGGTGGAGGACTGGCCCAGCTTGATATAGCCCAGGCCCACCTGGCACAGGGCCTCCACCTTCCGGCGGATCCGGGGCAGATTCTCGAAGAACTCCAGGGCCTCGTCGGCGGTCATGTCCAGCACCTCGGAGATGTTCTTTCCCTTGTAGGTCACGTCCAGGGTCTCCCGGTTGTAGCGCTTGCCCTTGCAGACATCGCAGGGAACATAGATATCCGGCAGGAAGTGCATTTCGATCTTCACCAGGCCGTCGCCGCAGCAGGCCTCGCAGCGGCCGCCCTTCACGTTGAAGGAGAAGCGCCCGGGGCCGTAGCCCTTGGCCTTGGCCTCGGCGGTGGAGGCAAACAGATCCCGAATGTCCCCAAAGAGGCCGGTGTAGGTGGCGGGGTTGGAGCGGGGGGTGCGGCCAATGGGGCTCTGGTCGATACAGATGACC
>CAKTEB010000064.1 GCA_934546685.1 uncultured Oscillospiraceae bacterium
CGTCAATGCGTTTCATAGTTCTCTCCTTTATCCGCGCCTCAAATCAGCGCGTCCACAAAGCCGCGGGCCTCAAAGGGCATCAGATCCTCCATGCCCTCGCCCACGCCGATATACTTCACAGGGATTTGCAGGGTGTCCGCCACAGCGATAACAATACCGCCCTTGGCGGTGCCGTCCAGCTTGGTAAGGGCCATGCCGGTGACACCCGCGATCTCCTTAAACTGCTTGGCCTGGAGCAGACCGTTCTGGCCGGTGGTGCCGTCGATCACCAGCAGCACCTCCTTATCCGCCCCAGGGAGCTCCCGGTCAATGACTCTGGAGATCTTGCCCAGCTCGTTCATCAGGTTCTGCTTGTTGTGGAGCCGCCCTGCGGTGTCACAGAGGATCACGTCCACATTTCTGGCCTTGGCGGCGGAGATGGCGTCATACACCACGGCGGCGGGGTCGGCCCCCTCGTGCTGCCGGATGATATCCACCCCGGCCCGGCCTGCCCAGATCTCCAACTGATCTGCAGCCGCAGCCCGGAAGGTATCCGCCGCGCAGAGCAGAACCTTCTTTCCCTGATCCTTCAGCTGGTGGGCCAGCTTGCCGATGGTGGTGGTCTTGCCTACGCCGTTGACGCCGATCACCAGGATCACGCTGGGATGGGTGGTCATTTTCAGGTCGGTGTCGCCCACATCCAGCATCTCTGCCAGGATGTCCTTTAATGCCTCACGGACCTCCTCGGCGCTCTTGAGATGCTCCATATTCACCTTTTCCCGGAGCCGCTCCACAGCCTTCACCGCCGTATCCACGCCCAGATCCGCCAGGATCAGGCTCTCCTCCAGGTCATCGTAGAAATCATCGTCGATGCCGTGGAATCCGGCAAAGATGCCGCCCAGGGTATTCTGGAGGCTCTGGCGGGTCTTGGTGAGGCCCGCCTTGATCTTATCAAAAAAGCCCATTTGCGTTCTGCCTTTCTCTCCCGTGGGAGGTTATGTGATATTGAGTTCCTTGACCACCTGGTTCAGGTCCACAGAGAGCACCTTGGAGATGCCCTGCTCCTGCATGGTGACGCCGTAGAGGACGTCTGCTGCCTCCATGGTGCCGCGCCGGTGGGTGATAACGATAAACTGGGTCTTGCTGCTGAGGTTCCGCAGATAGGCGGCAAACCGGCCAACGTTTCGGTCGTCCAGGGCCGCGTCGATCTCATCGAGCATACAGAAGGGCGTGGGGCGCACCTTCATGATGGCGAAATACAGAGCAATGGCCACAAAGGCCTTCTCGCCGCCGGACAGCAGCATAATGGTCTTGACCTGCTTGCCTGGGGGCTGCACCCGGATCTCGATGCCGCAGGACAGGATATTATCCGGATCCTCCAGCTCCAGACTGGCCTTGCCGCCGCCGAACATCTCAGTAAAGGTCTGGCCGAAATACTCGTTGATCTTTTTGAACTCCACCGCGAAGATCTCAGTCATCTCCCCGGTGATGTCGCCGACGATCTTCTGGAGCTCCTTCTGGCTGCTCTCCACATCGTCCCGCTGGCCGGAGAGGTATTCATACCGCTCGTTGACCCGCTGGAATTCCTCGATGGCGCCGATGTTGGGATGCCCCAGGGCGTTCATCTTCCGCCGAAGCTCACCGATGCGTTTCTGGGCCGCGGACATGCTCTCGATCTCCACCTTAGCCTCCTGGGCCGTGGTGTTGGTGAGCTCGTAGTTGTCCCAGAGCTTGTCCAGGATCTGCTTTTCCTCCATGGCGGTGGTGGCCTTTTTCTGCTCCAGCCGTGCGCACTCCCGTTCCATGTTCATGAGATCCTTGTTTTTCGCCTGGGCCTCCTTCTCGGTCTGGGTCTTTTTGCCCTCCAGACTGAGTCGCTTGTCCGCCGCCCCCTGGAGATCCTTCCGCCGCTGGGCCGCCCGCTCCTGAAGCGCGTCGACCTGGGCGTTTTTCTCCCCGATGGAGGCAGTGAGCTCTTCATTTTCCTTGGTATAATGCTCGATGAGCTGGCAGCGCTTTTCCTTGTCACCGGAGACAGCCTGGGCCAACGCCGCCAGCTGCTCCCGGCTCTCCCGAGCGGAGTCCTGCTCCGCGGAGAGGGTGGAGAGCTTCATCTGGGCCTGGGTGATGGCCTCGGAGATCTCCGCCAGTGCGGCGTTCTCCTGATCCAGGGTCGCCTGGGCCTGATTGATCTCCCGGGCCAGGGTCTCCTGCAATGCCTTTCCCTGCTCCACCTTCAGAATCAGGGTCTGATTCTGATCCTGACCGCCGCTGATGAGATCCTCCACGATCTGCATCTCCCGCTGAGCCGATGCCATGGTCTCGGACAGGGTATCCTGCAAAATACCGAAGTGCTGCTTCTGCTGCTGGAGCCGGAGCACCTGGTCCTCAGCCTCCCGCAGCTGATTCTGGGCCCCGGCGATCTCCGCCTCAGCCTGTGCCGCCGTCCTGGCAGCCTCTTGAAGCTGCTCATTGGCGGTTTTCAGCTGGGCGTCGGTATCGCTCCGGCGCTGCTCCAGCCGGGAGAGCTCATTGGCCCGGGTCAATACGCCGGAGGACCGGGACGTGGAGCCGCCGGTCATGGAGCCGCCGGCGTTCAGTACCTGGCCGTCCAGGGTCACGATCCGGAACCGATGGCCGTGGCGACCCGCAATGGCGATGGCCGCATCCATGTCCTCAGCAATGGCCGTGCGGCCCAGGAGGTTCTCCATAATGTCCTTGTAGCGGCTCTCATAGGTCACCAGGTCGCAGCCCAGGCCCACAAAGCCGTATTCCCGCTCCAGGCCGTTTTCCTGGAGCCGTCTGCCCCGAATGGTGGAGAGGGGCAGGAACGTGGCCCGTCCGCCGTCCCGCCGCCGCAGCAGCTGAATGGCGGCCTTGCCGTCCTGTTCGCTGTCCACCACGATGGAACCCATGGACGCCCCCAGGGCCGTCTCAATGGCCACTGTGTATTCGTCCTTGGTTCTGAGAAGCTGGGATACCGGGCCGTGAACGTGGCGGAGATTGCCTCTGGCGGCCTCCTGCATAACGATGCGGGTGGCCTTGGAATAGCCCTCGTAATCCTTCTCCATCTCCCGGTACATGTGGATCTTGGAGTCCATGGTATCCCGCTGGATTTTCAGCTGGGACACCTGCTCCTGGAGCTGCTGGCGCTTTTTGAGCCGTCCCTGGGCCCGAAGGGTATAGCCGCTGATGGCGTTTTTGAGGCCGTCAGCGGCATCTCTGGCCTGGGTCAGCTGGGCCTCGCATTCCTGGGCCTGGCGGCGGTTCTCCGCCTCCTTCTCCTGGGCCTCCCGGAAGCTCTCCTCCACCTGGGCCTTCCGATCCAGAATGTTTTTCACACTCTGCTGGTTGGCCTCCATGGTACTCTGGAGCTGGGCCAGCATGGTCAGGTTGTCGCTCTGGCGGGTCTGGAGCTGACTTAGTGTCTGGGTCTTCTCCCGAACTCTCCGCTGCTGGAGCTCCATGGCCGACATTTTTTCCGCGCCGATGGCCTGCTGGGTCTCCTTCTCCTGGTCGATCTCCCGGATCCGCCGGTCTCTGGCGGCGATCTGGGACTCCAGGTCGCCGCTGCGGCTCTCCTGGTCGGTGAGCTCGTTTTGGAGGCGCCGGATATTTGCCTCGTTGCCCTGGCGCTTGGTGGTGAGCACCGCGGCCTCACTGCGAGCCTCAGCCAGCTGCCCCTCCAGGGCAGAGATCCCGGCGCGGATATTCTCCGCCTCCAGATCCATGCCTCGAAGCTCCTCAGACAGCTGCTCCGCCTTGGCATAGAGCTCGTCCAGGCCGGTCTTCCCCTGCTCCAGAATGAACTTTGCCGAGGCATAGTCCGCCTCCGCCTTTTTTGCGGTCTCCGACAGCTTTTCCAGCTGAGAAAGCCACACCGTGACCTCCAAACCCCGGAGCTCATCCCGGAAGATCAGGTATTTCTTGGCCTTCTCCGCCTGCTCCCGAAGGGGATTCACCTGGAGCTCCAGCTCAGAGATCTTGTCGTTGATCCGCAGGAGATTGTCCTGGGTCTGCTGGAGCTTTCGCTCAGTCTCCTCCTTCCGGTGGCGGTATTTGGAGATACCCGCCGCCTCCTCAAAGATCTCCCGCCGATCCGTGGACTTGGCAGAGAGGATCTCGTCGATACGGCCCTGACCGATGTTGCAGTAGCCCTCCTTGCCCAGGCCCGTATCCATGAACAGTTCGTTGATGTCCTTGAGTCGAGCGGACTGGCGGTTGATATAGTATTCGCTGTCCCCGGACCGGTAATACCGGCGGGTGACCATCACCTCGGAGGACTCCAGCCCGAAGATGTGGGCGGTGTTGTCCAGCACCAGCGATACCTCCGCGAAGCCCACCTGGGGCCGCTTTAGGGTGCCGCCGAAAATCACATCCTCCATTTTACTGCCCCGGAGGGCCTTGGTGCTCATTTCTCCCATGACCCAGCGAATGGCGTCGGAAATATTGGACTTTCCGCTGCCGTTGGGCCCAACGATGGCGGTGATATCGCTGCCAAAGGTCATGACGGTCTTATCCGGGAAAGATTTGAAGCCCTGGATTTCGATTGCCTTTAGATACACAGGTTCACCTCATACATAAATTTGTGTTTAACCTATACATGATAACAGGAAATCACCTGATTTTCAAGGAAATTTCCCAGAGAGAGGCTCCGTCGGGCCGAACTTTTATATCTCTCAGCCCAAACTCCCGCTCCAGTGCCAGGATATTCTCCCTTCTCTGCCCCACCATCACCGATACCCGCCGGGGATCCACGGAGAAAACCGCCGTCTGGCCCGGCCTCCGCTCCTCCAGCAGCGCCCTGGCCCGGCGCAGATACATCCGGGACAGCACCCGCTCCCCCAGCGCCGGATCATAGGCCCCGGCCACCGCCTCGCCCCCGGAGAGCTCCTCCGTGGGGTTCAGGCCCAGCCGGATCACTGGGATATCCGCCTTCAAAAAGATCTCGTAGAGGGACGCGCAAAGGTCTACCGCCTCCTCCACGCTTGGGGGCGTATAGGTTCCCCCGCACATCATTTTCTCCAGCTCCGTGCCCCGGAGCACCACCGTGGGATAGATCCGCACCCCCTGTGGATGCAGGGCTGCCAGCTGCCGGGCCGTTTCCAGGGAGGCGCTGCCATTGTCTCCGGGCAGTCCGGTCATCATTTGCAGCACCTGGGGCATGCCCTCCGATGTAAGGAGCTTGGAGGCATGGCAGATATCCTCCGCCGTGTGGCCCCGCTCGCTCTGTCGAAGCACTGCATCGTCCATAGACTGGCACCCCAGCTCCACGGTGGTCACACCGTGATCCCGGAGCCGCTGGACGGTCTCCCGATCTATGGCGTCCGGCCGGGTGGAGACCCGAATATTCGCCACCTCGCCCCGCGCCCGGAATGGCTGCGCCGCCTCCAGCAGAGCGTTCTGGGTAGAAACAGGCAGCGCCGTAAAGCTGCCCCCGTAAAATGCCAGCTCGCAGCCCATCCCCGCCCAGGGAAGGGAGTCCCGGATGGTCTCAGCGATCTCCTCCGGGGTCACCGGCGTGTCCATGCCCGTGATCTTCTTTTGATTGCAGAACACGCAGGCGCAGGGGCAGCCCGCATGGGGAATAAACAGCGGAATGATCCGTCTTTTGGCCATATGATCACCTACAAAGCAGGGCGTATTGCAAAGCAGGTGGCCCCAGGCCGCTCCCCGCTTTGCAATACGCCCCTTGTGTTATTGTTCCGGATAGAGTGCCTGGATGGCCGCATGGGCCGCCGCCTGCTCCGCCCGCTTCTTGCTGCTGCCGGAGCCAGCGCCCACTACCTTGCCGTTGAGGCTCACTTCCACCTGGAAGCTCTTGTCGTGGTCGGGGCCGCTCTCCCCCACCAGCGCATAGGAGATCACCTGGTCTCTGCTGCGCTGGACCAGCTCCTGAAATCTCGTCTTATAGTCGTCGGTACCGGCGCACTTGCCCTCCTTCTGGAGAATAAAGCGCCCGATGATCCGGGTGGGCACCTCCATGCCGCCGTCTAAGTAGCTGGCCGCCAGCACGGCCTCCACCGCGTCCGCCAGCATAGACGGGCGATGGCTGCCGCCCCCGTGGCTCTCGCCATGGCCCAGCCGAAGGACCTCCCCCAGCTTCAGCCGGGTGGCCACCTCATAGAGGCTCTTCTCGCATACCAGCTCCGCCCGGAGCTTGGTGAGCTCGCCCTCGGGCTTATCCGGATGGGTGCGGTAGAGATGCTCCGCCACCACCAGGCCCAGGATCGCGTCTCCTAAAAATTCCAGCCGCTCGTTGCTGCCCATGCCCTCCTTTTTATGCTCGTTGGCATAGGAGCTGTGGGTCAGCGCATTTTGCAGCAGCTGCGGATTCTTGAAGGTATACCCCAGCCGCTGCTGAAACTCTGACAGCAAATTGATCCTTCCCTTCTTGGAAACTCTCTCCCTCAGGCCTTGGCCTTACCGGGAGTCATCTTGTCGATATTGTCCGCAATGGCCTGGCATACGCCGGTATCCACGCAGATCTTCGCCTGCCGAATAGCATTCTGCATGGCGTAGGCGTCGGAGGAGCCATGGGCCTTCACCACGGGCTTAGTGATGCCCAGGAACATGGAGCCGCCCACCTCTCGGGAATCCAGCAGCTTTTTGAACTCATCCATACCGCCCTTGCAGAGGAGATAGCCCAGCTTCGTGGCCATGGAGCTCTTGAACATCTCCTTGAGCTTGTGGGCCATGAAGATGGCTGTGCCCTCGATGCTCTTGAGCAGAACGTTTCCGCTGAAGCCGTCGCAGACCACCACGTCCACCTTGCCGGTGGGCACGTCCCGGGCCTCCACATTGCCCACGAAGTTGATCTCACCGGCGTTTCCGGCCTCCTTCAGCAGAGCGTAGGCATCTCTCTGGAGCTCCCGGCCCTTGGTCTCCTCGGAGCCGTTGTTGAGGAGGCCCACCCGGGGCTTCGCCACGCCCAGATATTTCTCCGCATAGAAGGAGCCCATATAGCCAAACTGGAGCAGATACTCCGGGGTGCAGTCGTTGTTGGCGCCCGCGTCCAGGATCACGCACCTGCCGGTCTCCGTGGGGCACACGGGAGAGACCGCAGCCCGCTTGATGCCCTTGATGCGCTTGGCTACCAGCGTAGCCACCGTCAGCAGCGCTCCGGTGTTGCCCGCAGATACAAAGGCGTCGCCCTGGCCCTGGGCCAGCAGCCGCGCCCCCACCACCATAGAGGAATCCTTGCCGGTATGGAGCACCCGGGTGGGATTGTCGCACATGGTGACCACCTGGGAGGCAAAAGCTACCTCCACCCCGGGCGGCAGGGTGTCGATGCCCTCCTCCTTTAGGCATTCCAGGATCTTTTCGCTCTGCCCCACCAGAATGATCTCTACATCATAGGCCTTGGCCGCCGCGATGGCGCCCATGACCGGAGCCTTTGGGGCATTGTCGCCGCCCATGGCGTCTACGATAATCTTCATAGGATGCTCCTTTCGCCCGTCCCTTACAGCCGAGCCTTTATTTCGTCAATGGTCTGGAGCGCTCTTCTGCTGACCTCCAGATACCGGTCATGCTTTTTGCCCTTGAACTTGTAGTCCAGGGGATCGATGATGCCGAAGTTGATATTCATAGGCTGGAATTTCGTCACGCTCTCATCGCTGATATATCCAGCCAGTGCGCCGATGGCCGTATGGGTGGGAAAATCCACATGGGTCAGGCCCTTTAATTCCCGGCCCATTTCGAGAGCCGCCAGCAGCCCGGAGGCCGTGGACTCGATATAGCCCTCCACCCCCGTCATCTGCCCCGCAAAGGCCACCCGGGTGTCCTTTCGGGCCCGGTAGTACCGATCCAGCAGCCGGGGCGAATCCAGATAGGTATTCCGGTGCATGACGCCATAGCGTAGATATTCCGCATGGCTCAGAGCCGGGATCATGGAGAACACCCGCTTCTGCTCCGGCCACCGGAGATGGGTCTGAAAGCCCACGATGTTGTAGACGGTGCCGG
Organism: uncultured Oscillospiraceae bacterium; assembly: GCA_934546685.1. GTDB lineage: Bacteria > Bacillota > Clostridia > Oscillospirales > Oscillospiraceae > HGM13006. Next base: position 7,942 of record CAKTEB010000064.1, read on the forward strand.
TGCGGTTATCCTTTCGGAGCTGCACCACCGCATAGGGCTCCTTCCCGGTCTTGGGATCCTTGAGGCCCACGGGCTTCAGGGGTCCGTACCGCAGGGTGTCCTCTCCCCGCCGGGCCATAACTTCTACAGGCATACATCCCTCAAAGACCTTTTTATCCTCAAAGCCATGAACCGCGGCCTCCTCGGCGCCAGCCAGCTCCCGGACAAAGTCCTGGTACTGCTGCTTGTCCATGGCACAGTTGATATAGTCCGCGGTGCCCTTGTCGTACCGGGACGCGAACCAGCAGTGATCCATATCCAGGGACTCGAAGCTCACCAGCGGAGCCGCCGCGTCATAGAAGTTGAGGCCCCTGGCCCCTCCAAAGAATTCGGAGATGGCCTCTGCCATGGGATCCGAGGTCAGGGGGCCGGTGGCGATGATGACGGGCCCCGCCGGGATCTCCGTCAGCTCCCCATGGACGATCTCAATATTCCCGCAGCTCTCCAAAGCGTCGGTGATGGCCGTGGCAAAAGCTACCCGATCCACCGCCAGGGCTCCGCCGGCCTCCACCCGATTCTCCTCAGCGCAGCGCATAATCAGGCTGTCTAAGTGCCGGAGTTCTTCCTTGAGGAGGCCGATGGCGTTGGCCAGGGAATCTCCCCTGAGGGAGTTGGAGCAAACCAGCTCGCCAAAGAGGTCAGACTGGTGGGCCGGGGTCTTCTTCTCCGGCTTCATCTCGATGAGCCGCACCTGGAGGCCCATTTTCGCCAGCTGCCAGGCAGCCTCGCTGCCCGCCAGGCCTGCGCCCACTACGGTGATATCATGCTTCATGGGCGTTGTCCTCCGTGGTCTTGGCTGCCTTTGCGGTCTTTTTTGCGGCAGTCTTCTTGGTCGTGGTCTTCTTCGCCGCTGTCTTTTTCGCGGTGGTCTTCTTGGCTGCGGCCTTCTTGGCTGTGGTCTTCTTGGCAGGCTTCTTTTCCTCCGCAGTCTCGGGGGCCGCGGTGGTCTCGGCCTTGGCTTCGCCCTCGGCATCCTCGGCGGTCTTCTTTTTCCGGTAGCCGCCTCTCAGCTCCTCCGGGGTGAAGTTCTCGCACTTTTCATTGATGCAGAAGACCTTTTTCTGACCCTTGCCGGACTTCTTGAACATGGTCTGGCCGCAGTAGGGGCAGTCCTCCGCCGTGGGGACCTCCCAGGTCATAAAGCCGCAGTCCTTGCCCTTTTCACAGGCATAGTAGGCATAGCCCCGCTGGCTCTTGCGCTTAAGCATCCCGGAGCCGCACTTGGGGCAGCGGCCAGGCATATGCTCCGCCAGGGGCTTGGTATTCTTGCACTCCGGGTAGCCAGGACATGCCAGGAACCGGCCGAACCGGCCGCTCTTGATGACCATATTCCGTCCGCAGAGCTCGCAGATCTCGTCTGTCACCTCATCGGGGACCTTGATGCGGGTGTCCTTCAGGGCCTCCTCAGCATCCAGCATCTCCTGATGGAAGTGCTTATAGAAATCCCGGAGCACCTGCTTCCAGTAGACGTTTCCCGTCTCCACCTGGTCGAGCAAGCTCTCCATATGGGCCGTAAAGGCCACGTCGATGACGTCCTGGAACCGCTCCTTCATGAGCCCGGTGACCACCTCGCCCAGAGGCGTGGGGCTCAGGCGCTTGTCCTGCTTGATGACGTATTCCCGATCCAGGATCGTGGAGACTGTGGCGGCATAGGTACTAGGACGGCCCACACCCTTTTCCTCCATGGCCTTGACCAGGGTGGCCTCGGTGTACCGTGCCGGGGGCTGAGTAAAGTGCTGCTGCTTCTCGTGGCCGGAGAGCAGTACGGTCTCCCCCTCCTGGAGATTGGGCAGAGGCGTCTGCTTTTCCTCGGTCTCATCGTCCTTGCCTTCCTCGTAGACGGCGATAAAGCCCGGGAATTTCAGGCTCTGATGGTTGGCCCGGAAGATATGTCCCGCGGATACCGTGTCGATGGACAGGGTATCGTAGAGGGCATTGGACATCTGAGAGGCCACAAAGCGGCTCCACACCAGCCGATAGAGCTTATACTGCTCAGTGGTGAGGCTGCTGCGGATGGATTCGGGATCCAGGTTCACATTGCTGGGCCGGATGGCCTCGTGGGCATCCTGGGCGGCATTTTTCGTCTTATAGCGCCGGGGGCCCTCCTTATAATAGTCCTTGCCGTAGCGATTGGTAATAAAGCTGCCCGCAGCGGCCAGGGCCTCCTCGGAAAGGCGCAGGGAGTCGGTACGCATGTAGGTAATGAGACCCACGGTGCCCTCTCCCGCCACGTCAATGCCCTCATAGAGCATCTGGGCAATGGCCATGGTGCGCCGGGGCGTCATGCCCAGCTTCCGGGACGCCTCCTGCTGGAGGGTAGAGGTGATAAAGGGCGGCGCGGGGGTGCGCTTTTTCTCGGAGCGCTTCACCGCAGACACCACAAAGGGAGCGCTTTCCACGTCCCGCAGGATCTCCTCCACCTCCTCCTGGCTGTGGAGCTCCCGTTTCTTATTCTCGCCGTGGTAGTGGGCTGTGAAGCTGCCGGGGCCGGCCATGCGCTGGAGCTCCACGTCGATGGACCAGTACTCCTGGGGCACGAAGGCCCGGATCTCCTCCTCTCGATCCACTACCATCCGGGTGGCTACGGACTGAACGCGGCCCGCGGACAGTCCCCGGCGAATCTTCTTCCAGAGCAGGGGTGAGAGCTGATAGCCCACGATCCGATCCAAGATCCGACGGGCCTGCTGGGCATCCACCAGGTCCTGGTCGATGGTCCTGGGGTTCTGGATGCTGGTGTTCACGACATTTTTCGTGATCTCGTTGAAGGTCACCCGGTGTACCTGATCCTCCGGCAGCTCCAGGAGATATTTGAGATGCCAGGAGATGGCCTCTCCCTCCCGGTCCGGGTCAGTTGCCAGGTAGATCTTATCTACCGCACTGGCGGACTTCTTGAGATCCGCGATCACCGCTTCCTTGCCCTTCAGGGGCATATACAGGGGCTCAAAATCGTTGTCGATATCGACTCCCATCTTGCTTTTGGGCAGATCTCTCAGGTGGCCCATGCAGGCCTTGACCTCGTAATCGGGCCCTAAGTATTTTCCTATGGTTTTTGCCTTTGCCGGTGACTCGACAATGACAAGATTGGATGCGTTCGCCATCAATGTTCCTCCGATGTTCCTGTGATCTGGGGGCGGCGCACGAGACGACGCTCCCTATTGAATATTGAGATGAAACTGCTTTCCGGGCTCCTGGGTCACATAGCCCTTCACCTCCAGCAGCGTCAGGGATGCCAGCACCCGGGATACGGGCAGACCGGTCTTCTCCACAATGTCGTCCGCCTGAGTCTGTCCCTCCGTGAGCACCTGGGCAATGGCCTTCTCGTCTGGGGTCAGCGCAGAAAATTTCTCTTGTAGGTCAATATAATTCCTCTTTGGCCCATTGTCAATTCTATTTTCTTGATTTTCCTGAGGATTTTTCGCCCGCTGGGGGTTTTGAGGGGCATTTTCAGGTATTTTGCGGGCTTTTGGTGCCTGAACCGGGGTGGCGACCTTCAGCTCCGGCGCTTCCTCCTCCGGCAGTTCCAGGGGCGTTTCCTCCCGGAGCTTGTGGATCTTTCCGGCAAATCTGGGGGCGTATTCGCGCATAACGTCCCAGCCACCGGTGACCAGCATGGCCCCCTCCTGGATCAGCGCGTTGCTGCCCTCGCAGTTCTTGAGGCCGATGTTGCCCGGTACCGCGAACACATCTCGCCCCTGCTCCAGGGCAAGGCCCGCCGTGATGAGACTGCCGCTCTGCTTGGCAGCCTCCACCACCAAAACGCCCAGGGCCAGACCGCTCATGATCCGGTTTCTCTGTGGAAAGTTTCGTCCCATAGGCGGTGTTCCCGGCGGGAACTCGCTGATGAGGCAGCCGTGCTGGATCACCGCCTGATAGACGCCGGCGGAGGACCGGGGGTAGACGATGTCCAGTCCGTTACCCAGCACTGCGGCCACGGTGCCGCCTGCCTCCAGTGCCCCCTCCAGAGCCTGGGAATCGATGCCCTTGGCCGCGCCGGATAGCACCACGCCGCCGCAGGCCCCGATCTGGTTTCCCATGCGCCGAGCCACGGCCAGGCCGTAGCCGCTGGCGTTCCGCGATCCCACCACGGTAACGACCGGAAGCTGGTCAAAGGGCAGAAGCGTCCCCTTATAATAGAGCACCAAGGGCGGCGTATCGATAGCCAGCAGCCGCTGGGGATAAGCGGCGTCGTGGCAGGTGACGATCCGGATGCCCTGGTCGGAGCAGTCCCGCAGAACCGCCTCCGCACCGAAGATATCCTTCTGACACAGGGCGTCCCGCTCCTTGGGGATCAGCCCTGGCACCTCCTCGATGGCCGTCCGGTCCGCCAGATATGCCTCCTCTGGGGAGCCAAAATAGGAAAGAACCAGCTGCTGGCCCCGGAGGGTCAGTCCCTTACGGGTGGTCAGCCAGATCCAATCGCGCAGCTTTGCCATGGAAACCGCCTCCTTTTTTACAGTTCCGTCATCTGCCACAGCACAATGGCCGCGGCCACTGACGCGTTAAGTGATTCACATCTTGGGTGCATGGGAATAATGATCTGCCGGTTCGATGCCTCCAGCAGCTGGGAGGACACGCCCTGTCCCTCGCTGCCGATGATGACCGCCGCCTCCGGGAGCGTTTCCTGCCGGAGATCCCTGGCGCTCTGGGACAGGGCCGTGGCCAGCAGCGGGATCTGCTTTTCCCGGCACTGCTCGATCACGGTCTCCCGGCTCAAAAATGCAGGCGGAGTGCGGAAGATCGCCCCCATGGTCGCCCGAACGGTTTTGGGATTATAGGGGTCGCAGCAGCCCTCAGTGAGCAACACCGGCACATCCAGGGCATCTGCCGTCCGGAGGATCGTCCCCACGTTGCCGGGATCCTGGATGCCATCTAGAATCAAGGTGCCAGGGCAGATCTCCCCTTCCCCCTGCTCCGGCAGGGCCGCCAGGAAGATCGCCCCCTCCGGGGCCTCCATCTGAGATACCTGGGCCATGAGTTCCCGGGAGATCTGCACTCTGCGCACACTGTCCGGCAGCTCCGGCCATGCCATCCCCTCTCGGAGCACCACGGCCCGGAGCCGGTTCGGCGCCCAGCGGATGGCCTCCTCTAAGAGCTTTGTGCCGTCGCCCACAAAGAGCCGCTGCTCCCGACGCTGCTTCTTGGAGGCTTGTAGCCGAACCAGCTGGGTCATCAGGGCGTTTTGTCTGCTTGTAACGGTCTCGATCATAGCTTCTGCATCCTCTTGAGGTCATGTTCCTTGCCCATGACCATAACGGTGTCCCCCTGGGCGATCATATCATCGGCCCCTGGGGACATCTGCATCTTTCCGGTGCGCTCATTGCGGATGGCCAGCACGCTGACCTGATACCGGGAGCGGACATTAAGGCTCTTGAGGCTCTTGCCCACCCAGCTCCGGGGGGCCTCGAACTCGGCAATGGCATAGTCCCCGGCCAGATCCATATAGTCCAGGAAGCTCCGGGAACCCAGGCTCTGGACCAGCCGCAGGGCCATGTCCCGCTCGGGAATCAGCACCCGATCCGCCCCCACCCGCTCCAGGGCGCGCTTATACATCTCATTCTGTGCCTTGCAGATGATATACTTGCAGCCCAGATCTCTTAGATTCATGGTAATGAGTACGCTGGCGGCCAGGTCTTCGCCCATGGCCACAATGGCATACTGGCACTCTGCCGCACCAGCGGCTCGGAGCACCTCGATATCTCTGGCGTCGCCGATAGCCCCATGGGTACAGTGCTCCGCCAGGTGATTGACCGCATTTTCGTCCTGATCCACCACCAGCACCTCATGGCCCATTTCATAGAGGGCCTCCGCTGCGGAGCTGCCAAAGCGGCCCAGTCCAATGATAATAAAGGTTTTCATGTGCAACCTCCTTTAGCCGATCAGCACCCGGACCTCCGGTCTGCGGATGGCGTTGTCCGGCGGGATCTTCGTCATAAACGCAAAGCTCACGGTCATGATCCCCACACGTCCGAAGAACATATAGACCACCAGCAGGATTTTCGAGCCCAGATTCAGCCCTGCGGTGATGCCCGTGGACAGGCCCACGGTGCAGATAGCCGAAATGGATTCGTACAGGCAGTCCCAGAGTGGAAGGCTGTTGGTCGCCGACAGGATCACACCTCCCAGCAGCCCCAAAAATGTCACCAGCAGAGCGATGCTGGCCGCCGAGGCCATCTGATCCTGGGAGATCCGGCGGCCAAAGAGCACCGTTTCCCGGTGGCCCCGCATGACGCTGTAGCTCATCAGGAACAGCAGCGCAACAGAGACCGTCTTGATGCCGCCGGCGGTGGAGCCGCTGGAGCCGCCCACCAGCATCAGCAGCAGGCATACCAGCTTGCCGCTGTCGGTCAGCGCCCCCTGATCCACCGCCGCAAAGCCCGCGGTACGGGTGGTGGCGGACTGAAAGAATGCCGCCAGGAGCTTTTTGCCGAAGGACATGGACCCCAGCGTTCCGGGATTGCTCCATTCTAAAACGAGAATGGCTATGGTTCCAGCCGCCAGCAGTCCGCCGGTCATCCAGAGTACCAGTCGGGTGTGCACCGTCAGGCGGCGGTTCTTCCGGCGGGTCAGCAGATCGTTCCACACGAAGAAGCCCAGACCGCCGATGATGACCAGCGCTGCCAGGGTCAGATTCACCACTGCGTCCTTCTGAAACGCCTGAAGGCTCTGACCCGGGCCCAGGAATCCCAGAATGTCAAAGCCCGCGTTGCAGAAGGCGGAGATGGCGTGGAAGATCCCCAGCCACAGGGCCTTCTTCACCGGATAGAACAGGGAGAACCGAATCGTCAGAATCAGCGCCCCGACCCCCTCCACCAGGAAGG
>CAKTEB010000065.1 GCA_934546685.1 uncultured Oscillospiraceae bacterium
CCCGGCTCCAGCATGTGGCGGACAGCGATTTCGTCCGGGTATCCTACACCGAGGCCGTAAAGCTCCTCCAAGAGTCCGGCGCGAAGTTCGACTATCCCGTATCCTGGGGCTGCGACCTTCAGACCGAGCACGAGCGGTATCTCACCGAGCAGCTGTTCAAGAAGCCCGTGTTCGTCACCGACTATCCCAAGGAGATCAAGGCCTTCTATATGCGCCAGAACGACGACGGCAAGACCGTTGCCGCGGCGGACTGCCTGGTGCCCGGCATCGGCGAGATCATCGGCGGCAGCCAGCGCGAGGAGCGCCTGGAGCTTCTGGAGGCCCGCATGAATGAGCTGGGCCTGAACCCGGAGGACTACTGGTGGTATCTGGATCTCCGCCGCTACGGCACCACCCGCCATGCGGGCTACGGTCTGGGCTTTGAGCGGCTGATCATGTACCTCACCGGCATGAGCAACATCCGCGATGTACTGCCCCATCCCCGCACGGTCGGAAACGCCGATTTCTAAGGCAACGCAAAAACACCGTCCCCGCAACATGTTCGCCATGTTGCGGGGACATCTCTTTTGCAAGTTTGTATAGTTTTTCTTTCATTTTCCTTCTAGACAGATGGGATATTGTCTGATACAATAGAGCGGTACTGAATGGAGGAGCCGTCCTTGCATTCAGAAATGACTGCAAAGGATGTTGCCAGCTATGAAAAAGCCGTTTGTCACGAAAGAACAGCTCCAGGAGATCGTAAAGACCTATCCCACCCCCTTCCACATCTACGATGAGGCGGGCATCAGAGCCAACGCCCGGAAGGTCATGAAGGCCTTCTCCTGGAATCCCGGCTTCAAGGAATATTTCGCCGTAAAGGCCACCCCCAATCCCACGATCCTGAAGATCCTCCGGGAGGAGGGCTGCGGCGTGGACTGCTCCTCTCTGACGGAGCTGATGATGTCAGATCGCTGCGGCTTTACGGGCCCGGAGATCATGTTCTCCTCCAACGAGACCCCCGCCTGCGAATTTGAGCTGGCGGCCAAGCTGGGGGCCACCATCAATCTCGACGACTTCACCCACATCGACTTTTTGAAGGACACCATCGGCTATATTCCCGAAACCATCTCCTGCCGCTACAATCCCGGCGGCACCTTCCAGCTGTCCGCCTCCAAGGAAGGCTTTCAGGTCATGGATAACCCCGGGGAGTCCAAGTACGGCTTCACCACCCAGCAGCTCTATGACGGCTTCCGGAAGCTGAAGGACATGGGCGCCAAGCACTTCGGCCTCCACTCCTTCCTGGCCTCCAACACCATCTCCAACGACTACTACCCCACCCTGGCGGGGATCCTCTTCAAGCTGGCGGTGGATCTTCAGGAGAAGACCGGCTGCCATATCGAGTTCATCAACCTCTCCGGAGGCGTGGGCGTGCCCTACAAGCCCGATCAGTCGGAGAACGATATTCTCGCCATTGGCGAGGGCGTTCGGAAGCAGTATGAGGAGATTCTGGTGCCCGCGGGCATGGGAGACGTGAAGCTGTTTACGGAGATGGGCCGGTTTATGCTGGCTCCCTACGGCGCTCTGGTGACCACCGCCACCCACGAAAAGCACACCTATAAGGAATATATCGGCGTAGACGCCTGCGCCGCCAACCTTATGCGGCCCGCCATGTACGGAGCCTATCACCACATTACCGTCATGGGCAAGGAGAACGCCCCCTGCGACCATAAATACGACGTGGTGGGCGGCCTCTGCGAGAACAACGACAAATTCGCCATTGACCGGTTGCTACCGAAGATCGACAAGGGCGACCTGCTGTATATCCACGACACCGGCGCCCACGGCTTCTCTATGGGCTACCAGTACAACGGCCGCCTCCGCAGCGCCGAGCTGCTGCTCCGTGAGGACGGAACCGTGGAGATGATCCGGCGGGCCGAGACCCCGGACGACTATTTCGCCACGCTGGTGTGGTAACAATCTGATAAAAACCGCGCACTGTCAGGCTGGCAGTGCGCGGTTCGTCATTTCATGAGATATTCGGAAAAGGCCCGCTGGAAGGGCTCAAACCGGGCCCGGCTGATGGGAATGCACCGTCCGTCGCTGAGGGTGATCTCATAGCGCCGGAAGGACTGCACCTCCCCCAGGTTCACGATATAGCCCCGGTGGCAGATGCAGAACCGACTTACCGGCAGCTGCTCCATCAGCTTCGGAATACTGTCTCCCACGGCCACCCGCCGGTCACGCATCACGATCTCCGTCTTCCGGTCGATATGCTCGAGGTACCGGATCTCCGACAGCTCCAGCACCTGCCGCTCCCGGCCTGAGAGCACCGTCAGAGTGTCTCTCCGGCTGTTATAATCCTGAAAGAACAGCTCCATGGCCCGGGGGATCCGCTGGCGGTACTCCTCCTTGAGGATGAAGTACAGGGGCCGGGTCTCGTAGATCTCCGTGGCGTAGGACAGGAAGGCCGTGAGATAGACGATGCCGCACTGGGGGAATTTGCTTCGCACCTGCCGGGCCACGGCGATACCGCTGGACTCCCGTTCCCCCAGGTCGATGTCCGTCAGCAGGAGATCCAGATTATTCGCGTGGTCCAGGTGACGCAGGAGCTCTGTGCCGGACTGGAACCGGGAGATCTGCGCATCATATTCCGGCATGGCGTCCAAATACGTCTGCGCCTCCCGGCCTACGGCCTCCAGGATCACCGGATCGTCGTCCAATATGTAGATGGTGAGGATCTGCTTCATGGTTCCTTCCTCCCTCCTTCCGGCGTCAGCCACAGGAGCACCTGCACGGTATCCGCGTGCTCCTGAATGGTCATGCCGCCTCCGTACTGCTGGGCGATGCTCTCCAAAATATTCAGGCCCCAGCCATGCTCCTGGCTCAGATCCGGCGCCTTCCGCCGGAGGGTCTGGCCGGGGATCCGGGGATTCCGGCAGGAAAATACCAGGCCTCTCCCCTTCATATGGGCATCCAGCTCTATCGTTCTCTGCTGCTCCGGGGGCAGCTTTTCGCAGGCGTGGATGGCGTTGTCCAAGAGATTCCCGGCAATGCTGCACAGATGCACCGGCTGGATCCCGATATCCTGTGGGATCGCGCCGGAGATCTGGAGCCGGATATGCTCCGCCTCCGCGCCGCTGATCTTTGAGGCGATCACCGCGTCCACCACGTTGGAGCCGGTGTACTGCTGCCGCCCGGTGCGGTCCACGGTCTCCCGGAAGTCCGAGAGCTGCCTCTGGGCTTCCGCGTAGTCCCCTTGCTCCAGTCTGCCGGACAGCGCCCGGAGCCGGTCCCGCATCTCCAGCCGCACCTGCTCCAGGGCCTTGGCGCTGTCCTGGATCCGGCGGTAGTAGGCCGCCTGGGCCTCCAGCAGCGCCTGAGCCTCCTGCTCCTGGCGCTCCAGGGCATAGGCCCGTTCCATGCGCCGGAAGGTGCGGATCAGCATCAGATCCAGCAGCAGGTTGATAACCATATAGAAGAAGCTCAGCACCGCCACCCAGCGCTTATCCGCCAAAACGCTGAGGCCCATCCATACCGGCAGCATCACCATCACGGACTGCACCGCCAGGAAGGGCAGATATTTTCCCGTGCCCGGGGTCTGAACCTTCCGGATCAGCCGGGTGCAGATCCAATAGGGGATCAGCAGGCTCAGAAGATAGAAGGGCAGATACACCATCCGTGTGATGATGAGCTCCATGACGGACAGATCCAGAAGCCGCCGGAAGCCGGGATGCAGGCTCAGGAGCATCAGATCCGTGGGAATCTCCGTGATCATAATGCAGATCATGTAGACGGCCAGATACAATACCGTCTGGATGGCCGGGATCCGCCGGAAGAGAAGCACCAGCAGCAGCATGGAGCCGGTGGTGAGCACACTTTTCAGGGCGTCCGCCTGGGGCAGCACATAGCCGCAGAGCCAGTAGATGCCGCCCTCAATGAGCACCATCAGGAGAGTAAACAGTGTCCGGTGCTTTGTCTCAATAAACCAGCCCATAACGATGCCGCCCAGCACCAGCTGAATCACCATAGATCCCAGATCCGCAGCCGTTTTCAGCATCTGTTTTCCTCCCTCCGTGCCAATTTTGCAGAAAAAACAACCAAAACCGCATTCTTTTATAAAAATGCGCCGTATTTATGGTATGCTGTGGTCACACAGCGGAGGCCGGAGCCTCCTCCAATTCGGGCAGCTCCAGAATGGCCAGACACTGTCCCTCCGCCTCCGTCACCTGCACCGGGCCATGGAAGCCCGCCGCCTGGGCGATGCAGCGGCAGTGATCCTCCTGTCGCTGCTCCCCCGTGCCGGGATACCGGCAGGAAAAGCGATAGACGGGGCTCATGACGAATGCCACCCCGATCTCCGGTGCCTCGATATCCTGGCTCTCCGCCGCCTGACGGATGGCGTGATCCAGCACCGCGGCCACCAGGCTGCACAACCGAACCTCTCCGGGGCCCAGATCCTGCGGAAGCCGGCCCTCTGCGCTGAGGCGGATCCCCGCCTCCCGGCACTGGGGCTCCTTGGACTCCAGCACCGCGTCGATCATCACGTTGCCGGTGCTCCGCGGGCCCTGGCCCAGCTCCCTCTCCACAGCGGATATCTGCTGCCGGGCGGTGTCATAGTCGCCGTTTTCCAGCAGGATGGACAGGGTGGTCAGCTGATTCTTCATGTCGTGGCGCACCTGCCGGAGGCCCCGGACATTGTCCTGGAGCTGCCGGTAGTAGTCCATCTGCATCTTCACCATATTCTGAGCCTGCCGCTGGCGCTGCTCCAGGGCGTGGATCCTGCCGATGTGGTTGAAGGTCTGCACCAGCAAGACGTCCAACAGTACATTGGCCAGGATATACACCAGGGCCACCGGGCTGATGTGCTCAAAGTCCTCCATGGCCTCCTGCACCACCACCATGGGGATCAGCAGCAGCAGGGTCTGGATCAGCAGAAATGGCACAAAGCGCCCGGCGGTCTCGCTGCCCTGCATCTGAAATCTCCTGCGGAGCAGCACATAGGGCACCAGGAAGCTCAGGATCACCAGGGGCAGAAAGCTCATCCGCCACACCAGCAGGAATGCGGGCTTCAGGTCTGAAACGCCCGTGAAGCCCGGGTAGTAGTGCAGCAGGATCAGGTCAAAGGGCACCTCCACCAGCACCATGCAGGCCATGGACAGGCAGTAGTAGAGGAGACACCTGGACAGGGGCACCCGCCGCTGCCACAGGATCACCAGCAGCTGGCCCCCATAGATCAGCACCACCCGCAGCACCGGGATCCCGCTCCACACATAGCCTGTGAGCCCGTAGCCGAGAAAGCCGCACAGGGTCAGCAGCGCCGCGGCAAGCGGGAAACGCTTTGCCTCTATGAACTTTGCGATCAGGAATCCTCCGGCGAGATTCTGTAACAGGATCGTCGCCAGATCCACCGACACCGCGGCCATGCGCTCCCCTCCCAGCTTTTCAAAAAATGTCTCTCCATTATCTCACAGGATCGGCCGTCTGTAAACCAATGTTTTTGATTTTTCACAAACTCTCCCAAATTTTTCAGTGTTTTTGTCATTGAAGCCTCTCATTTTTCCCATAAACCTACTATTTATCCGTCAGAATACAATTTCCTATTGACTTTTTTGTTTATTTGGAAAATAATAAAACAAGTAAGGAAATACAAATTCTGTTTGGACGAAATACAAGCGGTATTTCCTGTCACCGTGAAGCCGCAATCTCAACAAGGAGTGAATCCATATGCAGATCCGAGAGCTACTGAACATCGAGGCCCTTCAGCCCATTTCCGCCCAGACCGGCGACTGCGGGCTGGACCGTCAGATGAAGGACGTGGTGCTTTTAGAGTACGACAGCCTTCAGCAGCCCCGGCCGCGGGATTATTACCAGGATGACTTCATCATCTCCACCATGTTTTTCGCCAAGGATCGGCCAGAGGCTCTGGCCTCTGTGATCCAGCAGCTCATCACCCTGGGGGCCGCCGGCCTGGCCTATAAGTCCGTATATTATTCGGAGCTTCCCAAGGAGGTTCTGGAGCTGGCCCAGCGCAGCCAGTTCCCCATTCTCCGGTTCGACGGGCTCTACATTGAGGACGTGATCCTGACCATCAGCGACTATATGCGCCTGCGGCAGGAATTCTCCATGTTTGAGGAGCCTCTGTTTAAGATCCTCCAGGGCTCGGAAAGCTACGGCATCGAGCAACTCTGTGCCCGGATGAACCCCAACCGGAAGAAATACATGAACGCGGTCTACATCCACTCCCGGAACATGGCCAGCGACTGGAACTCCGTCCTCCGGAACACCCTCCAGCTCCGCAGCAGCCGCTCCGTCACCTCCACCTATCGGTTTCTCCAGTTCCGCAGGGGCTTCTTTGTGCTCTCCAACTTCAATCAGGAGGTGCCCCTCAAGTCCATCGGTCAAAACATCCAGCGGCTGCTGGAATCCCTGGGGGTGGACATCTCGGAGCTCAGCTTCGGCGTAGGCAGCCTCCAGCAGCGCTCCACAGACTTTGACCGGGTGATCCGTGACGCCTTCGACGCCCTGCTCTACGCCATCGACAACAAGAAGTCCCTGGTGACCCTGGACGACATCCGGCTCTACCAGAACATCTTCCCCATCGTTCGGGACCGCACCAGCCGCGCCGTCATGTCCTCTATGATCGCCACGCTGGAGTCCTACGACAAGGACAGCGCCTCCGGCTGTCTGCTCCACACCCTGGAGGTCTACGTCAGTACCGGCTACAGCATTCCGGACACCGCCGAGCGCCTGGAGCAGCACCCCAATACCATCCGCTACCGGCTGAAAAAGATCACAGATCTGATCTCCACCAAGGTGGAGGCCTCCCACGCGCTGTTCCTGCTGGGTGAATACATGAAGATGAATAATCTCAGCAGCAGCATTTTCTAACGCAGCGTACCTCCCTTGTCGCTATGACAAGGGAGGTTTTCCGCTTCTGTGGAATTCTACAATTTAGCGGCGCATTTTATCTGGAATGCCCTTGCGCTTTGGCCGGAAATCGAATAAAATTAACCTCAGAGATAGGGGCCCTGGCCCCAAATTTAGTTAAGAAGGAAGGGCAAACTATGAAAAAACACCTGGGGACCCTGATCTCCGCCATTATGGCCGGCTTCTGCATCGGCCTGGGCGGCACGATCTTTCTGCGGGTCAAGGACGCGTTTCCGGGCGCAAACATCGTGGCGGCGCTGCTGTTCTCCATCGGCCTGTTCATCATCTGTACCCGGGGCTACAGCCTATTCACTGGCAAAGCCTGCTACATCTTTGACAACAAGCCCAGCTATCTCATTTCGCTGCTGGTGATCTGGGTAGGCAATCTGCTGGGCACCGGCATTCTGGCCCTGGTGGAGCGCGCAACGCCCCTGTGTAACCCCGAAACCGGCATGCAGCTGGCGGCCCAGGCCCTGGTGGAGACGAAGATGTCCTACAGCCTCGTCTCCGTATTTCTGCTGGCCTGCCTGTGCAATATCTTTATCTACCTGGCGGTAAACGGCTACGCCAATATTCCCCATGAAGCAGGCAAATACCTGGCGATTTTTCTGTGCGTCATGGGCTTTATCCTGGCGGGCACGGAGCACTCCATTGCGGATATGTACTATTGGGCCGTATCCGGCGTGCTGTTCTCCGCCCCAGGCAAGAGCCTCCTGTACCTGGCAGTGATCTCCCTGGGCAACGTGGCGGGCGGCCTGGTATTGCCGCTTCTCGAGAAGCTCCACGGGTATCTTACCGCGGAATAACCACATAAAGCGCAAAATGGACGCACCCGATTGGGCGCGTCCATTTGTTGTGCGATGCTTTATGCCGTTACCACAATGGCGCCGGTGTAGACCTTTCCAGCCTCGGGAACGATCTCCTGGCCGTCTACGGTGACCTTGCCGCGGATGGCGGAGCCCGCCTCCACCTCCAGCCGAGTCAGGTAGCTCTGTCCCACGGGAGTCCAGTTGGAGCCCTGCTCCAGCTTCACCCACACGCCGTTGTTGACGGTGGGCGCCGGGGTATTAGTGAGGCCGCCCAGGGCGGTGGCGTCCTTGGAGATGATGCAGCCCAGGGTGGGAGTCAGCTTCTCCTTGCCGATGACCACCAGGTTCCCCTTCTCGTCATAGTCCGGGGTAAAGTAGAACTTGGGCTCCGGCATGGGAGGCATACCCTCCATGGAGGGCATCTCCTCCATGGGCGGCATACCGGCCATATCCGGCGCACCCTCGCCCTCGGCGGGCATGGGGGGCCCGAAAGAGGGCTTGTCCCACTTACCGGCGATCTCGAAGCCCTCGGCATTTACCGGGATCCCACCGAATTCGTTGTCTGCGGGAACCATGTAGTAGGAGTACTGATCGTGGAGGGCCACGGAGGAGGAGATGGTGCCCTGGATGTCGCAGTCCTTAAAGGTCAGGATCATGTTCTGGCCCCACCAGAGCATGCCCTCGCCGTTGGTCTCCACGGAAATGCTGTTGAAGAAATTGCCCTCCAGAGCGGTGCCGTTCTTCCGGTTGCAGGAGGTAAAGGTCAGCTGTGGATCCGCGATCATGTTCTTCACGTCGAACTTCCGGAACAGCTTCTGATCCTTGCGGTTGTAGTCATAGGGATCGTACTTGGGATCCTTCTCCACAGGCGCGGAGGTATCCAGCACCTCAGAGAAGGCCGGGGTGCCCATGCCGGGATCGTCGCAGGTCATGAGCTGGGCAATGACCCCCTTCTCGGAGACGAACTTGCTGTTCTTCACATCGATGACCGGAGTGCAGGCCTTCATCAGGAATGCCGCGCCCTGGGTATGGAAGGCGGAGTCGTGCACCTCGGTGATGCCGCATTCCGGGAGCGTAGCGGAGGTATCGTCCTTTGCTCCGGGCACATAGCGGACATTGTTGGTCTTATGGTACATGACGCCGTATTTTGTGGTGACATTGCAGCCGTCATACCAGCCCGCGGAGGCGTGCTCATTGGCCACCACGGCGGCGTAGGTCATGCCGTATTTCTTGGTGGCATAGTCATAGACCAGGCCGGTCTCCGGCAGCTGGGCCTTGAGAGTCCCGAACAGCTGGGAATCCGCTGCGTTGCCGACGGTGCAGCCGTAGAACCGGTTCCGGCAGCCGCCGATGGAGTAGGTGGCGTAGCAGCTGGGATCGTCGGTGCCCTCGGTGGTCACGTCGATGACGGAATCCTTCACCTGCATCTCGATGGCATAGGTGCCGAACTCCTTGGTGTCGCCGGTGTCGTCCACAGACAGGACGCCCCAGCCGTCGGACAAGAGGATATCCTGATCGTAGCTGACATGGCTGTAGCCGTCGCACATGGTAGCCCGGGCGTGGCCGTCGGGGCTGATGCCCAGCATCCAGGGGCAGGAGGACATGCCCTCAGCAGCCTGCTCATACTTAGAGCCGTTGGCCTTTATATAGGAGTTCTTCACATTGACGGTGAGGCCGTCCTCGGGATGGCTGCCGCCCGCGAATACGCCGTGGCGCACCGCACCGGCCCCCTCAAATACATAGCCCTGAGCCTCCAGCTTGGTCTTGCCGAAAGCGGCAATGCCCGCGCCGAAGCCCTTAAAGTCGTTGCCGCCGGAGCCGTCGGCGGTCATGGTCAGGTTCTTCACGGCAAAGTCCGTGTCGTTTACCATGACGCCATTAAAATACTTGTTGTCGGAGTCGATGACGCCGCCGGTGACGCCGGAGCCGTCATAGCTGCCGCCGGCGATGGCCTGGGGCACAGACTGATTCTCCCGCACCTTGCCTCCGTCCACAAACAGGGCCGTCCGATAATTGCAGCTGCCCTTGGTCATGCCGCCCTGGTAGAGGCCGGTGTCCGGGGCGATGGGATCGGTCTCGTAGACCGCAGCGCCGGGAGTGCCCTCCGGCACCTCCCTGCCGTCCAGCAGATATGTCTTCAGCTTTTCCATGGTATTTTCTCCTTTCGGGCGCAGAGCTCCGCACCCCATTGATCTTAGGGCTATTATAAGATATTGTGGACAGAGCCGTCAATTCTTTCGGGCCCGAACCATTCAAATCCACCCGGAAAGCACATTCCGAACATCACCCAGTTTCTTAAAATTGTGAGAAATTTTCTTGAGAGAGATTGCAGAAAGCATTCTGTTGTGGTATGCTTACTCATACATTTCTGAGATCACCCATAATACTGCGAGGAACCTTTTATGGAAGATACCAAAATTGTAAATTACCGGGATCTGAATATTCGTACCTTAAACGAGCCCCGGTACGCGCATCTGAAGCTGCTGCTGTTCTGGCCCTGCTTCGGCATCGTGTTTTATATTCTGGAGCGTGTGTGGATCCGCCCGGAATACCACATCATGTTCTGTCCCCTGGACGACCACATCCCCTTCTGCGAGTGGTTCGTACTGCCCTATTTTCTCTGGTTCATCTTTATTATCTTCATGCACATCTACACCCTTCTATATGATGTGCCCACCTTTAAGAAGTTCATCCGCTATCTGGCCATCACCTATTGGGCCTCTGTGGCAGTGTACATCCTCTATCCCAACTGTCAGGAGTTCCGGCCCGTGGAATTCGTCCGGGGCAACTGGATGGTCCATGTGGTGCAGTTTCTCTACAGCTTCGACACCAACACCAACGTCTGCCCCTCCCTCCACGTGGTGGGCTCCATGGCCGTGATGTTTGCCGCCTGGAACAGCCGCCACTTCTCCACCCGGGGCTGGAAGATCGTCTTTGGGCTGCTGGCCTTCCTGATTTCCATCTCCACGGTGTTCCTGCGGCAGCATTCCGTATTGGATCTGCTGGCGGCGCTGCCCATCTGCCTGATTGCCTACTATGTGGTGTATCGGTGGCCGGAAAAGAACATACCATAGAACATCATGTCCGGAGCGGTCTGCTCCGGACGTTTTCTTGCCTATAAAACATATTTTTTCTGTCTGTTTCATATATTTTTATTTCATACATTAAAGAGGTACTTGACATTTCCATAAAATAAGCATAGAATGACAGTTAGCTAGCAAACTGGCCCGGAGTCCCGCCGGTTTGCCTCCACGAATATCATTTGAGAAAAGAGGAAAACACCATGAAAACAGCATTCTGGAAGCGTCTTGCCTCCGCTGCCCTGGCCATTATGATGGTGGGCAGCCTTACCGCCTGCGGCGGCAGCGGCTCCACCGCGGAGAGCACCCCCGCCGAGTCCCAGGAGGCCCAGGCCTCCGTCACGTTCGAGACCGTTACCGAGGCCCCCACGGAGGCCCCTGCCGTTGCTCCCGCCTCTGACGCGGAGGAGGCCGGCTCCGCCGCCGAGGCCCCCACAGCCTCCGAGGATCTGAAGGAAAAATGGGCATCCCTGAAGGGCAAGACCCTGAAGGTCGCCACCAGCGGCCAGCAGGCCGGCTGGAGCCAGGACGACGGCAACGGCGGCGTAGAGGGCATGGACATCGACGTGATGGAGTACATCTGCGACTACTACGGCATCAACCTGGAGTGGATCGTGGCCGATCCCACCGGCATCTGGGGCATGCTCCAGAGCGGTGAGGCCGACACCATCGCCTGCGTCACCACTGTCAACGAGGATCGTCTGGGCGCTTACTGGTTCACCAACACCTACGCCTGGGAGTCCTACTGCATCGTCTCCCGCACCGAGGACGGCGTGCCTGAGGCCGGCGATCTCGATTTCTGGGACGGCAAGACCATCTGCACCCCCGCCGGCTCCAACCCCGCTCTGATCCTGGAGGACATCATCGCCCAGGAGGCTGAGAAGGGCGTCACCATCAACGCCGTCTACCCCGACTCCTCCGCAGTTCTGATCCAGAACGTGGTGAACAAGGAGACCGACGGCGCCCTGATGTGCACCTCCACCTGCGCCTACAAGGTTCGTGATCTGGGCTACTCCGACACCCTGACCATTCAGGACATCCAGTGGAAGAACATGCCCATCGTCTACGCCTTCAACCGCGTGGAGGAGAACAAGGATACCATCCTGGCCATCAATGATCTGCTGGACCAGATGCACCAGGACGGCACTCTGTCTGAGCTGTCCAACAAGTGGTTTGAAATGGATATCACCAATGTCCCCGACGGCGAGGTCAACTATGTGACCACCACCGGCGAGGACGCTTGGCAGAGCAACGAGGGCTAAATTTTATCAGCCTTGAAATTCAGAAAAACCGGAGGCACCCCCTCCGGTTTTTCTAAAAATATGTTTCTATCTCAGTATCAAACAACGGAGGTGTCCCCGTGTATCGTTTTGCACCTGAATATTTCTTCGAGGCCTTCGGGCCCATTTTAGGCTGTCTCAAAATGACCGCTGTGATCACCCTGTGTTCCTTCGCCCTGGCCTTTGTGCTGGCCATTATCCTGGCGCTGCTGGCCATGATGAAGAACCGGGTGGTGCAGGTGATTTTGAAGTTCTGGCTGAGCCTGTTCCGGGGTACCCCGCTGATCGCCCAGCTGTTTCTGTTCGTCTACGGCGTATTTCCCCTGCTGCCCGGTGGCTCCAGCCTGAGTCTGGAGGCCAAGGCCGTGCTGTGCCTGGCCCTCAGTTACTCCGCCTTTATGGCCGAGACCATCCGAGGTGCCATCCAGTCCGTGGACAAGGGGCAGATGGAGGCCTGCATCACCTGCGGCATGACCACCCTCCAGGGCTATACCCATGTGGTGCTGCCCCAGGCCTTCCGGCTGGCCATCCCCTCTCTGGCCAATAACTTCATCGAGTGCTTCAAGGGCTCTGCCCTTTGCTCCATGGTGGGCGTCAAGGACATGATGCTCCAGGCGAAAATGCTGGCCAACAAGTCCTACCGCTTTATGGAGGTCTATCTCTGCGTGCTGCTGCTCTACTGGATCATCAACATGGTCTTCGTGGCCATCCAGAAGGTCATCGAGCAGAAGGCCAACGCGAAATACTAAGGAGGCGTCCCCATGATCCGATATGAGAATGTACATAAGGTCTTCGGTGACGTGGAGGTGCTCAAGGGCATCAGCTTCGAGATCCCCACAGGCAAGGTGGTCTGCATTCTGGGCCCCTCCGGCTCCGGCAAGACTACCCTGCTCCGGTGCACCAACTATCTAGAGACCCCCACCCAGGGCATCATCACCGTAGGCGATCAGACCATCGACGCCCAGCACCACACCAAAAAGGACATCCAGGAGATCCGCAAGCACTCCACCATGGTCTTCCAGAACTACAACCTGTTTCGGAACAAGACCGCCCTGGAGAACGTCATGGCAGGTCTCACCATCGTCCAGAAGCAGTCCAAGGCCCAGGCCAAGGAGGCTGCGGAGCACTACCTGAACCTGGTGGGCATGGGAGACCGGATGAATTACTATCCCTCTCAGCTCTCCGGTGGCCAGCAGCAGCGGGTGGGCATCGCCCGGGCCCTGGCCCTGAAGCCCCACGCCATTTTGTTCGACGAGCCCACGGCGGCCCTGGATCCGGAACTGGTGGGCGAGGTGCTCTCCACCATGAAGACCGTGGCCCAGACCGGCATCACCATGGCCGTGGTCACCCACGAGATGGGCTTTGCCCGGGAGGTGGCCGACCGGGTGGTGTTTATGGACGGCGGCGTTGTGGTGGAGCAGGGCGAGCCCCACGAGGTCTTCGACCATCCCCAGAATCCCCGCACCCGACAGTTTCTGCGGGCCGTGGATCAAAAAGAATGATCTGCTTTGTCCGCCTGTGCTCCCTCCTGTATGGGGTTCCCCTTATTTTCGAAAAATTCGGATTTTCTATTGACACCTAGCGTCCGAAATGGTATAATCGACAAGCCGCATTGAAGAGGCTTCTATCAGTGTGCCCTTTTTCGGGTACCGCCTCCAGAGCGAGACTATTATAAAGGCAGGTGCAAAGCACATGCAGGCAATCATTGTTACCGGCGGCAAGCAGTACAACGTCACCGAGGGTCAGCTCGTTTACATCGAGAAGCTCGGCGCTGAGG
>CAKTEB010000066.1 GCA_934546685.1 uncultured Oscillospiraceae bacterium
GTACGCCAAGAGGGACTCGAACCCCCGACCTACTGCTTAGAAGGCAGTTGCTCTATCCAGCTGAGCTATTGGCGCAGATCATGGAGCGGGTGATGGGAATCGAACCCACACAACCAGCTTGGAAGGCTGGGATTCTAGCCATTGAACTACACCCGCATCGGGCTGAAATGTCAGCCCTAAGATAGTACCATGCAGGGCCGCATTTGTCAAGCACATTTTTCTTCCTTCGGCAAAAATTTTGCGCGGCCCGCTATTTTACCAGACGCTCAGCAGCCATCCCTTGAGGTACAGCGCCGACTCCTCCCCGATGGCGGCGGGATGATCCCGGGACTGCATGACCTCTCGGATCAGCCGTACCTGCCGCCCGCTGTCCGCCGCGGCCTCCCGGAGCATTTTGAGGAACAGCTCCTTGGTCATAAACTGGCTGCAGGAGCAGGTGAGCATAAAGCCTCCGGAGCGCGTGAGCTTCATGCACCGGTAGTTGAGCTCCTTATAGCCCTTATAGGCAGACTCCAGCACCCGGCGGGATTTGGCAAAGGCCGGAGGATCCAGAATCACCACGTCATACTGGCGCTCCTCCTCGCAGAAGCGCTTCGCCAGGTCAAATACGTTTTCGCAGATGGTATTCACGCAGTCTACGCCGTTGAGGGCCGCATTCTCCCGCACCAGCTCCAGGGCGCTTTCGGACACGTCCACCGCGTCCACGCTTTTCGCCCCGTAGAGCCCAGCATGAACGGAGAAGCCGCCGCTGCAGCAGCAGAGATCCAGCACCGTTTTGTCCGTTACATAGTCCCGGAGGATCCCCCGGTTCTCCTGCTGATCCAGGAAATGCCCGGTCTTCTGGCCGTTGGGGATGCTCACCAGCATCTTGGCGTCATGCTCCTGGATCTGGATCCGATCCGGCACCTGGCCGTAGACGCAGCCCTTCTGCTGCTTCAGGCCCTCCTTCTCCCGTACCGGGAGGTCGTTGCGCTCATAGATGCCCTTAGGGGCGAAGATTTCCACGAGAATATCAATAATCTCCCGCTTCCACCGCTCCATGCCCAGGGACACGGTCTGGATGGACAGATAGTCCCCGAATTTATCGACCGTCAGCCCCGGCAGACCGTCGGAATCTCCGAACACCACCCGGCAGGCATTGGTGAGTCCAATGGACTTCCGGTACTCCCAGGCCCGCTGGATCCGGCGGCGGAAGAATTCCCGATCCACAGTCTCATTCTGATCTCGGGTCAGCACCCGAACCACGATCTTGCTCTTGCTGTTGAAAAAACCCTTGGCACAGAACCGGCGGCGGCTGTCCAGCACCGTCACCACATCGCCGTCCTGGCATGTATCCGTGCACCAGTCGATCTCGTTATCATAGATCCAAAGGGAGCCGCCGCGGATATCCAGCTCCTCTCCCCGATTCAGGCAAACCTGACCTTCCATTTATATCTCCTTATCGCAGAAGGCGCAGCAGCACTTTCCGCCGGTGGTTTTCGTAAGATTGGGCAAATACAGCTCCGTCTGGGTGATGCAGCGGGGATTATGACAGATGGGGCCGGTGCCGATGGGCTGGGGCTCCGGCTTTTTCCGGGGCTGCTGCTTCACCAAAGTCAGAAGCAGCGCCATCCGGGCAAACATGCCGAAGCGTGCCTGATCGAAATACACCGCTCTGGGATCCTCGTCCACATCCATGGTGATCTCGTCGATCCGGGGCAGCGGGTGCATAATGAGCAGATCCTTCTTGGCGGTGCGGAGCTTGCTGCGGCTGAGCACATAGACCCCCTTGAGGCGCTCATACTCCAGGGGATCGGTGAACCGCTCCTGCTGGATGCGGGTCATATAGAGCACGTCCAGCTGAGGCATGGTGGCCTCCAGATTCGTGACCTCCACGAATTTCTGGCCGTTGGCCTTCATAAAGTCGATCATATAGCTGGGGATGGCCAAATCCCGGGGGGCAATGAGATAGAACCGGATGCCCGGAAACTTCGCCATGGCCTTGATGAGGGAGTGCACCGTACGGCCATAGCGCAGGTCGCCGCAAAGGCCGATGTTGAGATCCCGAATCTCCCCCCGGAGGGTGGCGATGGTGGTGAGATCCGCCAGGGTCTGGGTGGGGTGCATATGGCCGCCGTCACCGGCGTTGACCACCGGCACATTAGAATAGAGGGAGGCCGCCTTGGCCGCCCCCTCCTTGGGGGAGCGCATGACGATCACGTCCGCATAGCCGGACACCATCTTCACGGTGTCCTTTAATGTCTCGCCCTTGGAAGTAGAGGAGGACTTAGGGTCCGCAAAGCCGAAAACGCTGCCGCCCAGCCGCAGCATGGCGGTCTGGAAGCTGAAATTCGTTCTGGTGGAGGGCTCAAAAAAAAGACTGGCCATCACATCCCCATGCAAGGCATCCGCAAAATCCTTGGGATGTGCAATGATCTGACTGGCCAGTCCATACAGCTCGTTCCATTCCTCTAATGAGAGGTCTTCAATGTCGATCAGGTTTCTAAGTTTCAACGTGACGCCCTCCAATTTTAGGTGCCCGTCCCCGCTGGGGAAGGCCCGGATGATTTTCGGCTTATTCTATCACATTCCAATGAAAAATACAATGGTTTTTTCGGGTACTTGATGAGATTTCCATTCCATGGTATACTGTGTATACTGTCTGAGGTGATGAACATGAAAAACATTCCTGTGTTTACCTGCCAGGGGGGCACCGCCACCCTGATCCTCCGTGAGATCCCCCTATCCGGGAAGGCCTATATCCTGCTCCAAACCATGCGCCCCGAGGCGCTGCCGACATCAGTGACGGAGTGTGCCCGATTCTGCCGGATGTGCGGAGCGGAGACCTGCTTCGTCTCCTGGGCGGAGCCCCTCGATTTTCTGCCCCACGCCTATGATATTTTAGAGCTCCATGTGGAAAAGGCCGCACTCCCCGCCCCCGCTCCCTTGCAGCTGGTTCCCATGACCCCGGACAACGACAGCATCTATCAGCGGATCTACAACCGCTGCTTCCAGTCTGTGTCCCACGCGCTCAGCTATGACCGGGCCCAGATCGCCCGGATCTATCAGCAGGGGCAGCAGGCGTTCCTTGCCCTTACCGATGAAGAGAAGCCCTACGGCATCGGAGAGCTCCACGGAAATGAGCTGGCCGCCATCGCGGTGCTGCCCAAATACCGGGGCCGGGGTACGGATCTTGCCCTGGCCCTGCTCCACCGGTGTCCAGGCCCGGAGCTGACCCTCACCGTGGCCTCGGACAACGCCCCGGCCCTGGGCCTCTATGAGAAGCTGGGGTTCCGGGTCAGGCGCACGGAGTCCAGCTGGTATCGGGTGCCGGACGATCTATAAAAGTAGGACCAGAGCCGTGACAGCTCTGGTCCTTTTGCATCTTATTCCGTTCTCAGCGCCTCCACCGGGTCCTTCTTGGCGGCAGTCCTGGAGGGGATCAGTCCCGCGATCATAGTCAGCAGCACCGAGATCAGCACCAGGATCACCGCGCCCACCGGGGGCAGCTTCGCCACGTCGCCGATCCCCGCCAGATGATTGATAATCATATTGATGGGGATATTCAGCAGCAGCGTCACCACAATGCCGATGACACCCGCCCCCAATCCGATAATCAGGGTCTCGGCATTGAACACCCGGCTCACGTCCCGCTTGGAAGCGCCGATGGACCGGAGAATTCCGATCTCCTTGGTGCGCTCCTGAACGGAGATCAGGGTGATGACGCCGATCATAATGGAGGACACCACCAGGGAGATGCCCACAAAGGCGATGAGCACATAGCTGACAATGTTGACGATATCCGTCACGGAGCTCATGAGCAGCCCCACATAGTCTGTATAGTGGATCACCTGATCGTCCTTGCCCTCTGCAGTCATCTTGTCGTTGTAATCGTCCAGAGCGTCCGTCAGAGCCTCCTTGTTTTCAAAGGAGGAGGCATAGAGGCTGATGGAGTTGGGATCCTCCAGAGTGGCCGCGCCCAAGGCAGTCATGTTCTGCTCATAGGTGGAATCCGATACCACCGGAGCACTGGCAGAGCTGCCGTCTCCCAATGCGTCCAGCTTCTCCTGGGTCAGCAGATCGTTTTCCATGAGCATGGCCGCCTGCTGCTCCTCCGGCAGGGCCGTCAGCTGGCTCTGGTACATCTCCGGGAGCGATGCCACAGTCTGGGCGATCAGAGCGCTCTGGGCCTCGTTATAGCCAGCAGACGCATCCTCCCCGCTTTCACTCTGGGCAGCCTGGGCCGCGTCTCCAGCCTCGGTGCCCGCAAAGGGCAGGCCGGTAAACACGTCGATGTCCGGATCGTCCTTCTGGGCCTGAACGATGGCGCTGCCGTTCACCTGCTCCACCATATAGCGGGTCAGGTCGGAGGTATAGCCGATGGTGCCGTATTCATTGCCATTTTCGGCAGTGGAGCGGACGATGCCCACGATCTTCAGGGATTCAGCGTTGTCATAGAGCTTCTCCATGTAGCTGTCATCCTGGGACATATCTGTGTATACCCCGTCCTGCTCCTGATATTTGTCCGTAGGCAGCACCAGCCGCAGATCCAGGTTCATGAGCTCCTCATAGGAATAGGTGGTCTCCTCCTGGGCAATGTCCGTATCGCTGACGGTGCCGTCCTCCCCCAGATCCTTCTGGGCCTGGGTGATGGCGTCCTTCAGCTGCTGGGTGTCCTTAAGGCCCAGGGCGTAAAGGGTGTAGTCGGTGATCTCAAAGTTGTTTGTGACGATCAGCACCGCCTCGTTCTTCCCCTGGGGCCAGCTGCCTGTGAGCAGCTCATAGTCGCTCTCCCGGGTCTGCTGGTTGTCGGAGAGCTCCGTGCAGACACTGATATTATTCATGCCCATCTGAGAGGCAATGCCGCCCATGCCGATCTCGTCCAGCACGGAGATGGGATTCACCCGCAGGAGCCTGTCATTGACGTCCTTGGTATAGATGTCGATCTCCGTGGGATAGGTGTAGCGGATCTCCGAGGCCAGGGCCGCAATGTCGCTGCCGTCCTTCTCCAGGGTCTTTTTGAAGGAGGCGAGATCATTGGTGGAGATCTTGGACATCATGGAGTCGATGATATCCGTCATGATTCCGGAGGAATAGATCTGTCCGGCCTCATGCTCCTCGCCGCTGCTGCCCGCGCTCATCATGGTTCCCATCATAGAGGTCATGTCCATGGTGGCCTCCTGGATGGTGATGGGATAGGAGGTCAGGGTGTCCTCCTCCATCTTGTCGATATAGTTCTGCATGCCGCTGGACAGAGAAAGGATCAGGGCAATGCCGATGATGCCGATGGAGCCCGCAAAGGCCGTGAGGATCGTGCGGCCCTTCTTCGTCATCAAATTATGGAGGCTCAGGCTCAGTGCTGTGAAGTAGCTCATGGAGGGCTTCTTGGCCGGGGCGGCCTTGGCTGCCTTCTCCAGCTCCCCGGGCTCCGGCGTATAGGGTCTGGAATCGGATACCACCTCGCCGTCCAGCACCCGGACGATGCGGGTGGAGTATTTCTCCGCCAGCTCCGGGTTGTGGGTGACCATGATGACCAGCTTGTCCTTGGCCACCTCCTTGAGGATCTCCATAACCTGCACGGAGGTCTCTGAATCCAGGGCGCCGGTGGGCTCATCCGCCAGCAGGATATCCGGATCGTTGACCAGGGCCCGGGCGATGGCCACCCGCTGCATTTGGCCGCCGGACATCTGGTTGGGCCGCTTTTTCAGCTGATTGCCCAGACCCACCTTTTCCAGAGCCTCCTTGGCCCGGCGGCGGCGCTCGGCCTTGGATACGCCGGAGAGGGTCAGAGCCAGCTCCACGTTGGACAAAACGTTCTGGTGTGGGATCAGGTTATAGCTCTGGAATACAAAGCCGATGGAATGGTTCCGGTAGCTGTCCCAGTCCCTGTCCTTATACTCCTTGGTGGAGCGGCCGTTGATGATAAGGTCGCCGGAGGTGTAGCGGTCCAGGCCGCCGATGATATTCAGCAGCGTGGTCTTTCCGCAGCCGGACTGGCCCAGGATCGACACAAACTCATTTTCCCGGAAGGCGATATCGATGCCCTTGAGAGCGTGGACCGTTTCGTCTCCCGAGAGATAATCCTTCTTGATATTTTTCAGTTGCAGCAATGGGGTACCCCTTTCTTTGACGCGCACAATGTAGCAGGCATATCATACCACAGGGCGCAGAGAAAAAATGTAAACATTTTTTGAATATCGAAATTGTTGACACAAGAAATTTTTTGCAGTAAAATACACCCTGAGAACGGAGGAATGTCACTGTGGAGAATGTTACTGTGGAAAAGCTCGCCGGCGCTCAGGCCTTTCTGCTCCTGCATCAGCATCTTCGGCGCATGGATTGGAGCAAGATCACACCCGGCGTTACCCAGCCGGAGTACCTGATCCTGACGGCTCTGACCATGAATCAAAATGCCCATCCCGACGCCCAGGGGGTCTATGTATCCGCCCTGGCCGAGGAGCTGTCGGTATCCGTATCCATGATCTCCAAGCTGCTCAAGGCCATGGAGGAAAAGGGCTGGATCCTGCGCACGGTGGACAAAAACAGCCGCCGGAACACCTTTGTCTCCCTGACTCCCTCCGGCCATCAGGTATACGACACCGCTACAAAGCAGATGCGTGCCTTCCACCGGGGCGTGGTGGATTCCGTCGGGCAGGAGACTTTCACCCAGCTGCTCTCCAGCGCGGCCCGGCTCTTTGGGGCCTATGAGAATGCCCTGAGCAAGCTGTAAGAGTCCTTGCTTTTTTCGCCTTAACGTGCTATAATCCCAAGCGCACAGAGTCCTCTGTGCGCCTTTACAATTTATATGACAGTTCGCGGCCCTCCTGTCAGTAAACAAAACCAGGTATTCCCCTGTGCGCTCAGCGCCCAGGGGCTTTAGGGCGCAGTGATTGCGCTCTTTTTTTGTACGGGACGGGCCCATTGGAGGATGATTTCCATGTATATGCTTCAGGCGGAAGCCAGCTTTGACGCGGCCCATTTTCTAAAGGGCTATGAGGGAAAGTGCAGAAATCTCCACGGCCATCGCTGGCGCGTGGTGGCAAAGGTTTCCGGGGATACCCTGATCTCCGACGGCCCCAAAAAGGGGATGCTGATCGACTTTGGCGACCTAAAGGCCGCCCTCACCGCCCTTGCCGATGAATTTGACCACGCCCTGCTGGTGGAGGAGGGCTCCTTAAAGGAGAAGACCCTGGAGGCCCTTCGTGAGGAGGAATTCCGGATGGTCTTCCTGCCCTTCCGCACCACTGCGGAGAATCTCAGCCGGTATCTGTATGAAAAGCTGGAGGCCCAGGGGCTCCGCCCCTACGAGGTGGCGGTCTACGAGACCCCCAACAACTGCGCCGTGTACCGGAGTGGAAAGGAGGCTCCTCACATTGTCACTTTATAATGTAGCGGAGACCTTTCTCAGCATCAACGGAGAGGGCACCCGGGCAGGTCAGCTGGCCTTCTTTATCCGGCTGGCCGGCTGCAATCTCCGCTGCGCCTACTGCGACACCAAATGGGCCGAGACCCCTGACGCCGCCCGGCAGCACTTATCTCAGCAGGAGCTCTATCAGCTGGTGAAGGAGAGCGGCAGCAAAAACGTCACCGTCACCGGCGGCGAGCCCATGATCCAGCCCCATATTGGTGAGCTGCTGGATCTCCTGTGCCGGGATCCGGAGCTCTATGTGGAGGTGGAGACCAACGGCAGCGTAGATCTCGCCTCCTATCTCGCCCTCCCCTGCCGCCCCTCCTTTACTATGGACTACAAGCTCTCCGCCAGCGGCATGGAGAAGTCCATGTGCCTTTCCAACCTGCCCCTCCTGACCCGGCAGGACACGGTAAAATTCGTCTGCGGCTCCATCGCCGATTTGGAACGGGCCCGGCAGGTAATGGAGAAATACGGCCTTACCCAGCGCACCAATGTATACTTAAGCCCGGTGTTCGGCTCCATCCAGCCCTGCGACATGGTGGAGTTTATGAAGGAACACCGCATGACCAGGGTGACCCTGCAGCTCCAGCTCCACAAGGTCATTTGGGACCCGGACCGTCAGGGGGTGTAACCATGATCGACACAAAAGCAATCGAGGAACACATCCGGGGAATCTTGGTGGCCCTGGGGGACGATCCGGACCGAGAGGGCCTCAGGGAGACCCCTCAGCGGGTAGCAAAAATGTATGAAGAGGTCTTTGCGGGCATGAACTACACCAACGAGGAGATCGCCCGGATGTTTGACAAGACCTTTGAGGAGGCCGACCCCGACCACCACGATCTGGTGCTGGTAAAGGACATCGACGTGTTCTCCTACTGTGAGCACCACATGGCGCTGATGTATGATATGAAGGTCAGCGTGGGCTATCTGCCCCAGGGCAAGGTCATCGGCCTCAGCAAGATCGCGCGGATCGCCGATATGGCCGCCCGGCGGCTCCAGCTCCAGGAGCGCCTGGGCCGGGATATCGCCGAGATCATCTCTATGGTCACCGGCTCCGAGGACGTGGCCGTGGTGATCTCCGGCTGCCACAGCTGCATGACCGCCCGGGGCATCCAGAAGCCCGGCACCAAAACCATCACAGAAACCTACCGGGGCAAATTTGAAACGGACCCTGTGCTGCAAATGAGATTGGAGGCAATGCTGAAATGAAAATTCTAGTTCTGTCCAGCGGCGGCGTAGACAGCACCACCTGTCTGGCCATGGCAGTCAAAGAGGTCGGCGCCGAGAACGTTCTGGCCCTGTCCGTCTACTACGGTCAGAAGCACGATAAGGAGATCCAGGCGGCCAAGGCCGTGGCTGAGTATTATGGGGTCCAGCGGCTGGAGCTGGATCTTTCGGTGATCTTTGCGGGCAGTAATTGCAGCCTTCTAAAACAGTCCACCGACGAGATCCCCCAGGAGAGCTATGCCCAGCAGATCGAGGAGACCGGCGGAGCCCATCCCGTCTCCACCTATGTGCCCTTCCGGAACGGCCTGTTTCTGTCCTCCGCGGCCAGCATTGCTCTGAGCCACGGGTGCTCCAAGATCATGTACGGGGCCCACGCCGACGATGCCGCCGGAGCCGCCTATCCCGACTGCTCCCTGGATTTCGTCAACGCCATGAACCAGGCCGTTTACCTGGGCAGCGGCAACGAGCTCACCATCGAGGCGCCCTTCGTATCTCTCACCAAGGCCGACGTGGTGAAGAAGGGCCTGGAGCTGAAGGTTCCCTACGAGCTCACCTGGAGCTGCTACGCGGGCGGCGACAAGCCCTGCGGCAAATGCGGCACCTGCATTGACCGTCAGGCCGCCTTTGAGAAAAACGGGGTCGTAGACCCCCTGCTGAAATAAGGAGGAAATGATATCATGGCTTCTGGAAGAACCGAAAATGAACTCTCCGGCGTCACCAGCCTGGGCGCCGCCGGAACGAAATACCCCACCGACTATGCCCCGGAGGTCCTGGAGACCTTCCCCAACAAGCACCCGGACAACGACTATTTTGTAAAGTTCAACTGCCCGGAGTTCACCTCCCTGTGCCCCAAGACCGGCCAGCCGGACTTCGCCACCATCTATATCAGCTATGTGCCCGGTGAGCGCATGGTGGAGAGCAAGAGCCTCAAGCTCTACCTCTTCTCCTTCCGCAACCACGGGGATTTCCACGAGGACTGCATGAATATCATCATGAAGGATCTGATCCGGCTTATGGATCCCAAGTATATCGAGGTCTGGGGCAAGTTCACCCCCAGAGGCGGCCTGTCCATCGATCCCTACTGCAACTACGGCCGCCCCGGCACCCGCTGGGAGGAGGTAGCGTGGCTTCGGCTGTCCCAGCACGACCTATACCCGGAAAAGGTGGATAACCGCTGAATGGAGGAAGTATTTACGCCCCTCGTTCTGCTGCCCCAGCGGCTGCCGGATTGGTTCCGGAGAAACCTGCGGGAGCTGCCCTGGCGGCAGGACCGGGAGCCCTACCATGTCTGGCTGTCGGAGATCATGCTCCAGCAGACCCGAGTGGAGGCGGTAAAGGGCTATTATACCCGGTTCCTGGCGGCCCTGCCCACCATAGAGGCATTGGCCCAGGTGCCAGAGCCCCAGCTCTTAAAGCTGTGGGAGGGCCTGGGCTACTATAACCGGGCCCGGAACCTCCAAAAGGCCGCCCAGGTGATCTTATCGGAGCATCACGGGGTATTTCCCCGGGACTATGACGCCATCCGGGCGCTTCCCGGCATCGGAGATTACACCGCCGGGGCCATCTCCTCCATCTGCTTTGAAGCCCGCACCCCTGCCGTTGACGGGAACGTACTGCGGGTGGTGAGCCGAGTCTGCGACTATTACGGCTGCACCGACGAGCCCAGGGAGAAAAAGCGCATCACCGAGGCCCTGGCCGAGATCTACCCAGAGACCGCAGGGGACTTCACCCAGGCGCTGATGGAGCTGGGGGCCATGGTCTGCGTGCCCAACGGCGCGCCCCTCTGCGAAAAATGCCCCATGGGCGATGCGTGTCTTGCCCGGCAGCGGGGCACTGTCGATGAGCTCCCGGTACGTAAGGCGAAAAAGCCCCGGCGGCAGGAGGATATGACCGTATTCCTGCTGACCTGCGGGGATCAAATCGCCCTGCGGAAGCGGCCCGACACAGGCCTTTTGGCGGGACTCTATGAATTCCCCCATGTCTCCGGCACGCTCAGCGCCCAGGAGATCATCGCCCAGACTGAGGCTTGGGGACTGGCGCCAAAATATCTGGAAAAGCTGGTCAGCCGCCGCCATATTTTCACCCACATCCAGTGGAACATGACCGGGGCAAGGCTCCACTGCGGCAGAGAGAATTCAGCGTTTATCTGGGCGGATCGTGCCGCCATTGGCAGGGAATATGCTCTGCCCACGGCCTTCCGGCAGTTTCTCCCGGATCTTTCGCCGGGATCCCCTTGATTCCGCCCTTTTCCCTTGCGTTGGGGCGGAAAATCATGGTATAATGGTGCAGATAGGAGCCACAGGCCGCCGCACGGCCGCCCGGAGGCTTTTAAGGGAAAGGACTGAATGAATTGAACAAGAAGAATAACCCTTGGGTCTCCATCGCCGCCTGCATGGTAGTCCAGCTGTGTGTGGGCGTCGTCTATCTCTGGAGCGCCCTGGAGGGCACCATCACCGCCGCCTATTCCGCCGGTCTGGAGAATACCGCGGGCATTGGACGCGGTGCGGCCATGGTTCCCGCCGTGATGCTGCTGGCTCTGGTCTGCGGCAGCTTGATTGGCAGTATGCTCAGCCGCCGGATGGGGCCGAAGCTCCCCGGTATGATCGGCATCGTCCTGTTTGCGGCGGGCACAGCGCTCTCCGGCCTTGTAAAGTCCATGGGGCTGCTGGATCTCACCTATGGGCTTCTGGCCGGTCTGGGTGCCGGCATCGCCTATGGCGCTTCCATCTTCTGCATCCTGAAATGGCTGCCCCAGCGGATCGGCATGGCCGCCGGGCTGTCCTGCTCCGGTTTTGGACTGTCCGCTGTGATTCTTGCCCCCATTGCGCAGCTTCTTATGAACGCCAACCGAGGGGATGACGGCATCGTCAGCCTCCGCCCGGTATTTCTGATTCTGGCACTGATCCTCCTGGTGCTGGGGCTGGCCGCATGCCTATTTCTCTCCCTGCCAGATAACCAGTATGACAAAACCCTCAGGCACGCAAGATCTGTCTATGATCCAAACGCCGCCCTCCCCCAGCTGGTGAATATGCCGCCCTTCTGGTGCCTGTGCCTCTCCATCCTCTGCCTGGGCGGTGTCTGGTGCGTCGCCTTTCCCCAGATCCACCAGCTGGGCACGGACCGGGGCCTCACAGCTGGGATGGTGCTGACCTGCGTGATCCTTGCGGGTATCGCGAACACCGCCGGAAGGGTAGTCATGGGTTGGTTCTCCGATCAGCTGGGCCGGTTCCCCGCTCTGTATCTGCTCTGCGGCGTGACGCTGGCCTGCTCCCTGCTGCTGACCTTTATCGGCGGCTACGGTTACTTCATCACCGTCGTCCTGCTGGCCTTTGTCTTCGGCGGCGTCATAGCTGTCCACAGTGCCCTTTGCACGGAGCTCTTCGGCAGAAAGCACGCCGCGCTGAATTACGCCGCTGCACTGCTGCCTCTGGGCCTGGGTGCGGTGATCTTCGGCCTGGTCTCCCAGTACCTGTTCCGGGGCAACGCGATTGCCTCGTATCTGACGACTGCGGTTCTGGCGGTGGTCTCGGCGGTCCTGCTGCTGCGGCTCAGCCGGTACCAGGCCCTACAGAAGGCCCAGCGGAAATAATCCTCATAGACGCAAAGCTCCCCATACGGCACGCCGTATGGGGAGCTCATTTTCGTTGTTATTCGCCCTTTGTGATCTCCGCGCCGCCCAGCATCTGGTCGCCGAGATAGAACACGATGGCCTGACCGGGGGTCACGGCCCGCTGGGGCACCTGGAATTCCGCACGGATCTTTCCCTCTCCAAGGAAATAGAGGGCGGCAGGCTGATCCTTCCCGTGGTAGCGGACTCTGGCCACCACGTTCATGGAACCCTCTGGGGCTGTGCCAGGGATCCAGTTGAGATTTTCCGCATAGACGGTGCTGGAAAACAGCTCCTCATTGTGGCCCAGCACCAGGGTATTGGTCTCCGCATCCGTGGACTTCACATACATGGGCTGCCCCAGGGCAAGTCCCAACCCCTTCCGCTGGCCCACAGTATAGTGGATAATGCCCCGATGGGTACCGAGGCGGTTGCCCTGGACGTCCAGCACCGGGCCCGGCGGGTAGCTCTTGCCGGTGTATTCCTCGATGAACGCCGCGTAGTCACCGTCCGGCACAAAACAGATATCCTGACTGTCGTGCTTCTGGGCGTTGAGAAACCCCTGGGCCTCGGCGATCTCCCGCACCTGAGATTTTTTCAGCTCCCCCAGGGGAAACAGGGTCTTTTGCAGCTGCTCCTGGGTCATGTTGTAGAGCACATAGCTCTGCTCCTTCTCCGGATCCATGGCCTTATACAGGGAAACGGTGCCGTCCGGTTCTTCCGCCCTGCGGACATAGTGCCCCGTGGCGATATAGTCGCAGCCCAGCTCCAGGCCCCGGCGATAGAGCCGCTCAAATTTCAGCCGCCGGTTGCAGTCGATGCAGGGATTGGGCGTCCGGCCCTGCTCATAGCTCTTTACAAAGGGATCGATGACCTGGGCCTCGAAGTCCGCGGTAAAGTTGAAGGTATAATGGGGGATCCCCAGCCGGCGGCATACGCTTTTCGCGTCCTCCACATCGCTGAGGGAGCAGCAGGTGCTCTCCCGGCCGTCCTCTCCCTCATATAGCTTCATGGTAACGCCGATGCAGTCATAGCCCTGCTCCTTCAGAAGATAGGCCGCCACAGAGGAATCCACGCCTCCGCTCATGGCCACCAATACCTTCTTCACGTCTCATCCTCCCGGGCCTGACGTTCCTGCTCCATGAGATCTGCCAGCGTGTACTTCCCCAGGTAGTCCATGACCACCTGATCCAGTCCCTTCCAAAGAGGCAGCGTCCGGCACTGCTCCGCTCTGGGGCAGGGCTTTGCCCCCTTCTCCAGGCAGGCTACGGGGCTGAGGCTCAGCTCCGCCACCCCCAGGATCTCCGCCGCCGTATATTCCTCCGGCCTGCGGGTCAGCCGGTAGCCGCCGCCCTTGCCCCGAACGCCGGACACCAGGCCCTCCTGGGTCAGAAAACGAACGATGGTTTCTAAGTATTTCTCAGAGATCTCCTGCCGCTGGGCGATCTCCCGCAGGGAGACATAGCCGTCGCTGTTCTGCTCTGCCAGATCGATCATGACCCGGAGCGCATAGCGGCCTCTGGTGGAAATCATCATGTCATGCACCTCTCTCGGCACAATGCCGTTTGTAATGTGATTATTGTAACATTTTACAGGACTTCCTGCAACTCTTTTC